>DASYIL010000141.1:0-11435 GCA_035997545.1 Pseudonocardiaceae bacterium
CGCTCGAGGTGGTCGTGGGCGGCGAATTCGGTGCTGAAGCCACCGCCGACCAGCTGCGTCGGTGAGTCTGGTGTGACCAGCGCTGGCCAACGCTCCTCCAGCTCCTGCAGCCGGCGCAGGAGCAGATCGAACTCACCGTCGGAGACGGTAGGGGCGTCCAGCACGTAGTAGCGGAACTGGTGCCCGCGCACGGTCTCGGCGAGCTCGCCGTACTCGGCTCGAACCTCGGCAGGCGGCTCGGCCACCGGGGCCGTCATGATGCTCGACCCTGCGAGCAGGTCTTCGGACATGATGCTCGACCCTGCAAGCAGGTCTTCGTGGTCACGCCGCGAGACTAGCTGCGGCCACCGACAGCAAGACGCGGCGCGGCCCCGCACCAACCATCGGTGCGGGGCCGCGAGGAATGCTCAGCGGAGGGGTTGGACCGATTCGGCCTGCGGGCCCTTGGGGCCCTGGCTTGACGTGAACTCCACGCGCTGGTTCTCTTCCAGGCTGCGGTAGCCGTCACCCTGGATGGCGGAGAAGTGGACGAACACGTCGGGGCCACCCCCGTCGACGGAGATGAAGCCGAAGCCCTTCTCCGCGTTGAACCACTTCACGACGCCCTGTGCCATGTGCTCTCCCTGTGGAATCTGATGCCTGGGCCAGCACCGTGCCAGCCCACGGTTGCGCGGACCCCGCGCCCCCGATGGGAGACCCCGACGGGAGCGCGAACCCGTAGTCAGACATTCCACGGACGCTTCACAACGATCGGGGAACTACACGACCACAACCGCGCGCCACATTAGCACCTTTCGGTGCCGCCGCCAGTACGCAACGTTCATCAGATCGGCTGCAGTGACCTACAGGTCGAGCTGCCACTCGACTGACCGGCGGTAAGGCCGGAACCCCATCGCCTCGTTGATCGCGACCATGTATGGGTTGGAATCAGCGTTGCCCGTGTCGATGACGCGCAGCTCGGGACGCTGCGCTCGGGCGTAGTCGAAGTTGGCCACTTGATCAGGGTGCCCAGCCGGTGGCCGCGGTGCTCCGGCGCGACGATCGTGTCGCACTGGTCGGCGTACCAGGGCGACGTGGCATCGCCCGCGACAGCTGACGGTGGTCACGCCGCAATTCCGCCACGGCGGAGCACCACGCGCCACCGAATTTCGTTGTCACCGCGCCCAGGAGTCCGGCGGGTCAACGAACGCCTGTCCCAGCTCCCGGGCCAGGGTCAGGGCCTGCCGAGCCCAGTCCGGGGTCGCGCCAGCCAGCCCGCAGGACGGGGTGGGCACGCAGCTCCCGGCGAGCAACGCGCGGCTGAAACCGAGCCGATCCACCAAGTCCAGCGCGGGCCGGGCCAGACTGGCGAGAGTGGGCGGCACCGCCGGCTCCAGCGCAGGGACCAACCCGAGCAGCACCAACGCCCCGGAGTCCCATGCCTCACCGAGGGCGTCGACAGTGGCCCGGGGCGCGCCGGCAAGCAGCTCGACGTCGACGGCCAGCGCGTCAGCCCCGGCGTCGCGCAACAACGCCAACGGCGGCCGCGGTGCGCAACTGTGCACGATCCGCGGCACCGGCACAGCGTCGAACACGCTACGCAGCAGCTCGACCACCGCGCTCTCGGGTACCGCGGGCACAGTGCCGTACCCGGACGGAGTGGGCACACTGCCGGCGAGCACCGCAGGCAGACCCGGTTCGTCCAGTTGCACAACAACCTTCGCCCCCAGCCGGCGAGAGACCTCCGCCGCGTGGATCCGCAGCCCCTCGGCCAGCGACGCGGCGAACTCACGTAGCGCGCCGGGGTCGGTGAGTACCTTGTGCCCGCTGCGCAGCTCCACCTCGGCGGCCAGTGTCCACGGCCCGGCGGCCTGCACCTTGACCACTTCCGGCCGGGCCCCAGCGGAGTCCACCGCCGCCTCGAACGCGTCCAGGTCTGTGCGCAGCAGGTCGACGCCACGGCGGTGGTCACTACCGGGACGCGCGGTGACCCGGTATCCGGAGGGCACCAGCTCGACAGCGAGGTCGACGAGCAACGCCGCGGTGCGGCCGATCATGTCTGCCCCGGCGCCCCTTTCGGGTAGCTCTGGCAGGTGGGGTAGGTCGGGCAGCTCGCCGATCACGGTGCGGGCAGCCTCAAGGGCGTCGGTGCCGGGCATCGAGCCGATCCCGGTGGCGGCGCCGGGGGTCCAGGGAGGTCGGTCAGTCACCGGGTCTTTCTATCAGGTACCGGAGTATGAATCTCCGTAGCATGTCGCTGCCCCACTACGTATTCGAAAAGCAGCTCCACGACCAGGTCGCCCACCGGGAAGAATTACGTGCGACGACCGATTGCCACAGGACATTTCTATCAGGCACGGTATGTGATGGCGAATCAGCAATGCAAACGATTAGGCGTTTCCATCCGGGACCATCTGGACCACCTCCCCAGGAGGATTTATGTCCGACACAGTGAGTTCGCCGAGCTCGACGGGCAGCACCTGGAGCTGCTGGCGGCACGAGCTGAGTCTGCTCGCGCCGCTGGGAGTGCGGTGCCGTTGGCGGACGTGGGAGCAGGTGGCCGCGTTCCGGCGATCCCCTCCCTCCGTGGTAGCTCAGCTGGTAGCGGTGATGGTGGCGCTGCCGATGACAACGTCGCCGGCGGCGTCGGGGCGGTAGAGCGCGACGGCCTGGCCGGGTGCCACTCCGCGTAGCGGTTGACGCAGCCGCACGCGCACGGTGCCACCCCCGGGACCGCCGACGGCGTCGGCCACGGCGTCCGCGCACCCACCATGCGCCCGGACCTGCGCGACGCACTCCACCGGACCCTCTGGAAGCCCCAAAGCCCACACCGGACGATCCGCCTCGATCACCTCGACCTCAAGGCGCTGCGCTGAGCCGACTCGGACGGTCCCGGTCACCGGCTCGAGCGCCAGCACGAACCGCGGACGGCCGTCGGGCGCCGGCCGACCGACACCCAGCCCGCGGCGCTGGCCGACCGTGAAAGCGTGCACCCCGTCATGGCGCCCGAGGACCTCACCGGTCTCGTCATCGACCAGCTCCCCGGGTCGGGACCCCAGCCGGTCAGCGAGGAAGGCCCGGGTGTCACCGGACGGGATGAAGCAGATGTCGTGGCTGTCCGGCTTGTCCGCGACGGCCAGCCCGCGCCGGGTGGCCTCAGCGCGGATGCCGGCCTTCGGGGTGTCGCCGACCGGGAACATCGCATGCGCCAGCTGGTCGGCGGTGAGCACGGCGAGCACATAGGACTGGTCCTTGCCGGCGTCGACCGCACGGCGCAGCACCCCGTCTGAGAGGCGCGCGTAGTGACCGGTGCAGACCGCGTCGAAACCGAGGTCTAGCGCCCGGTCCAGCAGCGCGGCGAACTTGATCCGCTCGTTGCACCGCAGGCACGGGTTGGGGGTGCGGCCTGCGGCGTACTCCGCGACGAAATCGTCCACCACGTCGGCGGTGAACCGCTGCGCGAAATCCCAGACGTAGAACGGGATGTCGATGATGTCGGCGACCCGCCGGGCGTCCGCGGCGTCTTCTCTGGTGCAGCACCCGCGGGCGCCGGTGCGCAACGTGCCCGGCTGTGCCGATAGCGCCAGGTGCACGCCGACGACCTCATGCCCGGCGTCCACCGCGCGAGCGGCCGCCACCGCTGAGTCCACTCCGCCGCTCATTGCGGCCAAAACCCTCATCGACACGACACCCTCATCAGCCGACGGCCCTCATGACACCGCAGCCCGCCGGATCCCAGCCCCGCGGGCCCTGGTGACCACCGGCTCGATGGCGTCGAGCAGGTCCGCAACGTCCGCGGCCGTGGAGGTGTGCCCGAAGGAGAAGCGCAGCGAGCCACGCGCGGCGGCGGGTGTGGCGCCCATCGCCAGCAGCACGTGCGAGGGCTGCGCGACGCCTGCGGTGCAAGCGGCTCCCGTCGAGCACTCAATGCTCCGGGCGTCGAGCAGCATCAGCAGCGAGTCGCCCTCGCAGTTCGGGAAGGTGAGGTGGGCATTGCCGGGCAGCCGCGAAGGACCCCGATCGATCACGCCGTCGCCCGGGTCCCCGTTGAGCACCGCATCGGGCACCCTGTCGACGACCCCCTCCACCAGCTCGTCACGCAGCCGTCCGAGCCGGATCGCGCTGCCCGGCTGGGCCGCGACCGCATGCCCGATCGCGGTAGCCAGCCCGACGATGGCCGGGACATCCAGCGTGCCGGAGCGCACGTCACGCTCCTGGCCGCCGCCGTGCAGCAGCGGGGTGGCCGTCACCTCCCGGCCCAACAGCAGTACCCCTGCTCCGTAAGGGCCGCCGATCTTATGCCCGGTCAGGGTCAGCGCCGCAGCCCCGGACCGGCCGAAGTGCACCGGAAGCTGGCCCACTGCCTGGACGGCGTCGGTGTGCAGCGGCACTCCGTATCCGGCGGCGACCTCGGCCAGCTCGCGGATCGGCGCCACGGTGCCCACTTCGTTGTTGGCCCACATCACCGTCACCAATGCGACGGAGCCCGGGTCGCGGGCCAGTGCGGCGCGCAGCGTCTCGGGGTGCACCCGGCCGTCGGCATCCACCGGCAGCCACACCACTTCGGCACGCTCGTGATCTGCGAGCCACGCCACCCCGTCGAGCACGGCATGGTGTTCGACGGCGGAGGCGAGCACCCGGGTACGGCGCGGGTCAGCAGTCCGCCGCTGCCAAAACAACCCCTTGACGGCGAGGTTGTCGCCCTCCGTGCCGCCCCCGGTGAACACCACCTCAGACGGGCGGGCACCCAACGCCTCAGCAATGCTCTCCCGGCTTTCCTCGACGGTGCGGCGAGCGCGGCGGCCTGAGCCGTGCAACGACGAGGCGTTGCCCACGGTGGACAACGCCTGGCTCATCGCTGCCACCGCCTCAGGCAGCATCGGGGTCGTGGCGGCGTGGTCGAGATAGGTCATCGGGACACCAGCCTAACCGCGCCCGCGGTGACCACGTGCTGGGGAACAGACTGCGCTAAACAGCCTGTAAATTAGTGCAATCTGTCCCCAGAACGCGGTAAGGACTCGGAGGCTGTGACAGCAGCCTGGGCGGTGGCTGCCAGGGAGCGCCGGTCGAGACCGTCGGGGCGGCAGCAGGGGCAGCAGGCGTACCTCCACCACCAGGCCGCGCGCTCCGGCAACCAGCACCGCGGACTCCCACAGGGCGGCAGAGCCCACGAAGGAGGCCACCGTGGTGGTGCCGGCACCGGCCAGGCGGTAACTCAACGCAACGGGCCGCACCGGCGTTGCGGTATCCACGGCAGCCTGGAAAACCGCAGGCCGGAACCGTCCATTGGCCGGTCCGCACCAGGTGGTGCCCTTGGGGAACGCTCCGATGGCCGCGCCACCGGCCAGCGCACCGGACACCGCAGCGACCATCCGGGGCAACGTCGACAGCCGCTCGCGGTCCACGAAGACCGGTCCGGCCCGCCGGGCCAGCAGGCCGATCACCGGATACGCCCGCACCTCACTCTTGGCCACCATGCGCAGCGGCTGTACCGGCCGAGCGCGGCCAGGTCCAGCCACGACACGTGGTTGCTCACCACCAGAACTCCGACGCCAGGCGGCGCGAACCGGTCGCCGCCGGTGATCACCAGTTGGATCCGCAACGCCTTGAGCAGCACCCGAAGCCACGCCCGCAGCACCCACTCCCGGCTTGCAGGGCGGAGCCGTGGGAGCGCGGCCGCCAGCGCCATCCCGGCCAGCAGAATGGCCGCGGCGGCCAGCAGCCGCCACAGCCGGCGCGCCCGGCCCACCACCGGCACCGCACCGGCCGCGGGGAGACAGCCGGCGCCGCACGGCGACACCGGCATCCACGGATGGGCGCGGTTCATGCCTGCTCGCTCAGGAAGTGACGTATGTAGCGGGGATCCATCCGGTCCAGGCACAGCAGCACCAGGAAGTCGGCTACCCCGAAGTCCGGGTCGTGCGCGGGCGGCCCGCACACCCAGGCGCCCAGCCGCAAGCAGCCACGCAGCAGCGGGGGCAGGGTGGCCCGCTGGGGTCTCGCCGCGGTCTCGACGTCCCACGGCCGGTGCGGCTGCACCCGGTACTGCTTGGGCCGAGGTGCCGGGCTCTTACTGTCTCCCAGACGCCAGCCGCGAGTGTGCCGTCGGAGGAACCGGGGGTGCGCAGCGGCACTGAGGCGCAGCCCACCAGCCACCGGTACCCGGTGAGCAGCATGTAGCGCGCGACCCCGCCCACACCAGGCTCACCACGGCCCCGGTGCGGTGGTCCGGGTGCACGCACGAGCGGCCGGTCTCCACCAGGGCCTCGCGTAGCCTCGTCAGCCCGGGGATCGCGAACTCGGTCTCGCCATACAGCCCGCCGGCATGCCGCGCACCGTCTGGCGGGAGCATCCGGTAAGTGCCGACGATCTCGCCGGTGCGGTCCTCGCGTACCACCAGGTGGTCGCAGTGCGCGTCGAACTCGTCGACGTCCAGGCCTGGCTGCGACGAGTGCAGCACGGCACCCATCTCGCCGGCGAACACGCGGTGCCGGATCCGCTGGGCGGCGCGTACTTCGGCCTGCTGCTGGGCCACCAGCAGCGTGTAGTGAGGGGAGCCGGCGGACTGAGAGGTGGTCACCAGCAGTTGCGGGGTGCTCATGGCGCTGGGTGTAGCTGGCCAGCTGGTTGCGGAAGGAACACCGACGTGACCGCTCGATGGAATGTCTGTGAATCCCCGGGTAGCGGGCGCGGACTGATGGACTCTTCGCCAGGGGCCGATTCCAGGACATCTTTACCGAAAGATGAGCCAACGGTCGAACAGCGGTTACCCAGTCCAGCACCCGGCCCACTTACCTTTGAGATCACGTTGCGCAGGTTGCGCACAGAACAGCGGTTGTCGCTCAGCAAACTGGCCGAGCTGGTCTTCTACAGCAAGGGATATCTGAGCAAGGTTGAGAACGGGGAAAAGCCGCCGACGCTCGATCTGGCCACCCAGTGCGATGAGGTCCTGGGTGCAGGCGGCAACCTGGTCAGGCTGGTGCCGCAGGGTCGGCGACGGTCGGATGGAGGGGGCTCCGTCCGACCGGCCCAGCTACCGGCAGGCCGGCGCGACTTCACTGGCCGAGGCGAACAGGTGCGGCAGTTGGAGACCTACGTCTCCAACGGTGCGGGTGTCGTTGTGGTGAGCGGTCTACCTGGAGTCGGCAAGACTGCGTTCGCACTGCACTGTGGGCATCGCCTGCGGAGGCGTTTTCCGGACGGGAATCTTTTCGTCGACCTACGTGGCTATGACCCCAGTGGAGAGCCAGTCCAGCCCACGGACGTACTTGACGACTTCCTGCGCGCCCTGGGGATTAACCCGTACCTTATATTCACCGAAGCTTGAGGCCAGATCGGCACTGTTTAGGACCCGGCTGGTAAAGTCCAGGGTGCTGGTGGTGCTGGACAACGCGGCCAATTCGGAGCAGGTCCGTCCGCTCCTACCGGGACTGCCCAGGTGTTTGGTGGTGGTGACGAGCCGAAACCGGCTCTCGGGGTTGACGGCGCGGGATGGCGGGGTCCGGGTGAGTCTGGATCCACTTAGTTGTGCGGACTCGATCGAGTTGCTGCGCCACGCGATGGGCGAGGATCGGGCCGACCGGGAACCCGACGCGCTGCACGAGGTGGCCCGCCAATGTTCGTATCAGCCGTTGGCACTTTGAGTGGCGGCCGAGCGGATCGCGGTACGGCCGCACCTGCAAGTGGGAGAGCTGGTCGAGAACCTGTCCGAGGAACGGAACCGGCTCGACCTGCTAGCCACCCAGGATGACGAGCTTTCAGCGGTACGCGCCGTCTTCTCCTGGTCCTACCAGGCGCTCGATCCTCAGCTCGCGCGGGTCTTCCGGAATCTGGGACTCCATCCGACCCCGAAGTTCAGTCTCGCGGCCGTGGCTGCGCTCACTGATGCGACCACGAGTGAAACCCGGACCGTGTTGGTCGCCCTCAGCAGCATGAACCTGCTCGAGGAGACGGGCCGGAATCGGTACCGGCTGCATGATCTTCTTCACGTTTACGCGCGAGAGCGGGTTACTATTGAGGAGTCGGACTCCGAGCGGGCCCGTGCGGTCCGCCGTCTCATCGGCTGGTATCTTCTAACCGCTGACTCAGCCGCCCGCCAAATCGGGCCGCCCCGGGCCCAGGAGCGGGTCAGCCTGTCCAGTGTCGCGGGAACCCCATCGCTCTTCGCTACCCGGAATGCAGCGTTGACGTGGTGTGACACCGAGTGTGCCAACCTGGTATCCATCGCACGCCAGGCGCTGGAACAGGGCGAACCCGTGGCGGCCTGGCAGATCCCGGTCGTGCTGTGGACCTATTTTCATCTCCGCAAACCCTGGGGCTCCTGGTTTGAAGCTCTCACCCTGGGCCTGGAAGCCGCTCGAGAGGTGAACGACCGAGCGGCCGAGACGTGGGTGCACAACGATCTGGCTGCCGCTTGTATGGACCTGCGCCGTTTCGATGAGGCCCTGGCCCACCTCGACCAGGTGCGCCTGCTACGGCAAGGGCTCGACGTGGATCCCTGGACCGATGCCTGGACCATAACCACGCGGGGCTTCGTTCATCAGGCCAGCGGCGACTGGACGAACGCGTGGCGGTACCACCAGCACGCCTATGACCTATACGAGCGGATTGGTGAGGAGTTCGGAAAAGGGTTGGCCGCCGCCTGCCTCGGCGAGATCGCGCACCAGTTGGGGAAGGTCGAGCGGTCGGTGGAACTCCTCAAAGAGGCCCAGAACTTATTTCGCGGGCTCCAGGAACCACGCGCGGAGGGCTTCGTACTGGACAACCTGGCGTTGGCCCTAGTCGGTGCGGGGCGGACCGATGAGGCGCTCGAACTGCTCGAGTACGCCCTCGCACTGAAGCGGCAGTCCGGGTCGGAGCGCGGCGAAGCCACTACGCTGGACCAGCGGGGACGCCTGCTCGCCCAGATCGGGCGTGTGGACGAGGCGGTCGACGCCTGGCGAGACGCCCTGATCATCATCGAAGACCTTGGTGACCGCCAGGCCCACGACGTCCGGGACCGGATCGACCGGGTTTCCTCGCTAGGCAACCGGTCAACCCTGGTCGAATGACCACGACTCTGGCACGCAAAGCTCCTCGAATTCTTGGTCGGCGAGTACGGCGGCCCGATGCAAGAATTCCGCAGGCTCTTCCTCGGCCTGCAGGACAACAAACCGGTCGGCTACATATCGTACTCACCTGTATACGGCAGTCGGTCCGGTTGGCTGCACGACCTGAGTCGACGTGTCCCCGGAAATCTCCCCGGCATCATGGAGGCTATCAACAGTACGGCGATCGAAACGTTCAATTCGGAGGCAGCGGGGTGGCTGCACTTCGGTTTCACGCCGTTCACCAGCCTGCACCCGAAATTCGAACTCCCTGGTCACAGTAGTGCATTCACCTGGTTCATGCACTGGCTATGGTCGAATGGGAGTATGGTCTATCCGGCCGAGACCCAACTCGCCTACAAGGCCAAGTGGGCACCCCACGCGGTGATCCCGGAATACGTGGCCTTCCAGGGCAATGCCCGGCTGAGCGGGTTCATCCATGTGTTCAAAGCCGCCAATGCCATCTAGCCAGCCCAGTTGTGACGAACAGGTAAGGAGACGCACTGATGACTGCGACTGACGGTGGTGTGGACGCCGCCGAGAGCCGGGTGTGGAACTCGTTCTTCGCACTGGCGAGCGCGCCGGACGATCAGACCGCCGCCGCCGAGGCCGACCAGGCGTTGCTGGACCTGGACGCGGTGCTCGCCGGGCAAGCGGCGGAGCACGGGGAGCAGAGCCATGGCTAAGACCGCAGACCGGGGAGCCGAGGCACATCGCATAACCGTCGAACTTCAGCCCTTGCGCTTGGTGACTGCTTCGGTCAGTTGAGGGGCGATGGTGAACAGGTCACCCACCACGCCGAAGTCGGCGATTTCGAAGATCGGGGCTTCCGGGTCCTTGTTGACCGCGACGATGGTCTTGGACGTCTGCATGCCGGCTCGGTGCTGGATGGCGCCGGAGATGCCGAGCGCGACGTACAGCTGCGGAGCGACGGTCTTGCCGGTCTGCCCGACCTGGAACTGATGCGGGTAGTAGCCGGAGTCGACCGCCGCCCGGGATGCCCCAACCGCGGCACCGAGTGCGTCGGCGAGCTTCTCGACCACCTCGAAGTTATCCGCCGAGCCAATCCCGCGGCCACCGGAGACCACCACACTGGCCTCGGTGAGCTCCGGGCGATCGCCAGCCTCGACGGGTCGACGCTCAATAATCTTTGCGGCCCCCACCGCGCTCACCGCGGAGACCTCGACGGTCCGCTCGGCGGCCGCGCCCGGCGACTCGACCGGCTCGATCGCGCCGGCCCGAACCGTGATCACCGCGACCGGCGTGGTGGCCGTGGACTTGGCGAGGTAGGAGCCGCCGAACACCGAGTGTGTAGCGGTGCCGTCGTCGGCCAGCTCGACAATGTCGGAGAGCAAGCCTGATCCGGTGCGCATGGCAAGTTTGCCCGCGATCTCCTTGCCGTCCGGCGAGGAGGCGATGAGGACGGCGGCCGGCTGGGCCGATTCCACGAGCGCCGCCAGCACGCCGACGGCGGGAGCAGTGAGGTAATTGTCCACCTCGTCGGACTCCGCGACGTAGATCGTGGCTGCGCCGTAGGCCGCCAGCCGGTCCTTGAGCTTGCTCGCGGTGCCAGGCGTGCCGACCACCACAGCGCACGGCTCGCCCAGCCTCGCGGCGACCGTAAGCAGCTCGTTAGTGACCTTCTTGACCTCACCGGCGGAGTGCTCGACGAGGACCAGGACGTCTGCCATGACTGGAGTTCTCCCCTTCGAAGGTCAGATCAGTTTTTGGCCGATGAGGTATTCGGCGAGCTTCGCCGCCCCGTCACCTTCGTCGGCGACGACCTGCCCAGACTCGCGCGGTGGGCGTGGCGTGGACTCGGTCACCCGAGACGTGGCGTTGGCCAGCCCGACATCGCCGGGCTGGATGCCCGCATCGGCCAGCGACAGCGTGCTGACCGGCTTCTTCTTCGCGGCCATGATGCCTTTGAACGACGGATAGCGCGGCTCGTTGATCTTCTCGTTCACGCTGACCACCGCAGGCAGGCCGGCCTGCAGGACCGTGATGGCGTCGTCGGTCTCCCGTTCGACGGTCACGGTGCGTCCCTCGACGGTGACCTTGCGGGCGTGGGTCAGATCCGGTAGGCCGAGCACATCGGCGACCATCGCTGGGATGGCACCGACAGTGCCGTCGGTGGCTTCGTTGCCGGCCAGGACGAGGTCGACGTTGCCGAGGGTGCCGATGACCTTGGCCAGCGCCCTGGCGGTCTGCACCGCACAGGACCCGTGCAGCCCCTCGTCAGACAGGTGCACCGCCTTGTCCGCACCCATCGACAGCGCCTTACGGATAGCGTCGGTGGCACGCTGAGGGCCCATGGTGACGACGGTGACCTCACCATCGCCTGCCTCCTTGATCTTGAGTGCCTCCTCG
>DASYIL010000142.1:0-10295 GCA_035997545.1 Pseudonocardiaceae bacterium
CGAAAGCACAATCAAGTGTTCGGATTCGACTCCTTTCAGGGTCTACCCGAGGACTGGCGGTCGAATATCCCAGCAGGAACATTCGCGACCGCGCAGCTGCCCGATGTTGCAGGTGCGGAGCTCGTCGTTGGACTGTTCAACGACACCATCGCTGATTTTCTCGCCAATCACCCCGGCCCGGTGGCGTTCCTGCATCTGGATGCAGATCTGTACTCGTCGACGGTCACCGTCCTTGAGCACGTCGGTCCTCGGCTACGACCCGGAAGCGTGATCGTGTTCGATGAGTACTTCAACTACCCCGGGTGGGAACAACACGAGCACCGCGCCTGGCAGGAGTTCGTGGCGAGAACTGGGATCGAGTATCGGTATGCCGCATATACATGCAACAACGAGCAGGTGGCGGTCGTCGTGACCGGAACTTCCGAGTAGTCAGGTCCCGGTCTTAGAGGTAGACGGCCGCGACGAGGGTGAGCACGAGCAGGCCACCCAGCACCTGGAGTACCCGGTCGCTGAGAGCGATCTCCTCGGGTTCGCCGCCGTTGCCCCCGTCGACGTCCACCGCGTAGCGCAGCACTGCCAACACGAAGGGCACCAGGGAGATGATCGGCCAGCGCGAGTGGTTGATCTGGCTGAGCTGGAACGCCCACAGACCGTAGGTCATGATCAGCACTGTGGCCGACAGTGTCCACACGAAGCGCAGGTAGGACGCCGTGTAGCGCTCCAACGACTTGCGGATCTTCGCGCCGGTGCGCTCGGCGAGCCGGATCTCGGCGTAGCGCTTGCCGGCCACCATGAACAGCGACCCGAACGCGGCCACGAGCAGGAACCACTGGGACAGCTCGATTGCCGCAGCGGCACCACCCGCGATGGCTCGCAACAGGAAACCCGACGCGACGATGGCGATGTCCACCACTGGCTGATGCTTGAGCCACAAACAGTAGGCGATCTGCACCGCGATGTAGACCACGGTGACGATGGCAAGATCGGTCGACGCCAGGAAGGACACCCCGATCGCCGCCACGAATAGCAGCACCGCGACAGTCAGCGCCAGTTGCGGTGCCACCACCCCGGCGGCGATCGGCCGGTTGCGCTTGGTCGGGTGTGCTCGATCAGCCTCGACGTCCTGGACATCATTGACCAGGTACACACCGGATGCGGCGAGCGAGAACGCGACAAAGGCGATCCCGACTGCGGTGAGCACGTGCAGCTGGAAGAGGTAACCACCGGCGAACGGCGCGGCCAGCACCAGGACGTTCTTCAACCACTGCCGGGGCCGCATGGTGCGGACCAGCCCGGTGACCGGGTTAGTCCGTCCGACGAGGCTGTCCTGCTGGGTCGTGGCAGTCATCGCCATCCTCTCTTGGGCCCCGAGGTCCGGCGCCGCGAACCCCGAGAACTCGAACGCAGTCGCCGACGAACCCCGGCACCGATGGTCGCGCCCAGTGCGGAGCCCACGAGGACATCAGTCGGGTAGTGCACGCCCAGCACCAGCCTGCTCACCAGCATCGGGGGCACCAGCAGCGCGGTGAGTGGGCGGCGCAGCAGGGCACCGTAGAGAACCGCTGCTGCGGTGGTGGAGGCCGCGTGCGAGGACGGGAAGGACAGCTGGCTCGGGGTACCCACCAGCACCGCAACCGTCCGGTCGGTCGGGCGGTGCCGGCGCACCACCCGCTTGACGGCGATCGACGCCCCGTGCGCTGCGGCCACCGCGCCTGCCGAGATCAGCCAATCCCGGCGGCGTCGCCGGTCAACCAGCGCGCCCAGCGCGCCCAGCGCCAGCCAGCCCACGGCGTGCTCGCCGAAATGAGACAACCCGCGGGCGGCAGCCACCACCCGGGGTGCCGCGATGCTGCGCTGCACGGCAGCGAGCAACGCAACCTCCTGGTGATCAGTGGAAGGCAGCATCCGCGTCGAACACCCCCTTCCAGCCGGCTAATCCGGTCAATTCCGGCACAGCATCACGATAGCGCTTGCGCAGCCGAGGGAATTCCCGAGCCAGATCCCGGTGTAGCGCCACAGAGCGGGTGAGCATCGAGCGGAATGCCCGAGGGTCGCGCTTGCGGTAGGTGACGCCGCGGCCGTCCGCTGTGGAGACCGTCACCCCGTCCATCCCGGAGAGCACGAACCACCGGGCGTCAGCGCGGGCCAGGGACAGCTGCGGGCGGTGATGGGCTCGGGCATCGACCGGGCGCAGCTGATGCGCCAGACGTGCGAGCAGGGTCGCCCCGATGGTGACTGGGCTGCTGGGTGGTTTCAGCATGCGCTGCATCTCCAACTTCCCGCCGACCGGCAGCGGCAGCTCTTGGGAGTCCACCACCTGCCCGTCGGTGAACTCCGCGCAGCGGGCCCGGACCTCGCCCAGCGCCGTGGGCAGCTTCTCGAACAGCGCCTGCGGCCCGGCCAGGAAGTCCCGGATCGCCATCTCCTGCAACGCCAGCGTGGAGTACTCCATCGCCAGCGCGTGTTTGAGGGCGTGTTTGAGGCTGTCGACGAGCATCGCCGTCGGCCGGTCCTCGGTGCCGTGCAGCGCCGCGCCGACCAGACGGTTGCGCAGGTGGAAGTAGGCCTGCCAGTCAGTGGCGTCGTCCTTGTCGGCGAAGGACATGTGCCAGATCGCCACGCCGGGGACGGTCGCGGTGGGGTAGCCCGCGTCGCGGGCGCGTAACCCGTACTCGACATCGTCCCACTTGATGAACAGCGGCAGCGGCAGCCCGATGTCCTCGGCGACAATGCGCGGGATCAGGCACATCCACCAGGCGTTGTAGTCGACGTCGGTGCACCGGTGCATCCAGGCGGTCTGGCGCAGCGGGTGCTGGGCGAAGTCGTGGTCGTACTCGGTGCCCGGCGCCTTGTTCCACCGCATCCGTTGCCGGTCGACGATCTCGCCCCAGGCGTGCAGCCGGGAGCGGGCCTGGGCTTGCAGCATCTGCCCGCCGACCAGCATCGGGCGGCGCGCAAAGCGAGAGAACGCCACCGCGCGCAGGATCGAGTCAGGCTCCAGGACGATGTCGTCGTCCATGTAGAGGATCTGGTCGCAGTCGGTGTTCTCCAGGGCCTCGTACATGACCCGCGCGTAGCCGCCGGAGCCGCCGATGTTGGGTTGGTCGATGATCCGCAGGCGGTCCCCGAGCGCGGCCTGCGCCTGGGCGAAACCGTCCTGGTCGCGAACCTTGTTGACGCCCTGGTCGGGGATCACCACCGCGGTCACGATCGAGCGGACCAGCTCGTCTTCGCCGATCGCGCGCAGGGTGGCCACACAGTCGGTGGGACGGTTGAACGTGGGCATCCCGATGGTCACCGCGGCACGACCCGGCGCCTCGACCGGCGCGTGCCAGCCGCCGGAGTGCACGACCAGCTCCGAGTCCTCGGTGCTGACGTCGAACCAGTACCACCCGCCGTCTTCGAACGGGGTCAGGTCCAGCTCAATATCGAGCGCATGCCGACCTGCAACACCGTTGACCAATTCGCCATGGGTGTGGATCTGGGTGGCGTCGGCCTTGGACCGGTACACGTCCACCCGGCCTGCGCCCTCCACGTCCAGGCGCAGGTGCACGGTGCGCAGCGTGGTCCAGCGCCGCCAGTAACTCGCCGGAAAGGCGTTGAAGTACGCCGCGAAGGACACCTCGGTCTGGACAGGCACCCGGACACTGGTCCGAGACAACGCGCGCACGCGCCGCTCGTTGGGGTTGGCGACGGTGACCTCGATGTCAACATCATTCGCGTACTGGGCAGCGGTGGCGCCGGCTGGGGGCCACACCCGCCGGACGGTGGCCGGCTGCTCGTCGAGGTAGAGCGCCCGGACGGCCCTTGGGTCGGCCCTGCGAGGCAGAATTACGCGCTGCAGCAGCGTCGCGGACGGCCCATTGGGCGTGCTGGTGCGCACTCGGGCCGGGTCAAAGAGGATGTTGCTCGGCACTGTGCTGCTCGGCATGAACTCCCCAGTCATCCGTGACTATCTCGTAGGCCTCGACGAGGGTAGCCCCGGTCAGCGACCGCAGACCGCGGGGGCGCCCCGCTAGCCGGCCGACCGGACCACCATCTGGCCGAAGTAGGGACGCCACGACGTCGCATGGATCCCGGTAGGGTCTTCAGCGAACGCGAACTGGTAAACGGGGCGAATGGGCGCACCAGCCTTGAATCGATGGTAGTTCCAGTCGAGCAGCGTGCGCACAACCGGGCCTGCCGCAGCTCGCTTGGCCCGCAGCAGATCGGCGACCTGCGCACGATCGGACAACCGGTCGACAACAGTACAGTCGCAAAAGTAAGCGACTGTGCCGACCTCGCCGAATGACTCTACGGTTGTGCCAGAGGGAACTCTCGCAGCGAGTGCAGCGTACTCAGAGGCCGAAGCCCAGTTGCTTGAGACAGGCATGACCGCCCATGGCCGTGCGGCGAGGAACATCACCGACGCTGCGATCAGGAGAGCGCCCATCGCTGAAACGCTCAATTGCAGTCGGCGGGACAACCCTCCTACACTCAGGACAGCGAGCATAGTCAACGCCCCGATCGCCGGCCCGTAATACCAGTGGTACGGCGGGGGTTTGAGCAACAGGTAAACCGTAATGTGCAGTACCGCGCCGAGCCCCCATACGACGGCCAGCACCGCACCCGGCCCACCCCAGCGACGCACCCCGACGATGCTCCACGTGGCCAGAACGACAAGGCCGACGGCGGCGGACGGCATCGCCAGCTCAACGGCACGCGGAAAGCCAAGCCAGTAGTTCCACATGCCACTGGCGAACGAGTTTCCTTCCCATACCTCGGTCATTTTGAAAAGAAGGGTGTCTGGAACCGCGGAACCAAGCCACCACCACGACGCCGCAAACCACGGCAGGGCGACAACACTGGCGACCCCGAGAACTTGCGCGAAACGTCTGGCCCGAGTCGGTGCGGGCGAGCTCGCGGTCAGGGCGATGAGTGCGGCTAAGGCGAACGCAGCGAGATCGGCGCGAGTGAGCACTAAAAGTCCGCACACCACACCGGTGGCAACCGGACGCCGAGCGACCACAGCAGAGCCGAGAACGGCGACCAGCGCCAGCCCCAGGTATGTCTCCAGCCCGATCGTGGAGATGAGAAGCGGGTTCACCACCAGGAGGCTGACCGCCATCGCCGCGAGCCACTGGCTGCTCCCCAGCCGCGCACAGGTCACCGAGAGGGCGGCACCCGTCGCAGCGAGAGAAGCGACGAGTAATATCCCTATTGAGACCACCGGCGCCCCGGACAGCACAATAAGCCCCGCCAGCAACAGTACATTCAGCGGCGACGTGGCGGTATTCGACTGGCGCCCCGGCTCGAGGCTCCACTGCCCCGTTTCGGCGAGTGTGCGCGCGTAGTCGATCGTAATGTAGGCGTCGTCAATCAGTGCCCGGCGGGCAGCCAGGAACACGAGTGCCCCGCCTATCGCACCCAACGCCGCTGGAAGTCCCCAAGAAGAAAGAGCCGGGAGACGCGCGTCTCCGTGCTTTGTCTCGTAATCGAGTCGCGCGCTCAAGGGTACCGTGGCGATTCACCACCCTTGAACATCTGCTCCCAGGAGTCGACAGAGGTGAGCTCGGGCACCGCAGCATGGTAGCGCTCCGCCGTGACGTCCCACTCTGCGACCAGCCGCCGGTAGAGCGCAACCGTGCGGGTGAGCAAGGCGCGGAACTGCTGTGGGTCCCTCCTACGGAAGGCGACTCCGCTGCCATCGGCGTTCGAGACCGTGGCTGAGTCAACCATGCCGAGCAGGAACCACCGGGCGTTGCGGGCCGGCACATTGATCTGCGGGCGGTCGCGGGTCTGGGGCTCCGGTGAGCGCAGGTGATGGGATATCGTGGAAATCGCACGCTTGGCGATGGCCACCGGGTGCACCGGCGGGTCGAGCAGACGTTCGACGCGAACCGGATCGAACAACGGCATCGGCAGTTGCTGGGCCGACGGAACAATCCGAGCGTCGTCGTAGCCTTCGCGCAACGCGCGGACGGCGGGCAGTCCGTCGCGCAGTGACGCGAACAAGCCCTCCGGCCCAGCGAGGAAATCCTCGATCGACTTGTGGCGCAGCGCCACGGTCGAGTATTCCATCGCCATCAGGTGCTTGAAGGTGGTGCGCAGACCATCTTGCACAAGCGCCCGGCGGACGTCGTATGGGCTGTGCAACGCCAGCGTGATCAGCCGGTTGCGCAGGTGGAAATACGCCGTCCAGTCGGTCGCGTCGTCCTTGTCCGTCCAGGGCATGTGCCAGATCGCCGAGCCGGGCAGGGTGACGGTCGGAAAGCCACACTCGCCAGCCCGCAGCGCGTACTCCGCGTCGTCCCACTTGATGAACAGCGGCAGTGGCAAGCCGGTGCGTTCGAGGACCTCGCGCGGGAACAGACACATCCACCAGCCGTTGTAGGTCGAGTGGACGCGGGCGTGCAGCAAGCGTTGCTGGCGCAATGTCAGCTTGGCGAAGTCGTGTTCGTAGACCGAGCCGGGCGCCGGACGCCAAAAGCTGGTTCGTAGGTCCACGATCTCACCCATGGCGTGCAGCTGGCTGCGGACCTGCAGGTTCAGCATCTGTGCGCCGACGATCACCGGCGATGACGTCGCGCTGGCGAAGGCGTGGGCGCGCAGCACGCTGTCCGGCTCCAGCCGGACGTCATCGTCCATCAGCATCACGTGTTCGACGCCGGTGGTGCGCAGCGCTTCGAGCATGCCGCGGGCGAACCCGCCGGAGCCGCCGAGATTCTCCTGGTCGATCACCACCAGCCGGCCACCGAACTGGGCTGCGACGGTGGCGAACCGCTGATGATCCCGTACCTTGACGCTGCCCTGATCGATGACGAAGACCTTCGCGATGACGTCGAGCACCGCCTGGTCCTCGGCCAGCGCAGCCAGCGCGGCGACGCAGTCGGCCGGCCGGTTGAAGGTCGTGATCGCCACCGCCAGCGGGTTGGTCGGCAGCGGTTCGTCGATGATCCACGCGGCGTCGGAGATGGTCAGTGACTCGCGCATGGTGGCGACGTCGAACCAGACCCAGCCACCGTCTTCGAACGGCGAAAGCGACTCGCGAAACTCCAGCTCGACCGTGCCGCCTTCGGGGCCGTGGCCGGTGTCGAGTTGCTTACCCTCCAGGTGCACGACGTCGCCGTTGGCCTTGGAGCGGTAGAGGTCCACCCGCCCAGCACCCCGCACAGACAGCCGCAGCGCCACCTCCTCCACTCGGGTCCAGCGCTTCCAGTAGCTAGCCGGGAAGGCATTGAAGTAGGTAGCGAACGACAGCTGGCTCCAGGGCGGCAGCGTCACCGTCGAGCGCGAGACGACTTCCGAGGTGCGACCGTGCAGGTTCTCTGGTTCATCGAGGTACAGCGGGCGCACATCCGGAGGATCGTCTGGCCGGGGCATCACCACCCGGTGCAGGACGCGGTGCCTGGAGACCGCGCCGGCCGCTGGGCCGACCTGCAGTGAGCTGACATCGGACAGCTTGCTGTCCGCAGCGTTGTTGCGCGCCGCTTCCCGGCGCGCGGCTCGTTCGATCGCCGTCGGGACTGCGATCTGATC
Organism: Pseudonocardiaceae bacterium; assembly: GCA_035997545.1. Classification (GTDB taxonomy): domain Bacteria; phylum Actinomycetota; class Actinomycetes; order Mycobacteriales; family Pseudonocardiaceae. The sequence continues at coordinate 7,519 of DASYIL010000142.1, forward strand.
GTTGGACTCGCCCGCCACTCGCACCGGCAGACCGCCCGCTTCCCTGATTGCCACGTGATCCCTTTCCACGTCGGCCCGCCCTGAGTCCCAAATCTTCGCAGACCGAGCAGAGGGCACCGCAAGGCGACCCTGCTGACAACGGCGTCAGCACCGGCCACGAGACGCTGCTGGCGGCGCGGTCCGCCGCGCTGATCAGTAATCAGTATGCAACTGGGGCGTCGGTTCACCCGTCTGGGTATTGCTGGCTAGCGCGCGGGCGAGTGAGTTTGCAGCCAAGCCCGGCGGGGTAGTCGTAGAACGGCCCCCCAATCCACCACTACTAGAGAGGAGCGAAGATGTCCGAGAACAGGCCTTCGTCAGAGAACGCGCCTTCGCCAGAGGTACTGAAGGAGCGCGTGGACGAACTGGACGAAAAGGAGAATCTCGGCGCAGGTAACGTAGAGCCCGATCCGGTTACCGCGGAGAGTCCTCCGAGTGACATCAGTGCCGGAGATAAGAAGCGGGCGCAGACCTGAGCAAGTTCGTCCTGAGCCGGAAAACTCCGAGACGTAATGCACGCTAAACCCGGAGTGTCTCGGCCGTCGTGGCAGCAACGCCGCGTGGCGCCAGGCTAGGGAAGTCCCGTATCTGCGTAAGGAGAATGTCATGGGTCTTGCTGATAAGGCGAAGAACAAGGCTGAAGAGGTGAAGGGCAAGGGCAAGGAGGCCACGGGTAAGGCGACCGATGACGACGAACTCAAGGCCGAGGGCAAGGCCGACCAGGCCAAGGGCAACCTCAAGCAGGCCGGCGAAAAGGTCAAAGACACCTTTAAGTAACCGTCTGGGACCGGCGACTTCGAAAGTCCACCAATGTCGATGGGAAGGAGCCTGTTATGACAGAGCAACGAGAGGGAGCGGCGCAGCCTCCCTACCCGCGGGAACCTAACGTACACTCCGGGGGCCAGCAGGAGCCCGGTGCTGATCGCCCGCTCCCCCCGTACGATGACCGCCAGGCCAGTGGCAAAGACCAGGATGAGCTGGCCGCGGAACGGGGCGGCGAGGGCTCAATAGCCGGACCGCGGGACGTGTCGCAAGCCGAGCGTGAAGGTGTCTCGGACACCGACACCACAGGGGCGAGCCCGCAGGGGGTCGGGGAATCGACCAGTACCTCCGGTAACGAGCCCCCGCTCGGCCAGTCAGAAGGGTCACGCCGTTCGGATCGGATTGATACTGGCGTTTCTCGTGAAGAGAATGTCGCTCCCGGAAGTCCGGCCATGCATTCGGGTGACCAAGGCAGCTGACCCTCTGGCGATGCAGGCGTCGCCCCGCCCGTGTGGGTGGGGCGACGCTACTTTCATGGTGCTCAGCGCTTGAGTTTCTTGGGGTTCAAGCGCTTGAGCTTCTTGAGGTCGTGTTCGTTAAATCGTTGGTAACTTTTAGCGGCAACCCGACCCATGGCGGCTTTGACAAGACCGAACACCGCGCCCTGCAGCGCCCCGGCGAGCAGCACCTCTCGGATGTTGCGGTCGAGTGCGGTCGGTTCGGGGGCCTCGTCTTCGTCGGACAGAGCTCGCCAGATTCGGGTGAAGACAGCGCTAGCCAGCGCGCCGCTGAGGATACCACTGACCAGGCTTAACGACTCGTAAATCACTTTATCCTTGAACGCACGCACGAGTTCCACCCCTTTCGGACGGTGATGGTGAAGGCAATAAGCGTAAGCCCGGCACCCGCCAGCTTTGCCCAGCGGTCCGCCGGCGTCCGACTGATCGTTTCACGAGCCACCCCGGCGGCGGCGCCAGCGTGGTCTTTGAACTCACTTGGCAGTGATCGCCGACACCATGCCGGGACGTCGTGATGGGCGAAAACGGTCACGCTGAACGGTCCAGTTTGGCCGCGAGCATCGCTGAGCTCGTTGACTCGGCGGGCCTGGATGTCGCGGTGGCCGAGTCGCTGACCGGCGGGATGTTGGCCAGCGTGCTGGCGGAGGCGCCCAGGTCGAGCAGGTGGTTTCGGGGCGCGGTCGTGGCCTACGCGAGCGAGGTCAAACATGAGCTGCTCAACGTCCCCCCTGGGCCCGTGGTGAGCGCAGAAGCAGCCGCCACGATGGCCGATGAAGTCCGGCGGCTACTCAGAGCCGACCTCGCGGTGGCGCTGACCGGGGCGGGCGGGCCGCGTGGCCAGGACGGCCAGCCGCCCGGCACCGTGTTCCTCGGGTTGTCAGACGGCCTGCACACCCAGGTTGAACACTACTACTTCGACGACGATAATCCAGCCGAGGTATGTGCCCGAACGGTCACTGAGACGCTCCGGCTACTCCTCAAACACCTCTCCAGACCCGTAGCCGGCCTTCCGCACGAGGAACCACCATCCGAGGCAGAAGCTGAAGCAAGCACCAAAGTTTCTCAGCATCCGCAGTGAGGCTGATTGAGGACAAGCCCATCCATATCTCTCCACAGCAGCTGGAAAACCTGCAAGACCTGATCGCCACCTTCGCCCCGGCTCCCGCCGACGACATCGCACTGCTCGCGTTGACCGTCCTCGCCACCGACATTGGAGGAGGCCCGTGAGTTCCGACCCCTCGACCTCGCTCAGCATCGAGCACACCACCACCCCGGCCGCGGTGGTGCTCACCGCCATCGGCGAGATCGACGGCGCGACCGCGCCGCAACTGGCACAGCAGCTGCAGGACGCGTTCACACGGGCCAGAGCGCCCGTGCCGCTGGTGATCGACCTGACCGCCGTGAAGTTCCTGTCCTCGGCCGGGCTGTCCATCTTGCTAGCGGCGCACGAGCCGTGCG
>DASYIL010000143.1:0-18143 GCA_035997545.1 Pseudonocardiaceae bacterium
CGCGCCCACCACCAGGTCAGCCACCAGATCACGGCGCCGCCGCCAACGCCAAAGTCATCATCCACGAGCCCCCCACCGAGGCCAGAGACACGGTACCGCGCAAGATCGCGGACAAGCGTCCAGAGGACTCACGTACGGCGCACAGCCTACCCAGCTGGGCTCGCACGCGTACTTCCCTAGCCTGATTCTGCGGAGACAACCGCGGGCGCTCGCCGCCCCGCGCCCCGGCAAGGCCCGACCGGAGCAACGCTGCGGACGCAGGTAAGCCCTCGTGCCATCCCGACGACCTCCTGAAGGGCTACCGTACCGCGTCAAGGGCACGTACTCCTCCACGCTCCCGATCCTCAGTCCGGCCCCCTTGACCCGGCGCGGTCGGGCTAGGCCAGGTCGACGGGATAGCACGAAGGCGCCGCTTGGAGAGAAAGACATCATTATGATCACTTGGATACTTTTCGGTCACTTAATGACACTGGGCAGCACCAAACGACCGCAGACGTCGAGCGTTCACGATCGAGAAAAACCCGAGGTCATCGCATCAATCCGCAACTAACCGAAACAGCGGTCCGAGAATCAGCAGGTTCGGGGTTCGAGCCCCTAGTGGCGCACCATCTCTCATCAGCACAAATGGATGGAAGAAAATCAAATTCCGGGAGCGGGCAGGCTGGGCTGATGCGTCGACGCAACACTGTCCCAGCACTCCGCCTGAAGGCCAGTGGGAACCAATACGGTTTTGGGTCGGCATTTGCACTGCGGGTCTGTAGCCGCTGCCGCGCCACGGTGGAGAACCAACGACGGCGCCGACCATAGCGTTTCTGTCGTAGACGGCTTGACATGTACTTGCCTGAGGTCCGGATGCGAGAATTACCTGCGAGTTCTCATCGGCCCAGGCCGTGCCCAGGCCGCCGGCCTGCTGGCCACCGACTTCTTCACCCTCGACACCATCACGCAGCGCCGACTCGGTGTCGTAGTTGGTCAGCTGGCGGAGGTGCGGAAGACTGGCCAGCCGATCTCGGTACGCCAGGCGGTGGTGTCGTCGGTGTCTCGCGGTCCGAGGAGGTAGTTCTCGTGCACGGCCCGGCGACGGCGAGCGCGTGTTCGGTGACGTAGGTGCCACGAGCTGCAACCCGGCACTCAGCCGAGGATCCACCAGCGCTGGTCCGGAGTGGTCACGAAATCGATCTCGGTGAGGTCTGCCGAGTAGCGGGCGTTGACGGTCCTGCATGCAGTGCACTGTCCTGAATTGAACTGATGCCGGTAGATCTGATGCCGGTGCCAACGAGCTGCAAGAGTGTCCCGCATGGCGTCTCCTGTGCAGAAATCTCCGCTGGAGGGCTGCTGCCCCGCTGGGCTGTGGCGTTCCTATATGGGATTCAAGAGCACCCGCCGCCGTCGCCGCCTAGCGTGACTTGTTTCGTGATCGACCTCTGGCACCGGACGGTGTCACCGTGGGACTTTCTCGTGTCCCATACGCAGGCGAATCGAACGTCGGTGAAGTGGAATCGCCTAGATGGAAGGGGACGGTGGTGATGACGATATCGGGCAGCGGGCGCAGGGCTCGGCGCAGCCGCGGTGCGACAGGGCTGTGCAGGAACTGCTGCCAACGGTGCCTGGCCACGAATTCGTGCAGCACCACGGTGAGGGTGACGTCGGGTCGCTGGTCGTGCAGAGCTTCGATGTAGTGGACGAGCGGAGGGACGATCGCCCGGTAAGGGTTCACGATTGTTTCAAGCCGAACATGGTTGCCCCACACGTTCCACTCATAACGGAACCGTTGGGCTTCGTCTTCGTCGGGCGCGAGATGCACGGCGCAGATCGGCAGAGCGAACGACGCGGCGTAAGCGAGCGCGCGGAGGCTGGCCAGGTGAAGTCGAGAAACTGGGACGATGATGAGGTGCCGGATCTCCTCCGGAGTTTCTTCGCTTTCTTGGCCGGCCGGGATGATGCCTCTGCTGACCGCTGGAGCATGCAGGGAGACGGCTTTTCGCACCGTGTCGTAGTAGCGGTGGATCTTCAGGCACGTCGCTATCAGGAGCGGGATGGCGATCAGGATGACCCAGGCACCCTCGGTGAACTTTGTGACGCCGGCGGTGAGCCCGACGAGCGCGGATAGCAGGGCGCCGAGTCCGTTGAATGCGATGCTCTTGCGCCAATGCGCACCGCGGCGGCGCAACCAGTGCACGACCATGCCGGTCTGGGACAGCGTGAAGGCCACGAAAACGCCGACCGCGTAGAGCGGAATGAGGGCGTCGGTGTGGCCGTGGAAGGCGGCGTACGTGATCGCCGCAGCAGCGGCAAGGGCGATGATGCCGTTGCTGAAGGCCAAGCGGTCGCCCACGCGTAGGAAGAGTCGTGGAGCGTAGTTGTCGTGGGCCATCAAGAACAATAGTCGGGGGAAGTCGTTGAACGCCGTGTTCGCCGCCAGTAGCAGGATCAGCGTGGTCGCCGCCTGCGTGTAGGAGTACAGCGGTCCACCATCGAAGGTTCGGTGGGCCAACTGTGAGAGCACGGTTTCACCCGGCTTAGGCACTATGCCGTCAAGGTAGATCAGCAGGACGAGCCCGGAGAAGATGATCACCATCAGGCTCACCATCCACGTCAGGGTGACGAGTGCGTTGCGCCACTCGACTGGGCGGAATGCTGGTACGGCATTAGAGACGGCCTCGATTCCGGTCATCGACGTGGCCCCGGATGAGAATGCGCGGAGTACGAGAAGCAGGGTGACCGCTTCGGTGCCGGCCAATGGCGGAGCCGGACTCGGGCTGAAACCGTTGCCGGCGGCGTGGGCTAGGCCGATGGTGATCAACAGGAAGACTGCGAAGAGGAAGACGTAGGTGGGGACAGCGAACAAGCTGCCGGCTTGGCGGACTCCGCGCAGGTTGCCAGCCAGCAGGACGGCGATCACCCCAAGACCGATAGGCACCGCTTGCGGAGCCAAGCCGGGCACGGCTGAGGTGATCGCGTCCACGCCGGCCGCCACCGACACCGATACCGTCAAGACGTAGTCGGTGAGTAGGCCGGCCGCCGCCGCCAGCCCAGGCCGCCGGCCGAGGTTGTCGCTGGCCACAATGTAGGACCCGCCACCGCTCGGATAGGCGCGGATGGTCTGCCGGTACGACAGCCCCAGCGCGATCATGAGCAGCACCAGCGCCGCCGCGATCGGCAGTGACAGCCGCAGCGCAGCGGCGCCGGCCAGGACCAGGACGCTCAGCATTGCCTCAGGGCCGTAGGCGACCGAGGAGAGCAGATCCGAGCCCAGCACTGGCAGGGCCACGAGCTTGGGCATCCGCTCCTGGACGACTGCGGTATTGGGCAACGGTGGTCCTAACACCAGCCGCTTCGCGCGGGCAAGTGCCTGCCCCAGCCGCGTCTCCGGGACTATCGCCCGCTCGGTCGCTACCAACTCATCCGGCGCCTCGGTCTTGAACATCTCCACCCGGCTGAACCGCCCGAAGCGCGTCGGGGCAGGGGGGCGGCTGAAGTGACCAAGCGCGGGGTCGATCGGTAGTGGACGCGAGCGGGCTCGGCGCACCGTAGAAGATGACGCCCAGCGCTGGCCCACCTCCCGCAACGTGCTCAGTTGCTCCGCGCTGACCGGCGGAAGCTCCTCTGAGGTGCTGATCACGTGCTCGTCGGTGGAGGACGATTGGGCTCGTTTTCGGCGGTTTCCGCCGATCCTCGTTGCCCTGCCTGAGCGCCGCATACGAGATCCACTTCTGGCGGTCTGGTACTCCGCCGCTAGTTCACGGAGCGCCGGTTCTGGGTGGCGCCGCCGAACCCAGCCGGGTCAAGTGCCGCACGCTCGCGGTCCCACATGCGCTGGTACGGCCCGTCCTCCGCGATCAGCGCAGCATGGCTGCCCCGCTGGATGACCCGACCGGCGTGGAGGACGACGACCTCGTCGACGGCCTCGAGGCCCGTGAGCCGGTGGGTCACGAAAAGCGTGGTACGCCCGGCCGTCGCGGCCAGCAGATCGGCGGTCAGCGCGTCGGCGGTCGCGAGGTCCAGGTGCTCGGCGGGCTCGTCGAGAAGCAGCACCGGTGAGTCGGCGAGCAATGCCCTGGCCAGGGCGATCCGCTGCCGCTGACCGCCGGAAACCCGGGCTCCGTGCTCGCCGACCTGGGTCTGCGCACCCTCGGGCAGGCTGTCCACCCATTCCAGCAGCCGCGCCTGGGCCAGGGCCGCGCGCAGTGCCTCGGGTGTTGCCGACCGGCAGGCCAGCCGCACGTTCTCCTCGATGGTGGTGTCGAAGAGGTGCCCGTCTTGGGCACAGAGCTTGACCGCCCGGCGCACGTCGTAGCCGGCGAGTGTGGTCATGTCGACCCCGTTGAGGGTGACCCGGCCTGCGCTCGGATCGAGGAACCGCACCAGCACTGAGGCCAGGGTGGTCTTGCCTGAACCGCTCGGGCCCACAACGGCCACTCTCTGGCCGGGTCTCAGTTCCAGGTCCACTCCGTTGAGGGCGGGTGTGGCGGCCCCGGGCCAGTGGGCCCGCAGCCCCACTACCCGCACCGTGTAGGGCCCAGGTGGCAGCGCTGCGGGCGCCGCGGGCTCCCGGACTGGCTCCGCGCGGTCGAGCACGTCTGTCACCCGAGCAGCCGACCGGCGCCCCCGTTGCAGGTGCTGTACCGCCGGCGGCAGCATCGTCACCGCCTCGAACGCGGCAAGCGGGATGAGCACGACGACCGCGAGTGCCACCCCGCTGAGCGCCCCGGAGCGCACCGCAGACACTCCTAGCGCCAGTGCAGCCCACCCTGCGAGCCCAGCGGCGAGCGCAGTCAAACCGGCCCCGAGCCCGCTGGTCCGGGCCGAGCAGGCCTGGGCGTTCGCCAGCTCACGGTCGAGGTCGGCCAGCAGCGACAGCCGACGGCGCGCGGCGCCGAAGGCGATAAGGTCGGGCGCACCCTGAATCAGCTCGACGGTCAAAGCGGACAGCCTGCCCCGCAGCGGGGCGAGCTGCCGCTCGGCCTGCTGCCCCGCCCGTGCGGTCAGCCACGGCACCGCGACCGCGGCGAACAGCATGGTGACGAGCAGCGCGAACGCGGCGGACGGCAGCAGCCAGTAGAGCAGCGCGACAGTTCCGGCGCCGGCGACGGCAGCCACCGCAGCGGGGATCAGCACCCGCACGAACACGTCCGCCACGGCGTCGACGTCGGCGACCAACCGGGCCAGCAGATCGCCGGAGCGGTATTCCGGCAGCCCGGCCGGGGCGATCACCTCGAGCCGTTTCCACACCGCGACCCGCAGCTCCCGCAGCACACCCAACGCCGCGCCGTGTCCGACGAGACGCTCGGCGTAGCGCAACACCCCGCGGCCGATGCTCAGCGCGCGGACCGCGGCGATGGCGACCATGAGGGTGAGGATCGGCGGGTGCTCCGCGGCGCGGGAGATGAGCCACGCCGAGGTGGCCATGAGTCCCACGGCGGCGCCGAGCGCGAGCGCACCGGTGAGAACGGCCAGCGCGAACCGGCTGCGGGCGGCGCGGGCGAAGGCCAGGACCCGCGGCAACGAGCTCATGCCACCACCACCCGGTCCAGCCGCACTACCCGGTCGGCGATCGCCAGCAGCGCTGGCCGGTGCGTGACGAGGAGCACGGTGCGCCCGGTAACGAGCTGGCGCATCGCGTCGAGCACGGTTGCCTCGTTCTCCACGTCGAGCCCGCTGGTCGGCTCGTCCAGGACTACCAGCGGTGCGTCGCGGAGAAACGTGCGGGCCAGCGCGATGCGTTGCCGCTGCCCCGCGGACAGACCTGACCCGCGCTCACCCAGGGGTGTGTCGATGCCCGCCGGTAGCCCTTCGACGAAGCTCGCGCCGGCCGCTTGCAGCGCCCGGCGTACCGCGTCGTCGCTGGCCTGGTGTGCGCCGAGCCGGACGTTGTCGGCGATGGTGCCTGCGAACAGTCGCGGCTTCTGGGCCAGGTAGGCCACCTGGCGCCGCCAGATGTCGAGGTCCAGCTCGGCGAGGTCACGCTCACCGACCAGGACCCGGCCCCGGTCGGGACGGACGAAGCCCACGAGCAGCGCCGCCAGAGTCGACTTTCCGCAGCCGGAGGGCCCGACCAGGGCCACCACCTCGCCGGGTGAGAGGTCCAGCGACGCGCCCTGAAGCGCCGGTTCGGCACGGCCGGGATATGTCACGGTCACCTCCTCCACCCGCACCGCAGAGCTCGCCACATCGGGTGGGTCGATGCGATGGCCCACCTGCTGCCCGGGTGTCTCGAGCACCGCGAAGATCCGTTGCGCGGCGGCGATGCCCTCGGCACTCGCGTGGTAGTGGACGCCCAGCTGGCGTAGTGGCCAGTAGGCCTCCGGGGTTAGGATCAGCACCAGCAGCGCGGTGGACAGGCCCAGCCCGCCTGCGAGCAGGCGCAGGCCGACTCCCACCGCAACGAGCGCCACCGCAAGGCTTGACAGGAGCTCGAGCACGAGCGCGGAGAGGAACGAGACGCGCAGAGTGCTCATCGTGGTGCGCGCGTAGTCGCCGGTGATGGTGTTGATGGTCTGGGTCTGCGCAGCGGCCCGGCCGAAGACCTTGAGGGTCGGCAGCCCCGCCACGACGTCGAGAAAGTGGCCGGCCAGCAACGAGAGGGTGCCCCACTGGCGATCCATCTTCCGCTGCGCCGCCCGACCCACCAGCACCATGAAGATCGGGATGAGCGGTAGTGTCAGCGCGATCGTTACCCCGGCCACAAGGTCGGCCTCGAGCACCCAGATCAGCACCGCAGCCGGCACCAGGCAGGCCAGTACGAGCTGCGGCAGGTACCGGGAGAAGTAGCCGTCGAGCGCCTCCGTACCCTGGGTGGCGAGCGTGGCCAGCTCGCCGCTGCGCTCCTCGGACAGCCAGCCCGGGCCGAGCCGCACGGTATGCTCGAGCAGCCGGGACCGCAGCTGCGCCTTGACCGCTGCACTGGAGCGATACGCCGCGACCTGCTGCGTCCAGGTGACCAGAGCGCGCCCGATGATCACGGCGCCGAGCAGGATCATCGGGGTCCCCAGTTCGGACAGGGTCCGACTGTCGAGGAACGCGCCGGTGATCATGTCGGCGAGCAGTGTCGCCTGGGCGATGAGCAACCCGGCGACGGCGAGACCCAGGGTCACACAGGCCGCGAGGTACGTCCTGGTGGTCCGCGCATACCGCAGCAGCCGCCGGTCCAGCGGCTTCACCGCGTTCTCGCGGTACCGCGGCGCCTTCCCCGCTGTCCTGCTCCAGCTCCAGCTTTGGGGGGCGGACGCTCCTGGCCTGGGCCGCCCGGCACGGTAATTCGCTGCCTGAAAACCCAGTAGGTCCACGCCTGGTAGGCCAGCACCACTGGCAGGAAGATCACCGCCACCCACGTCATGATCGTCAATGGGTAGTCCGTGGATCGGGCGTTGTCGACGGTCAAGCTGTAGGCGGAGTTGGTCGAAGGCAACACGTCGGGGTAGAGCGCAACGAACAACGTCGCGGTGACCAGCGCGATCGTGGCGCCGCTGAGGGCGAACGCCCACCGTTCTCGGCCGACCCGGTTGAGGACCAGTGCGCCCAGCAGCGCGGTCCCTGCCAGCAGGGCGGTCCCTGCGGTGGCGGTCTTGCCGCGCTCCACTTGGGTCCAGACCAGGAAGACCGCGGTGGGGACGACGGTTGCCAGGCCGACCCGCTCGGCCACCTGGCGGGCCCGGACCTCGACGTCACCCGCGGTCTTCAGCGCAATGAACAGCGCCCCGTGCTGGAGGAACAGGGTGAGCGTGGTAAGCCCGCCGACGAGCGAGTAGATGTTGAACAGGTTCCGGACGCCGCCGGTGTAGTTGAAGTCCGCGTTGATCGGTACGCCGCGGATGATGTTGCCGAAGACCACACCCCAGAGCACCGCGGGGACGACGCTGCCGAAGAGGATCGCCCTGTCCCAGTTGGCCCGCCACCTGGTGCTGTCAACTTTCCCGCGGTACTCGAAGGCCACCCCGCGCAGGATCAGCGCGACGAGGATGACGAGCAGCGGCAGGTAGAAGCCGGAAAACATGGTGGCGTACCACAGCGGGAACGACGCGAAGGTCGCGCCGGCGGCGACGATCAGCCATACCTCGTTGCCATCCCATACCGGGCCGATGGTGGAGAGGAGCGCCCGACGCTCGTCCTCGGCTCGGCCGAGTACCGGCAGCAGCGTCCCCACCCCAAAGTCGAAGCCTTCGAGGAAAAAGTAGCCAGTCCACAGCAGTGCGATGGCAATGAACCAGAGGTCCTGGAGGTCCATACGGAGAGTCCCCGGATCAATAGGCGAAGGTGGGCGGTCGCTCGGCGCCTTCCGGCTCATCTATCGGAAGCCCGGCGGCTGCAGAACGACGCATCAGGTAGAGCCCCACGACCGCGAGGGTGCCGTAGATCACGGTGAACACGATCATCGACGTGAGCACCGTGGCGGCCCCGATCGACGGTGAGACACCTGCGGCGGTCCGTAACTGGCCCCAGACAACCCAGGGCTGCCGGCCCATCTCGGTGAAGATCCAGCCGAACGAGTTGGCGAGCAACGGCAGCGCGATGCCGGCCAGCGCAGCCCGGTGGAACCACCTGCTGCCCGGATAGCGGCCACGGCGAATCAGCCACAACCCGATCGCCGAGATGATCGCGGCCAGCAGCCCAAGGCCGATCATGAGACGGTACGACCAGTAGGTAACCGGGATGACAGGCCGGTAATCGCCAGGTCCGAACCTCTGGGCGTACTGCGCTTCCAGGTCGTAGATGCCCTCCACCCGGCCGTTGAAAGAGCCGGTAGCCAGGAAGGAGAGCAGCCCAGGCACCCTGAGGCTCCAGATCTCCTTCGATCCGTCCAGGGTGCCGATCGTGAACAACGAGAACGACGCAGGCTGCTCGGTGTGGTAAAGCGCCTCGGCGGCGGCCATCTTCATCGGCTGCTGGGTGGTCATGAGCACGCCCTGGCTGTGCCCGGACACTGCGACCGCGATCCCCGCGACGACCGCCATCCACATGCCGGCCTTCGCCGCCGTGCGAAACGCCGGCGCATCAGCGCTGTCGCGGCGGTGCCACAGCTGCCAGGAGGCGATGCCGGCGACAAACGCCCCCGTAGTCAGGAAGGCTGCGGTAACCGTGTGCAAGACGGCGACCACCATCGTCGAGTTGGTGAGGACGGCACCGAAGTCGGTGAGCTCAGCCCGGTGTGTGGCCCTGTTGTAGCTGAACCCCACCGGGTGCTGCATCCACGAATTCGCGGCGAGGATGAAAAAGGCCGACACCAGCGAGCCGAATGCCGCGATCCAGATGGTGGCCAGGTGCAAGCGAGGGCTGAGCCGGTCCCACCCGAAGATCCACAGCCCGACGAAGGTCGACTCCAGGAAGAACGCCAGCAGTCCTTCCATGGCCAACGGCGCCCCGAAGATGTCACCGACGAATCGAGAATAGTCGCTCCAGTTCATGCCGAACTGGAACTCCTGGACGATCCCGGTAACCACCCCCATGGCCAGGTTGATCACGAAGAGAGTTCCGAAGAACTTCGTCAGGCGAAGGTAGGTGGGGTCCCACGTGCGCACCCACGCGGTCTCCAGCCCTGCCACGACGAACGCCAGCCCGATCGTGAGCGGGACGAAGAGGAAGTGATAGACGGTGGTGATCCCGAACTGCCACCGCGCGAGATCCAGTGCGTTCACGAGGTCTTCGACCACCCCACATGGGTAACGTGCTCCCCGTCGCAAGTCATGACAGGTCAGGAACGCCCCTTGAAGCCGGCCCGAGTCCAACCGACGACGCACTGATGTTGAAGCACCACGAGTGGAGATCGCCTCGGCCTGACAGAGCTAGGTACGGGTGCACAAGCTGGCCCGACAGCACAGTCGTCGTCTCGGCAGCATTCGGTATGCTACCTATTGCTACCCACGGACCACCGATTGTTCGGCCGAGGGGCCTCCGTAGGGCTCGACCTGAGAGAACATAACGGCTCCAGCTCACCGACGACCTCGGCGCCACCTCAGACGGGCGTAAACGGTGCTAATGACCATCCGGTCTCGCGCGAGCCGCCGCACCAGAGATCACGGTACAGGCGTGAGCCGTCACGCCAGGACTAACGGGTAGCAGAATGTGGTGTTGTCAGAGCGAAGCCTGGTAGCTGCGTCGGGTGCAGGCTGGTTTAGGTGTGGCACCAAGCCCGGGCTCCTCTGGCCCGGTGCATTGCGGTCGCCCCCCAAGTGGACGTGCAGGCCGCGGCGCCGCGGTTCGGCATCAAGTTGTTCGCCACGCGGATCGCGGTCTTGACAGACTGGAGGACCCGGCACGAGTCCACCGCCGGCATCGGCCTGTTCGAGGCCGGCACGGGCGCCGCAACCGCACTCAATGCGGCCGGGGCCCGACCTGAGCACCGTGCAAGCCGTCGTGTCCCGGGGAGGACGCCCCGACCTCACCGACGCAGACCTGTACAAGGTGCACCAGCTCACCTTGCTGATCGTCGGAGAGCGTCACCCGGTCGTTATCGAGCTCAACCACGAGGCGATGCAGAAGCTGGGCGGAGAGACCCGACTCGTGATCATCTCGGGCGTCTCTCGACTGTCCGACGAAACCGGGAGGTTGGAACAGGTCGCCGGCCTGGCGCAGACCGGTTCGCCGCTCTCTGCAGCCGGCGTCGCGTCGTGGCAAGGCGACTGACCGGCCCGACGCGGCAGGCTTCCCGATTTACGAGTGTCGGATCATCAAGGTGCGGCCGGCTGTGCGAGCCGCCCGATCAGCACAGCAACGACAGGGAGGGGAGACCATGGCAGTCAAGTTAAACGAGAGGGCATTTGATCACGCAAATAGCTTGATCTGGACGGGCAAGTACGTCATTGACGGCCGCGACGCGTGGAGCGAATGCTGGAAGCGCTTAGGAAAACAACGTAAGGGCGCATCGGAATGAGCCAGAGAGCATCAGGCATGCCTGTCCCTCCCAGCCGACACGTGGCGCTCATCGTTCGTGCCATCAAGGTCGTGGAAGACGCCATCCACGTATTCGTCGCGGTACTCCTCACGGCGCTGGGAGTCGCGCTGATCATCTACACACTGAGTCAGATCGCAGTCGTCTTGACTGGCCCGTACGACGTGCCGGCGATCGTGCTCGCAGTCCTCAACGAGACCCTTTTGCTGTTCATCTTAGCCGAGCTGCTTCACACGGTCGCCATTGCAATCAAACATGGGGGTGCCCTGGATCCTGAGCCCTTCATCGTCGTGGGCCTGGTCGCCGGAATCCGCAGGGTGCTCATCCTGACCGCCGAAGCCGAACAAGTGTTTCACTGGAATCCGCAAGGGATAGAACTGCTCATCTTGATGGCTCTTATCCTGGTGATGGCGATTACGATTCTGGTGTGGCGGCGCTCGATGCGACACCGCGACCAGGCACCCTAGATCGACCTCGCGCGAGCCGCTGGGTAGGGTCAATCAGTGCACCGATCTGTTGCTGGCGGTAGCCGAACAGGTTTGCGAAGAACTCGTCGGCCCCCCACCGGCCGAACACCGCGGCGGTGCGCTCGATATCCGCACTAGTCAGATACAGCGTCCAGGCCACCGGTTGCCCTACCAGCACAGCAACGCCCACGAGCCCAGCCACCACACAGCGCGGTGGTGCACTGCCCGCGGCCTGGGTCCCGGCTAATCGCCGCAGACATCGGGCGCCCGCTATCCACGGTCCGATGGCCGGCTGACAATCACAGCCCCGCGGGTCCCCGCATGCCCACGACCCCGCCGCCACCGTGCAGACGCCGGGCTGCCTGTGGTGCGCTCCGTGCACAGCGACGGCGGACTTTCGCGGTCACCGTGATCGACAAAAAGTTTGGGGCTGCTGGCCCAGGGCCACCATGGACCGTCGCACAGTGCTGAACCACTGGCTCGATACCATCACGGCGCCTCCGTCCGGTACAAGGCGCTCACCACGGTTGGCGGCGGGTGAGGCGTGCCGTGGGGTTCCCCGGCGGTCCGCACGGCAGTTAATCCCCGCGGCAGCTCCGACGGCGCCGACAGCTGCAGTCGCTGCGCAGCTGGCCGCCATAAAAGGATCTTGGTCAGTCCCTCTTCGCAAGCTCTCGTGCGGAGGAATAAAGCGACTCCGTTTTGGGTAACCAGCTGGCAACGGGGGCAGCGCGGCGAACCTGGGAGTGCAGAGGCGTGTTAGATGTTCGGGTGGACCGGCTGGCTGAGGATCTAGTCGTCATTGTGGGGCTCGGAGAGATCGATTCCATCACGGCGCCCAAGTTGAGCACGAGCCTGCACCGCGAGCTCGAGCGCCAGCCGACCGTACTGGTCCTCGACCTGACGGGCGTGAGTTTCCTCGGTGTCGCTGGGTTGCAGGTGTTGGAGTGCGCCCTGGCCCGGGCGAAGACTCTCTCGCTGGCCCTCAACCTAGTCCATCACGACCAGTCCACCGTGCAATCCGCGCTGCGCGCGGGAGCCATGACAGGCATCTTCCCGACCTTCCGCACCGTGGCCCAGGCGTGCGCGCTACGAGCGAGTCAAGCACCTCCCCCTAGGGGTTCTGGAACAAGCCACTGTGCTGAGCGCTCTGCCGGCTCTTCGGGGTAAGTCTCTGCTCGACGTCGCCTGCGGCACGGGCTTCTACCCGAGACTGTTCAAGGGGCTGGGGCCGAGCGCGTCCGCGTCGATGCCTCCGTCGAGATGATCCGCTAGGCTCAGAGAGTCGAGGCGGCCAATCTTATGGGGATCTCCTACGACGTCCACGATGCCGCGACGCTGCCGAAGCTGAGCAGCTTCAGGCCACAACGTCCTATGAGGCGGTCAACGAGTTCGGCACCGAGTTCTGGGCAGACTTTATGGAAAACCCAACCTTCGCCGTGGTGACGATGCGGCCGACGCCTACAGGGTGAAAAGGACTCGTCGCGGACTAGCTCGCAACGCCCATGCGGGTGCGGAGAATCCACCCAACGCCATGCTGAGTGAACCCGCCGGGACATGCGACGCCGGTGAATAGAGCTGACTCTCGGGCGTCGGTGGCGGGGTTATTAGTGGCAGTGGCGGGTCAGGGGAGCGCAGTCGCCAGTCGAGTTGGCGGTCGTCGCGGTGGTCGGCGGATGACGGTGACCTGGTCGGTGTCGGTGTGGCGGCCCACCAGCGCAGCCGGGCCGCTCACGCCGAGAAGGCCAGCCAGGTTCACCTCGTCCTCGGCAAGCGGAATGCGAACACACTTCTCCCCGGTCAGTACTGCCGTGCACATCAGTGTGATGAATCACACGAGCGGAACCCCCTTGTCGTATGAGATGCCAGGGTGGAGCGGGGACCGAACCGCTGTTACCGCACCTTAGCGGCACCGCAGGAGTTCCCACGAGCTTATCTGTGAACGGTGAGAGCTCGATGAGAACGGTCAGAGTTCGATGAGAACGATGAGACTTCAATGAGAATACCAAGTCCACGTCCGCAGCGATCCCATCCGCGCTGGTAGGGTTCGGTAAGTCCGATGCTTCCGCTCTTCTGTCAGGGGGAATTGATGCGTGCCGGTGACAAGCTGCGTTCGGAGGTGCGTTCCAGTCAGATCACGCCTTTGATCGGTGTGTTCGACATGTTCTCCGCCTCGCTGGCGGCTCAGCACTACGGAGGCATGTTCGTGTCCGGATTCGGATTCGCCGCCTCCCACTACGGCCTTCCTGACATCGGCTTCATCGCCTGGCCGGACATGGTCAACTTCGTGCAGCGGCTGCGGCTGGCCTTCCCGCAGCAGCACCTACTGGTCGACATCGACGATGGCTACGTCGACCCCGAGGTCGCCTGTCACGTGGTGGAGCACCTGGAGCGCATCGGCGCCTCTGGGGTGATCTTGGAGGACCAGAAGCGGCCGCGCCGCTGTGGGCACGTCGATGGCAAGCAGATCCTGCCGCTGGAGGAGTACCTGGAAAAGCTGAACCTGGTGCTCCAGACCCGCGAGGACCTGATGGTGGTGGCCCGCACCGACGCCACCGAGCAGTCCGAGATCCTGCGCAGGGCCGAGGTGCTGGCGGCCACTGACGCCGACGTGCTGCTGGTCGACGGTGTGCGTAGCGTGGCTTGGATCCGCAAGGTGCGTGGGGTCATCGGTGACAAGCCGCTGCTGTTCAACCAGATCGCGGGCGGCAAGTCGCCCCGGCTGTCGCTGACCGAGCTGGAGGACCTCGGCGTCAACGCGGCCATCTATAGCACGCCGTGCCTGTTCGCCGCGCAGACCGCGATCGACAACGCGCTGCTGGAGCTGCGAGCTAACGATGGCAGGCTACCCGAAGTCAAGGCCAGCGACGTCGGTGTCGCCGCCTCCATTGAGCTGCTGGAACGCAACATCAGCCGCCACCGCAAGACGCGGGAGACCGTCCGGGCCTGATCTAATTGGCTGCCCGGGACGTGGGCGCATCCCCTGCAGCCATCGTTGCCGTCTGCGAGAGAGGGGGCAGATGTCCCGCGTTTCGATCGGGTCGCGGCTACGGATCGACCCATACATCGTCGCGCTGCTGGCCACGGTCGCGGTCGCCTCGCTGCTGCCGGCACGCGGCGTGGTGGCCACCGGATTCAACTACGCCACGACCATCGCCATTGGTTTTCTGTTTTTCCTGTACGGGGCCAGGCTGTCGACCAAGCAGGCGATCGACGGGCTCAAGCACTGGCGGCTGCACTCGGTCGTGTTCGCCAGCACCTTCCTGCTGTTTCCGCTGCTGGGCCTCGCCGCGACGCTGCTGGTGCCCGGCGTGCTCACCCCCGAGTTGTACGTGGGCCTGATGTTCCTGTGCTGCTTGCCGTCTACTGTGCAGTCCTCGATCGCGTTCACCTCGATCGCCAGAGGAAACGTGGCCGCGGCGATTTGCAGCGCGTCGTTGTCCAACCTGATCGGGATCGTGCTCACCCCGTTGCTGGTGGCGCTGCTGTTGTTCACCGGCACCCGCGGAGGCGGGGCATCGCTGGACTCCGTGCGCGAGATCATGTTGCAGCTGCTGATGCCATTCGTGACCGGACAGCTGCTGCGGCGCTGGATCGGTGGATTCCTCACCAAACATAAGAAAGTGCTCGGCTACGTCGACCGGGGCGCGATCCTGCTGGTGGTCTACGCGGCCTTTAGCAGGGGCGTCGTCGCCGGCATCTGGGGGCGCCTGACCCCCATGTCGCTGGTGCTGCTGCTGGTGGTCAACATCGTGCTACTAACGATCGCGATGGTGACTACGGCCGTTGCTGCCCGCAGGCTGGGCTTCTCCCGCGAGGACGAGATCGCGATCGTGTTCTGCGGGTCCAAGAAGAGCTTGGCCAGCGGCGTTCCGATGGCCACCGTGCTGGTCCCCGCGGCGACGGTGGGCCTGACCGTGTTGCCGCTGCTGTTGTTCCACCAGATCCAGCTGATGGTGTGCGCGTGGCTGGCGCGCCGTTACGCCGCCAGGCCGGTGGCGCACCAGCAGGCCGAGGAGCTAACAGCGTGCCTCGAACCAGACGGTGCTCGGGCCGCAGGGCGCACCGCCCAGGACATGGGTGTGTGAACCGAACGACCCCAACAATCCGGTGTGGACGCGATATGTCCCGTATGTACGGTCACTGGGATGGTGTTTACACTATGCTCGGTGCCAGAAGGCCGGCTAACCGGGCCCCGCAGGGGCCCGGTTGCTTGATCGTTGGGCGTGGTCATGTCCGTCGATAGCAACCACCGCAAACAGTTCTGCAACCTGCTCAGGCGCCGGTTCCCCGAAGTACAGTTCATCATCACAACTCACGATGAGGTCTGGGCACATCAAATATAGTCGTCTGAATTGGTCACCAAGGCGGCACAGGCCAGGTTCCACGGCTGGACAGTCGACAACGCACGGTAAGTTGTTTGGTCTCGCCGCAAAGTCGGCGAGCTCCTAGGGCGACGAGGTCTCCGAGGCGCACATACGGGATTGAAAGATCCCCGATACGCAGCAATACTTGCGCAAGACCGGTACAGCACCCGATCAGGTCTGTCCCTGGTATAGCCCAGTCACGTTTCCCGTGGTCAGTGCCTTCGCGGGCTTGAAGACGTTCTCGTACAACGCCCGTTCGTACGTGGTGATCTTGACGGTGCGCGCTGGCGCTCCGGGTCGAGCGAGGTACCGACCTCCAAGCCTGCCAACTCCGCCGCGCGAGAACCGGCACCCGCTACTCCTGCCACCTCTGGGTTGTGAGCAAACGTGCGCAGCGTCTCCCCAGTAGCTCCCCATCCCTCCAGCACTGGCCCGGATCAGCGAAAACCAACGCAGCAGTGTCGACCAGTCTCACCCAGATCCGTGGTCGCAGCCGAGGTCTCACTACTACCTGCCGGTTGTCCAGCGACCTGGTCATCGGCGGTGGTGGGCATTTCGGGCGTTTGACCGGTAGCGTCCGGGCATGTCCTCCGAATGGCCCGCGCTTTCCTACGAGGAGTGGAGCGCGACCTGCGACACGCTCCACGCGCACACCCAGGTCCTCGGCAAGTTAGCGGCGATGATCGCCCCACCCGAGCCACAGCTTCAGCATGCGGCGCTGCGTCTCACCGCGAGAGGATGGGAGACGGCCCCGCTGCCAGCGCCCAACGGCTCAGGGGCGCTCGTCGTCGCGCTCGATCTACGAACCCATGACGCGGTCGTCGAGCACAGCGACGGAAACGAGCAACGCGTCGCGCTCGTTCCCGACCGACCGGTGCGCGAGGTCACGCGCGAAGTGCTGGAGGCGGTCCGCGGCCTTGGGGGCGCGGTCGAAATCGACTCGACGCCGCAGGAGGTGCCGTGGAGCGTGCCGCTCGATCAGGACAACGAGCACACGCGCTATGACCCCGGTCAGGTCGCTTCCTACTTCGCCGCCGCGACCCGCGCCGCTCTTGTCCTCGCAGCATTCCGCGCGCCGTATCGCGGACGCTCGACGCCGGTCAACGCGTGGTGGGGCTCGTTTGACATCGCGGTGAATCTGTTCTCCGGCCTGCCGGCCGATCCGCCGGCGAACGACTTCATCACGCGCAACGCGATGGACGCGCAGGAGGTCGCCATCGGCTGGTGGCCTGGCGATCCGCGATACGGCAAAGCAGCGTTCTATGCCTACGCGCACCCGGCGCCGGAGGAGTTCGCGACCGCGACGCTTTCCCCCGCGCCTGCACGCTGGGAAGCAGCGCTCGGCGAGTACATCCTGGACTGGGACGATGTCCGCCGCAGCCCCAACCCGCATGCGGAGGGGCTAGAGTTCGCTCGCTCAGCGTTCCGCCATGCCTGCACGGTGTGCGATTGGGATCCGGCCCTTCTCGCCAGCGCTGAGGGGACGCCACCGCCTATCACGTAAGACGCGCCGCGAGAGGCCTGCCACGCACCCGATCCCCGATCGACAAGAACGCACCCCGCCGCATTTCGCGCCAAGTGACAGCGGTCGACCGTTGGCCGACCGCGAGGAGTGGGGAAGCAGCTAGCCTAGCCCAAGTTTCCGAGATTCCTTGATTTTTTGTGGTGTTTCCGCTGGTGGGGTGTGGTTTTGGGGCACTGTGCCAGCAGATTTACAGAGGTGGTTCGTTCTGCCACCGCTCCCCTCTTGCAGTGCAGTCCAGGCCGCCGGAAATTCGAATGGATCCCATGTGATACTGCAGCCTGGGGTGAAGTCCGCGCCGTCGAATGAAATCTCACCGCCGGCGTATTTTGCGCCGACAAAGGAAACCTCGCCGCCGGTGAACTTCGCACGGTGGAAGTCACCACCGTCGAACGTGTCGTTCGTGAAGTCGAGGTCAGGACGACACCAGGTAGGAGCGCCGGGGTCTCGGAAATGATCGCGAATGATGCGGATAATCGCGTGTTGGACTTCTCGCTCACCTTCGCGGTGTTTCTCGCTGGCAGTGTTGGGGGCTCTGTTGCGTAGGCGTGAAGCAGGCGAGATTATCCGCTGTACTGGCTCAATCAGATGGCGCGGGCGAGTTGGGTGTAGGAGGCCGGAAGCCAATGCCGTCGGTCGATATCCAAGCCGAGTTCGTAGCGGCTGCGACGGAGGTTCTGGACGAAAGCGTGCCCGGTAGGACCTGGCCGTACTGATCGATCGCCCGATACAGATACACCTACCGCCCGGCGGCCTTCACAGATGGGTGGGCCGCACGGCGAGGTGCCTGTGGTGCAGGTCCTTTTCCGTGCGGCCTCCCGCCGAACCCGCCGTGCGAGTTTCCCCGCAACGGGCTCTCCAGTGATTTATGCCGTGAGGGCTCACGGAGGACACCCAGTACC
>DASYIL010000144.1:0-28776 GCA_035997545.1 Pseudonocardiaceae bacterium
CCGCACCTGGCTCTACCGGATCGCCACCAACCGATGCCTCAACGCGCTACGCTCGGCCAACCGACGCCCGGCCAAGGAGTGGGACATCCCCGAGGTTGAACCGCCCGAGCCGACTCGGCTCGGCGAAGTCGTGTGGCTCGAGCCATATCCCGACGCCCTCCTCCAGGGTGCGCTCAACGTGCCGCTCGGCCCAGAGGCACGCTACGAACAGACCGAAGCCATCTCCCTGGCCTTCGTGACCGCACTGCAGGTCCTGCCCGCTCGCCAGCGCGCCGTGCTCATCTTGCGCGAGGTACTCGGATACCACGCCAACGAGGTGGCCGACATGATCAACTCGACCGTCGAATCGGTCAACAGCGCCCTCAAACGGGCCCGCGCCAGCCTGCAGCGCCGCCTGCCGATAGGCGAGCGCGAACCGCCTCCTGCTCCCGACTCACCCGCTGAGCAGGCGCTCGTGGCAAAGTTCGTCCGCGCGTACCAGTCCGGCGATATCGACGCGCTGGTCACCTTACTGACCGCCGATGTCTGCGTCTCCATGCCACCAATTCCCCTCGAATACCACGGCCGCGACGTCGTGGCCCGCTTCTACGCCAGCGTCACCCGCCAGGGCCGGACATATGACCTCGTGCCGACGCGGGCGAATGGTCAGCTGGCGTTCGGGGCCTACCTTCGCACCCCCACCGGCGGCATCCGCCACGGAACCGGCCTCCTCGTCCTCACCCTCACCGGCGACCGGATCTGCGCCATGACCCGCTTCGACAACAGCGTGCTCCCATGGTTCGGGCTGCCGCGATCGCTCCCTGGCTGATCAGCTCTCCGAGTGCGCTCCACGTCGGGGATACAGACGCCCAACGACCGAGACGGGATGCCCCAGAAGGCGCGGACGATTCGAGGGCGCCGCGGACTCCATGTGCCGTTGGAGGGCGCAGTGCTGGCCCGCCGCTGTCGTACTGTCGACTCAGCGTTCTCCGGCTACTCCTGGGAGCCCAAGGGTCCGCTTGCGGTTGCGCACCTCTGACACGCGGGGGCGGTGAGGCAGCGACGACGCGGCTGCGGACCTCGGCTGGCTCAGTCGCGGATCGCCCAACATCGGCCTACGGGACGCGCAGTCGAGCGAGCCGAGACCTACCGGCGAAGTGCCTCCGGAGTGGTCGCCAGGCTGGTGGCCTGGTCGATCTCGGTGTTGGTGAGTCCGCTCAGCGGCTTCCACCCCTTGCCACGTCCGCCGTCTGGCCCCCGTGGCCCAGCCGATTGGGTCAGTGTCCGCTCCAAGTCGGTGGTTCCCACGTGGCTGCCCGGCTGGTGAGCGACCCGCGAACTGGGCTCGCCGGCGCAATTCTGGTGGCATTCGCCCACGCTCGCCGGTGGTCGCGGGGACCGCTTCGGCCGGTTGACCTGCCGGAATACCTTGGGCGGTCGGTGCTGAACTGTCGGTCGCGGACCTCGAAGCGCGTGAGGGTTCACGCCCTCCGTGGGTTCAAATCCCACCGCTACCGCCAACTACCAGCAGAAACGCCGCATCGTCTCCGTGGAGCGGCCGGCGTTCTGTTGCCAGGGTCTCAGTTGCCCCCTGTCGACATGCACCTGGGACACAATGTTGTGCCTTACGCCGCGTCGGCATGGCTGTTGCACCACGCGTTACGTCGCGTGTGCGCTCTCGTTGCTGCCGAATACGCCTTTACATAGATCAAGGTGCCGGCTGCGCTGGCGCTAGCGTGGCTGGCTTGCGTTGTGTCCTCGCCCGGCAGTCCGGCTCCGCTTGCTGCGCGCGGCCTGGCGGCCGTGCTCGCGCGGGCCGGACCGGCGGGCGGTGGTCGGTGCCGCACACGGCAGCGAGCCCGTGGCCTTTGTGGTCTCACGGCCTCGGGTGGCCTGGCAGAAGCCCGTGACCCGGCAGGTTTCTTCCCGGCCGCCTCCCGCCCGCCGCGCAGCGCGGTCGCGTGGGAAGTCACCACGACCCGGCAGGAGGAAGACCGACCGGATGCGAGGGTCGCGTGGTCAGCCGCCTTCGAGGCTGATCGGGAGCTCGACCTGCAGCGTGGTGCCCTCGCCCTTCGGGCTGTGGATCGTGATCGTCCCGCCCAACGCCTGGACGCGGTCAATGAGCCCGACGAGCCCGGAGCCGGAGCCTGGGCCGGCACCACCGATGCCGTCGTCGCGGACAGTCAGGTCCAGGCGGCCCTTAGCGATGTGGACGTCGACGAAGACGACCGAGGCGCGGGCGTGCTTGGCCGTATTGGTGAGCGCCTCGGACGCGACATAGTAGGCGGCGACCTCGACCGGTTCAGGCAGCCGCGCGCCCATGGGCACGTCCAGCTCCACGGGGACGGCGCTGCGGCGGGCCAGCGCCTTCAGCGCTGGCCCGAGCCCGCCCTCTGACAGGATCGCCGGGTGGATGCCGCGCGACAGCTCTCGCAGCTGGCCCAGTGCGTCCCCCAGCCCGTCGGCGAGCACGGCCAGCTCGGCCCGCAGCTCGGCAGGTTCGGCTGGCGGGGCCGCCTGAGTGGCGCGCAGGTCCAGCCCCAGCGACACCAGCCGCTGCTGGACGCCGTCGTGCAGGTCGCGCTCGATGCGGCGACGGGTCTGGTCGGCGGCGGCGACGATTCGTTTCCTGGATGTGGCCAGCTCGGCGCGGCTGTTCGCGTTAGCGATGGCGGTGGCGACCAGCTCGGTGAAGTCGGCCATGCGCGACTCGGTGCTGGCCGGCAGCGGCTTCGACTGCTTGGAAGATGCGATCATCACCCCCCACAGACGTCCCTCGACCGGGATCGGGCAGCCGACCGATGAACGGATCCCCAACGCTTGGAAGGCGTCCGCGATGGGGCCGATAGCCTCCGCATAGCTGTCCATACGAACGGGCCGGCCGGTCCGCCATACCAGCGCCGAGACGCTGCGACCCTCAAGGCGCTGGGGGGCGCTGACAGGCAGGTCGTCGCCGCTCGCGGCCCACGCAGCGACCTCAGTCACCGTGTTGTCGGGTTCGTATCGGGCCATGTGGGCAAGATCGGCCGGGAGCAGCCGGCCGAGCTCTTCGACGACCGCGGCGAACAGGTCGGCCGGTGGCACTCCGTGCGCGACCTGGGTGGCCACCCGCCGCAGCGCGGCCTGCTCCTCGGCCAGCCGAGCAAGCTCGCCGCGGCTCTGTTGCAGCGACCCCGCCATGCTGTTGAACGAGCGCTCCAGCGTACCGATCTCGCCCACCCCGGTCTCGGGCATGCGCGCCGCGAGGTCGCCACAGGCCAGTCGG
The DNA here is from genome assembly GCA_035997545.1 of Pseudonocardiaceae bacterium. Classification (GTDB taxonomy): domain Bacteria; phylum Actinomycetota; class Actinomycetes; order Mycobacteriales; family Pseudonocardiaceae. The sequence continues at coordinate 3,248 of DASYIL010000144.1, forward strand.
CCAGCCATCGCTGCCGTCCGGCGAACGGGCCCGACGATCGCTCGCGTCAGATACCCAGCGAACAGCGCGATGAGCAGGACCGACCCGGCAAGCCCGCCCACCGACGCGATGCTCGCCCGCGCAGCGGCCGCGTTGGCGCGCTCCTGACGCGCCGCCGACAGGTCACGCTCGGTCGCGACCAGGCGGTCGAACTCCGCCCGCATCGCGTCCACGCGCCGCGTGCCTTCGTCGGTGACCGCCACGGTCCGCGCCGAGGCCGGGTCACGCCGCGCGGTAGCTACCAGCGGCAGCGAGTAGTCCCGGAGGTAGGAGGCGGCGGCCTGCGCGATCTGCTCGGCCCGGCGGTGCTGCACGGCGACGACCGTGAGCTGCTCCAGCCTGCTGCTCACATCGGGAAGGGTGGCCTGGGCAGCCTCCCACGGCTGCAGGAAGCGCTCCTGCCCGGTTATGACGAAGCCGCGCCCGCCGGTCTCCAGATCCACCACCAGCCGTTCCAGCTGGTTGGCGGTTGCCAGCACCTCCTCGGAATGCCTGGCGAGCTGTGCCGACTCCCGCAGGTCGGCAACCGAGAGCAGCAGCACCGCAAAGGCGGCGCCGACGACGAGGGCGAGCAGGCCGCTCGCGACCACCATGCGGCGGGTCAGTCCACCGCTCACCTCAGCCTCCGGTGCGCAGACCGCGCGAAACAGCCCAGTCGGCCTGCTGTCCGCGAGACGGGCAGCAGGCCCCCTGCAGCCGCGCCCACCCCGACGAGGCTAACCGATCTGCTCGCCGATGACGATCGAAGCGCATGGAGGGCAGGATGATTCCGGTCCGACCATGAGCGGGCGAACGCGGTTCTGGCCACGACGACCACCGCCCGTGCTTGCGTGCCTACCTTCCTGGAGACCCGCTGGCGCCCCTGCCGCGAAGCATCGCCATCGGCCTCGCCGAACTCCGAAGCGCGGCTACGGCACCGGCCACGGTCCGGCGAGCATGCCCGAGGGGCTCAGCCCCCGCCACGCCCCCCTGGCCGCCAACGCAGCCTTCACCTGATGCCAGTTCATCCTCGACACCCTCGTCAAAGTTAGACACAGCGGCATATCGCATCGTGGTCGGCTGGGGTGAGACTGAGCGGGGGCAATTCCGGTGCATTTACCTTCGACCACCTGCGTTCGTCTGGGACCGCGGAGCGGGCGACGTGCTGAAAAACACTGGACGATCTGAACTGATGAGGACAAGGATTACAGGTTGCGCTGAGGTGCCAGCTGGTGATCAGGTGGGTGGCCAGTTGTGGCCACCGTGCGGCGAGGCGCTGTTGGGCGACTCGATCTTCCACCGGGCTTGCAATGATCTGTCGTGCTTCGGTGGGGTAGTCGTGCACGATACGTTGGTAGGCGGGTAGGGTGTCGTGGGTGATGTAGATCCACCGGTCGGCCTGATCGGCGATGTTGAAGCTTGGCAGGGGGGTCGTGAGCACAAGGCGAGGAGTCGTGTTGCGGGTTTCGGTGCTGATGGTCAACGGCGAGTACTGGGCTGGTGTCTTGGCGCCTGGGATCGATACCGAGCCTGTCAGGGTGATCGCATAGGTGACCATTCCACCGATGGGACCGTGGTGCTCGCGCATCTGGTTCCATTGTGCGGCAATGATCTGGTTCTGCTCTCGTGAAAGCAGGTGGGTATTCGCGTCCTCGATGAGCTCAGTACGGCTGGTGGCGATGGCTCGCCAAGCCGCTACTGCGCTGTCATCGATCAGCCCGGCTGCACGCATCTCGGCGATGGCGGTTGTACCGCCGGTGAGGTAGGCCTCGTGCATCGACGCCTGGTCCATGAAGATGTGCTTTTGCATCGCGACGAGCTTGGCTTCGAACCACTGCAACTCGACGGGGGACAGGGTGACGCCGTATCGGGCTAGGTCGGTCAGCTCCCGCGGCAGCTCGGTGCGAGCTTCGAGTGGCAGCGTGTCAATCTTCTCTGCGAGCAGGGCCGCGACGTCGGGTGTGGCGCCGATGTCCAGGAAACCCGCGGCAAACGACGGGCCAACCATGTTCGCCATCCCGGCCCATTGGAGTTCGGGATAAGCCAGGAACAGCTTGCCGTAGAATGTGTAGGCGGAGAAAATTGTATTCTTGTTAGCTTCGGCACCTCGTGCCGGTGCCCACGACGTCAAATCGATACCCGCGTCGGTGGTGGACCGCACGAGCCAGTACTGCCACAGAAGCGCCGTGTAGCGGGCGGGCGGGATGTGCTTCGCGCGAACGTAATCCAGTGCGTCCTCAAGCGTGGCAAGGTCGGTTGGAAGGGCGGGATGGATACCGCCGCTTAACTCGCCCTGGGAGTTGACCAGGGGCAGATCGAGGTATTTGCTGACTGGGTCACTCTCCACCGCGCTCCACTGCGGCTCACCGCGTGATGACACCGTATCGGCGGCGCCAATGCCGACGTTGGCCGCGCAAAGCGCGAAGGCCAGTCCCGTTGCGGCTATTGCCGTTGTCGTCCGCATGGCGCATCCCGTTCCTCTTGCTACAGTTGGTCACCGTCGTTGATTAACGCGCACCGTAACGGCAGAGGACCAGCCAACCTGGATGACACGCCGCTTCGCTCACAGGGCTTCATAGGATGAAGCGGCGGCCATGCATCGCGCAAAGTGGAACCCAACCTGACACGCTGGAACGCCCGCTCATCGGCATGAGAGCGCGGCTCCGTCGGACGTGTCGGGATCAACTGCCCGCGACTAGGGCGGTGCGGTCTCGGTCAAGAGCGCTGTCCGATACGGCTTTGACGCTGGCACCACCGCTGCCCTTGATTGGGACTCACCCTGAACAGGCGCAGGGTCACGAACGGTGGTGGACCTAACGTGTCGGCATAAGAACCGCACCGTACTGGTCGAAGGGCCTGAGACCATGATCCGCCCATTCGGGACGCGGCGTGTGGTCCCAGGCGGTGTCTGATGAGCTCAACCACGATCACCGCCGGGGAGTTGACGCCGTGGCGGCTAGGGAGCTGGTCTACAACCTCTACTGCGCGGATCATCTATACGCGCCGATACTGCTCATCGAAGATCACGAGACCTACGGGCATTTTCCAGCGAAGTGCATCACACAGACCGACTTTCCCAAGGACGTCGCGGTAATGGCCAACAGTGGGGCGGAGTCATCGTTTGCGGGATCGCTGAGAAGCAAAAGGCAGCCACCAAACGACTTGACATAGGCGAAGTGGACGAGCTGTACCAGCGTGCGATGCGAAGTGTCGCTGTCACAGCGATCAGCCCGCCAGTCTTGGGACTCGGTGTCCACCGTCTGGGAGAAGAGGGTCAACGGGTTGTTGTCGTCGTGTCCCTGCGAGCATCGACGTGCCTCACTTGATTTACCTGGGCGAGTACTTCAGCGCACCGGTCAGGAATGACGCAGGCACTGTGTGGATGCGGGAGCGATAGGTCGAGGCGATGTACCGGGCGCGCTTAGATCAGCGACGGAATGCGCATGAGGCGCTCGATTTTCTCTACAATGAAGTCGCGGCAGGTCGAGGTGGCAGGCGCGAGAACCTTGATGCTGACCACGTGTCTCGTTACGACTCGAAGGAGGACGCAGGCTCTGCAGAGGAGGTGCTGTTCGTCACCAGGCTTGGCCTGACGCCTGAGTCCGTGGTCGTCGACATCGGAGCCGGCACTGGGCAGTTCGCCTGCGCATGGGTCGTCGCTGTGGATGTCTCGCCACTGATGCTGAACGCGCTGCGCGCCAAGGTGGATCAGGCACGGCTGGACAACGTCGAGGTCGTCCAAGCTGGCTTTCTGACCTACGAGCACCAAGGGAGCCCAGCGGACTTCGTCTACTCCCGTTACGCCCTCCATCATCTCCCGGACTTCTGGAAGGGTGTTGCCTTCGCGCGACTCCGCAGGACTCTTCGACCTGGAGGGTTGCTCCGGCTTTGGGATGTCGTCTACAACTTCGACCCGGCCGACGCAGAGGATCGGATCGAGGCCTGGTGCTCCACTGGCAACGCCCTCGACGCTGGTGGACGGGCAGAGCGAGCCACGCCAACTACCGCTGGAAGAACCACGCCACCTACCGCCGAAGGAAACACCCCGAATCCAGCACCGCTTAACCAAGCCACTCCGCGCCCAGAATCCCGCCCGGGCGAGCGACAACACCCCGCCGCAAGTAACCAACGCAAAAACCCGCGGCCGAGGAAAAACCAAATCCTCACTGCGTGGACCGGGCGGGGGAACGGGTCGGCCAGTGGGGAACGGGCTGGGAGGTTCGCCGGGTGGTGGCTGCTGCGATGTCGGGCGGGTCATCGTAGGGCTCCGGTCTCCCTCCTCGTCTGCCTCATCACGGGCCGACTAGGGGGTGTTACGCAGTCGGAACACCCGCTGCTCGGTGACCCGCGGTCGACCACGCGCCGGAATGTCCACGACGAGGCGCCGCTGCACCCGCCCGCGGCCCGCACGTTCACGATCACTTGCAAGGGGTGTCACGGACTATCGGAGCTGCGGAACTCGATCTCGAACTTGTCGCCGGGGGTGAGCTGCGCCACGTGTTCACCGATCGCTGCCCCCGGTGGCTCCAACACGGTGACGTAGGAGGCGTCAAGCATCTCCCATATCCCGTCATCAAAGCGCACGGGGAAACTGCCGTGTGAGTGCTCCGGCTCGTGGTGCATCACTACACCCGTCCGGGTGCGCGCCCCTCTGCCCTTCTGCACCCGGGTGCCGACCGGCAGTCCCTCGTTCACGGGGCACGCCCCGGAATCCGACTGGTGCTGCTACTGCGGACCTGATCGCTGGTCATCAGCCCACCGTCGCGCCAGAGCGGAACAGGTGGAACCCTCTCAGTGTCGCCCTAGCAGAGGCGACACCAGGTGGGCGACATAAGGCGACACATGGACAGCCACGAGCGGGAACAGTTCGCGGCGGAGCTGCGCCGGTTGCGTGATCGCGCCGGGCTCTCCCTCGGTGAGCTTGCCGGGCGGGCGCACGTCAACCGCGGATACGTGGGGCACATCGAGCACGGACAGCGCTGGCCGTCCCGTTCGGTGGCCAGCGCACTGGATGACGCGCTCGACGCCCGAGGCTCCCTGCTGGCCGCCTGGACCCCCGCAGATTCCGCCGCGCCCCTAGCCACGGAGACACCCGGATCTGACGGCGAGGCCCTCACGCTGCCGCTGGACCAATGGACCGCGACAGATGGCGACGCGCTGGCCGAGCGGCTCACTATCGGCAGCGACCGCGCACTCACCGCGACCGCCGCGCGCCGGCTTGTCCATGAATGGCTGGCGGCCGAGGCGCCGCAGACCGTCGAGATTACCGCCGGGCGCCGGATCGGCATGGGCATGGTCGACACGGTCGCCCGCCGGGTGGCACAACTCCGCCGGGTCGACGACTTCATCGCCGGACGCGAGCTACAGCCGCTGGTCGAGCGGGAGTTACGCGCCGCCGCCCGGCTACTGCACGACGCCGCCTACACCGACCAGGTCGGCCGGGCACTGCTCAGCGCGATCGCCGAGCTGTGCCAACTGGTGGGCTGGGTGACCGTCGACGCGGGGGCACCGCAGCGAGCAGTCCGCTACCTCGCCCTGGGGATACATGCCGCGCACGCCGCCGGGGACCGGCCCACCGCGGCCAACCTAGTGTCAACGCTGAGCTACCAGGTGGCGAACCTCGACGACCCGCACGAGGCCGTCCTGCTGGCCCGCAGCGCCACTGCCGGCGCCCGAGGGCACGCCAGCGCCACCACCCGCGCGCTGCTGTACGAGCGGGTCGCCTGGGCGCACGCGCGAGCCGGCGAGCTCCGGCACACCGAGCGGGCGCTGTCCGCGGTGGACACCGAGTACGGCCGGCGCCGTCCCGACGATGACCCGGAGTGGGTGTACTGGCTCGACGAAGACGAGATCACGGTCATGGCCGGGCGGTGCTACGTCGAGCTCGGGCAGCCCGACCGGGCGATCCCGCTGCTGACCGGCGTGTTAGAGCGCTACGACGAGCGGCAGACCCGCGAGTCCGCCCTGTACACCTCATGGCTGGCCGAGGCGCACGTGCAGGCCGGGGACGTCGAACACGCCGCGGTACTCGCCGAGCGCACGCTGGAGCTGTCCAGCTCGACGAGCTCGTCACGCGGAGACGACCGGGTAATGCTTCTTGCCCAGCGCCTTGCCGCACATCGGGCGATGGGCGCCGTGCGCAATTTTCTTGCCCACGCGGCGGAGCGGCGCGCGGCCGGATAGCCCAGCGCGGGCCGCACGCTGCTGTACGCGAAAACGGCCACCGGTCAGCACCAGGGGGCCGACGAACTGGGGCACGGTCCGCTCCGGGGTCCCGGATGCGGCCCAGTACGCCATGAACGCGGCCCAACTTTCTTGGTCGTCGTCCATGGCTTCGCTGCACTCCTCGCGGTTGCTCAGTAGTTCGTGGATGCCGTGGAAGGCGAGAATGGACCCGACGACATCGACCCACTGCTCGAAACCGCCGAAGGCTGGTGTGTCGACCCGGGGTTGCCCCGCAGAGATCCACGCTTGTACAAGGAGGAGTCTCACCCAAGGAGATGATCTAACGGTGGTTGCTCTCGGTCTGGTCCCTGAGCGCTGGTGGCGTTCCACTCTCGTAGCTGCGGCGTCGATGTAGCCTCCACAACCCGATGGATCATGAGTGGCCGGAGAAGCGCTGAGCTTGCCACCCTGGGGTGATCCAGGTGGGGGAGCGGTCAGTGTCCGCTCCGAGTCGGTGGTTCCACATGGCTGCCCGGCTGCTCAATTGTCGCGGTCCACAGAACACGGTCGTTTCAAGATCGACACTTTGGGGAGGGTAGTCGCCGCGCGGGGTTGATTGCCGGCAGATGCCTTGGTGATCTTCGGCGTGTCGCGATCGATGGGCGACGGAGCTCCGGTAGCAGAAGAGGTCCTTCCACAGACTTCTCGCCACCGGAGTTCCGTTGCTGGTTCATCCTTTTCATCGTCGAGTCCGGTTTCGCCGCGCTCGGTGCGGCCTTGTCGGATCCGGCTGGGTGGTGCGGGCGAGGGCTTGTTCACGTGGATGTTGTCGACCCACAGGTAGACGTAGTCCACACTGGACAGATCGCGGGCGGCGAAAGCGCGTTGCTCACCCGTCCAGGTCTCGGTCTCCGATTCCGCGGAACTTCGAGAGGTCTCCGAGGGGCGAGAGCGGTCCTGTCTGGCTTCCGCCGGGGATCGACTGCACGGCGGGAGTAGCCGAGCCTGACGTGTCTTCTTGAAGCGAGGACTTGCGCAAGGAGTATCCCGTCCCTGCGGCGATGAGGACGAGTGCCACGACGAGGACTGTCTGCCACAAGCCTCCTCGTTCGGTTGCCTCGTCAGCGTCAACCGCAGAGGCGCTCGGGATGACATCGGCTTTCGTCACCGAGAGATAGGTTTCAGGCTGACGTTGAGGAAGTCAGCGACCGATTCACCGACGGTCGTGCAGAGCACTTTGACGATCCAGAAGTAGATGGTGACTTATGGGACTTTGTTGAGGAGTTGGCGGCTCGGTGCGAGGGCGGGTTGTGCAGTCATAGAGCTATCTCGGTCCGTTCGTCTTGGCGGCAGATTGGGTGGACGGGATCCACCCGTGGTGGTCCTTCCCGATGACAGCGCCGTGCTACCCCACCACATGTCGAGGATCGTGGGGCGTTTGTTACGACGGCCAGACCCGGAACACGGAGCGGCTGCTCGATCAAGCAGCCGTTCCGTAAGCCGATCGGCTACCGGTACCCGTTGTCCTGTCTCATCCGACCGGCGGCAGTCTCGCTCAACCCCTGCGGCATCCGAGATGCTGTCTCGCGTATTTGAGGCAGCTATGCAGCTGAGCAGTAAGGATCACGATCAGCTGGGTGGGAGTTCGGCGGGTACCTCATGATCGATTAGACCGATCAAGCGGGGCCGTCTCACGACGCGGCTCGCGATGGCGGGTCAGGGGGATGAAGACGGCCAACGCGCAGGTCTGCAGGATGAGGGTGAACGTGACGAGCGCGGTGAGAGAGGTCTGAGAAGGACGCCGATAAGGGTGCTGCCGACGAGCCAGGCGATGCCGTAGCTGGTGGTGAATACGCCGTCGCCGGTGCAGCGCTGGTCGGCGGGGGACGAGGTCGGCGACGGCGGCTTTCATGGTGGATTCGTGCGGTCAGGCGCCATGCAGCGCCTAGCGTCGGCGGGAGTTCGCCGCCGCGTGAGCCGGTAGCGGTGCCGTCAGAGCCAGTACGTTTCAGCGGCGCGCCGCCGAGGATGTCTTAAGATTGGCCGCGCCAAGCAGGGGCTGGCCCTCCCAGGCGACAGGGCGAACGGGCGCATCCGTGTCTTGGCCGGTGTGGTCTGAACGAGCTAGCGTCCGGCGGCGTCGTGGCGGGTGTGGTGCTGGTGGTGGCCGTGGTTGTCGGCGGCCGGGGCGACCCAGGCGGCCACAGCCAACGCGAACGCGAACACTGCGACAAACACCTGGCCAGGGCTGGGCACGGCTAGGGTGACCATGCAGGCGATGAGGATGAAGACGCAGTAGACCTCGTCGTTCATGATGCGCCCCTATCGGGCTGTGCCCGTCACGCCGCCCCGCGCCCGGATGAGGCGTACGCCTCCAGTGTCCTTCCTCACATGGCGGCAGAACAGGGCCAAGCCGGTGGCCTGCAAAAACACTGGGCGTTGGAGGAGCTCAGCGCAACCCGACCAGCGACATGGACGGTGACACCAGAGCTATAACTACTGGAGTCGTTTGTACACGCTCGGTGTTCGCGAGCAGAGCCGGCGGTGGTGAGAAAGGCCGCGTGTGACGCGAACATGGTCGAGGCGTAGCCTGCCCACCGCTGAGGTACTCCACCTGCTTAAATGCTGCAGAAGGGTAGGTAATGCTTGATAGAAGCTGTGCCCGCAATCGGGCTCATGCCGAAATGGCACCTTCTGGCCGGACCCCGCGCGGTGCCGGCCGCGGCCCACCAGCCTTGATCCGGCACCGTCGGCCATGCCTACCACCTGATTGGGTGGTTTGGGCTTCGGATGACGCCTACGGCGTCCCGGTCTCATCGCATTCACATCAATGGCGCAGTGAACTGAAACGTGGCAGTCGGGGCGAGTCGAGGGCGTAGATCTTGGCCGCGCCCTGCTGCGCCGACAGGCCGGGCTCGGCTTGTGGACATGCGCCAGCATTTGTTGTCAAGCGTGGTGGGCCTTGCTGGGCATGCAGACCTGAACCAGCGACGGATCGGAGTGAGATATGTCATCGGCGGCGCTACCCGGACATGTGGGAGCGGGAAAAGTCGAGCTCGGCTATGTGATGCGCAAGCTCCCGCACGTGACGTTGTTGTTCTGGATTTTGAAGATCATCGCCGTCACTCTGGGGGAGACCGCCGGGGACTTGTTGGGAATCACCTTCAAGATCGGCTACGTCGTCACCGCGTTGATCTTTCTCGGGTTTTTTCTGGTCGTCGTGGTGGCCCAGGTCAAAGCCAAGCGGTTTCATTCGGCCCTGTTCTGGGCGGTGGTCCTGGGTACCAGCATGGTCGGTACTGAGATCTCGGATTTCCTCAACCGCGGGTTCGGTCACGGCAGCGCCCAACACGGGATCGGTTACGCGTGGGGCGCGGTCATCCTCACCGGCATCCTGGCGATTGTCTTTGTGGTGTGGTGGCACACAGGGCAGACCTACGACGTGGAGAACATCGCCAGCCGTAAGGGGGAGATTCTCTACTGGATCGCGATCCTGGTCTCGAACACCCTGGGCACCTCCAGCGGTGACTGGCTGGCCGACGACACCGGTTTGGGGTTCCGTAACGCCTTTTTCGTCATCGCCGGGATCATGGTGTTGATCGTGGCCGCGCATTATCTGACCACCATCAACGGCACGGTGTTGTTCTGGCTGGCGTTCATCCTGACCCGCCCGTTGGGGGCGGCAGGGGGTGACTCGTTGACCAAACCGGTGGACGAGGGCGGCCTAGGCTGGGGCACATTGGGGGGTTCGGCGGCGCTACTGGCCCTACTGATCGGTTTGATCATCTACCAGACCTACCGCATCCACCGGCGCCCGCTTGAGCCCCTGCCCTACCCGATGAACAGGCGCACCGGCGAACCTCAGCGGCCCAACGGCGAACCGGTCGAAATGGCTTAGGTGGGCGCGCCCATCGGAACGGGCGAGCAGTTCGAAGGCCGCGATTCCAACGAATCGGCCCAGTCCCAGGCCGGTCATGGCGGCCCACCGCAGGGTTATCGCCCGAGCGTCGAACCCGAGCGGTGAGCACCCGCCGCCGGCGATGCCCGGCCTGGTAGGGATAGCGCTCGGTAGCGGCGGGTTAGGGGCAGCCACAGCAGGTCATTCATTGGGATCTTCCGTTCGCGTCTGGATGACGCGTCAGGCCAGGGTTTTCCCGTCGGCCGACTGGCAGGCCGCGGTGATCTCGCCGTGGAGCACTTTGAGCGCGGCGACGTAGATCTCGGAGAAGGTGGGGAAGGGCTGGATGACATCGCGCAGCACCTGCAGCGGCACGCGGGCGCGGATGGCCAGCGTGGCCTGCTGCAGCCACTCGCCGGCCTCGGGGCCGAGCGCGTACGCGCCGGTCAGCCGCTCGCCATCGCTGAGGAGGGTCAGGAACCCGTTGGAGTCGGCGTAGGCGCGCGTGTAGGTGGCCGTCTTGGCCACCCCGGACACCGGGACGGTCGCGCTGAACCGGGCCTCGAAGGCGCCCACCGAGGCCGCTTGCGGGTCGGTGTAGACCACGTCTGGCACGGCCTCGTAGTTGGCCTCGCGCGGCTCGCCGAGGATGTTCGCCGCGACGACCTCGCCCTGGTACTTGCCCACGTGGGTCAGCAGCCGCACGCCGGTGACGTCGCCGATGGCCCACAGCCGATCACCGGCGCGCAGGTGCGCGTCGACCGGGATGCCGTGCTCGCCGGCCTGGACGCCGACCGTCTCCAGGCCGAGCCCGTCCACGCGCGGCCGCCGGCCGGTGGCGAGCAGCAGGTGGTCGCCGTGCAGCTCGCGGCCGTTGTCGAGCGCCAGGACGTAGTCCTGGCCGTCGCGTCGCGCCGCGGTCGCGTGCACGCCGACAAGCAGCTCGGCGCCGTCGCGGCGCAGGACCTCGCCCAGCGCATCGCCCAGCGGCGCGGGCTCGCGGGCGAGAACGTGCCCGGCAGCCTCGACCAAGGCCACCTCGCCGCCCAGGCGGCGCACGGCCTGGGCCATCTCGGCGCCCACCGGCCCGCCGCCGACTATGAGCAGGCGGCGCGGGATGGCCTTCATACCGGTCACTTCGCGGTTGGTCCAGACGCCCTGCAGCTCGCGCAGGCCCGGGATAGGTGGCATGACCGGATCAGAGCCGGTCGCCACAACGACATCTCCGGCGGTGTGGCGTACGCCATCGACCTCGACCACGCCCGGCCCGGCGAGCCTGCCGGTGCCGCGCAGCAGGTCAATGCCCTTGCCCGCCAGCCAGCGCTCCTGCCCGGCGTCGGAGTAGTCCGAGACCATGAAGTCACGCCAGGCCAGCGCCGCCTCGGCGTCGAGCTGCGCGCTGGCTGCCGCCTCGCGCGCCTGGTGCACCGCCTCACCCGGGCGCAGCAGCGTCTTGGACGGGATGCACGCCCAGTACGAGCACTCGCCCCCGACCAGCTCGCGCTCGACCAGGGCAACCCGCAGCCCGCCGTCGGCAAGCTCGCCGGCGCAGTGCTCGCCCGGTGAGCCGCCGCCCAAGACGATGACGTCGTAGCCGGTATTCATGTGCCCGCTCCCGGTGTGACCTGGCCGGAGCGCCCGGCCTGCTCTTGTTCCATGTACCGCGCGTACCAGCCCGGCCAGTCCGGGTCGGGGTGCTCGATCTGCTCCTCGTGGCGGCCGCGCGCAGCGGCTGCGCGCCGCCGCGCCTGGGCCAGATCGGCCGCGGAATCAAAGGTCACTGGCATCGGGGGTACTCCTCCTCTGTAAAGAACTGCCGGCCCGGCAATCATCAGGGTCCGCGCCGGTCACCGGCCCGGAAGGTGGTGATGATCTCCTGGATCACCCAGCCGTTGCCGTCCGGGTTGCTGAACGAGGCAAGAGCCGTAGCTTTTGTGGTCCGGTGCCGGGCCCGGCACCCGTTCCACGGTCCCGGCGTGGTGGAACACCCCGCCGGCGTCATGGAATACCTCGCCCACGTCGGCCCCGCGGTCGATGAGCTCGGCACGGGCGGCGTCGATGTCGGTCACCACCAGGTGCAGGCCCTGCGCCGAGCCCGGCGCGGCCGAGGTGACCCCGGTGCCGAAGATGATCGAGCAGGCCGAGCCCGGAGGTGTCAGCTCACCACCCGGAGGTCCGCACCGGCGGCGTAGTCGGCATCCTCCCGCCACCCCAGCGCCTTGTAGAACTTCTTGGCCCGGTCCACGTCGGCGACCGGCACCGCCACCACCTCGAGTTTCATGTCCACGACCTCGGCTCCTGTCCTGGTGTCGGTAGCCCGTGTCAATGCCACCGGGGCTGGTCCTGGCATCCACACTTGCGCCACTCATCGTCGAAGTCCAGGAGCGCATAGCCGATCGCCCGGAGGAGGCGGGTGGTCGGCAGTGACCCGCCGATCGCCGGCGTGCTCACCGAGCGTCCTGACTGCCAGTGATCGCCGATGCTGCGGCGGTGGCCCACGGCGAAGCTGCGTCCTCAGAAGCCGATTACACCGCGGGGCTATCGTCAGCGGCCTCCTGCGGGGTACGCCAGCCGACCGCGGGTCACGCGCACCCCAGCGCCAAACCGGATGAGCAGCTCCTGCCCGTCGCCCGGGCCGATGGCGTCGCTGGCCCTGCCGACGGCCCACCCTCACGCGCGCCGCCACGCAGTGTGCAGTCGGCCGGGCGCAGGGGCGGGCCTGTGCGCGCAGGCCGCCCGGAGCGCGACCGTGATCCCAGCACCAAACCAGTAGATGACCGGTCCTGCTTATCGAGGATAATTGAGACAGCCCGCCACCCCACAGGGCTCGGGTCCGCAAGCACAAGGCCTTGGACATGTCCGTGCCGAGCCATGCCGACGTCATCGTCCTGCACTGCCGCCCGGGACCCTCGCTGCGTCCCGGCGACCTGGTGCCCGAGCGCCGGCCGCTGCGACCACCCGGCCCCGGTGAGGTCGTGGTGCGCAACATCGTCACCAGCGTCGATCCGTACCAGCTGCGGATGCTGCGCGGCTCGTCCGAAGTCACACCGGTGGCCATTGGCGAGCCGGTCCCGGCCAACAGTGTCGGGATGGTCGTGCGGTCTGAGGATCCCGGCGTGCCCGGACGATCCCGACGCGGGCGCCGACCTCACCGACGCGGTGTTCAAGCGGGTCACCCTGCGCGGTTACATCGTCAGCGACTACTACCCGCAGCAGCTGTATCCGATCCGTGCGGAGCTTGCGGCGCTGCTGCGCGCCAAGCTCCTGCGGGCAGTGGTCAGCGAGTTCAAGGGCCTTGAGCACGCGCCCGAGGCCCTCGCGACGGTCTTCGACCGCGGCTCGCCCCATATCGGCAGGCGGGTCGTCCGGATTTCGGAGGGGTAGGCCGCGGAGCGACCCCGGCGCGCGCGACGCCTGGGCGGAAGTCACCGCGGCCATGAGTGACCGACCACAACACGGAATCAGCAGTCATCAACCGCTTCCCCGACGCCGGCCTAGGAGGCTCTCACCATGGAATATCTCGTCACTATGACGACCCACGTCCCGGATGGAACATCAGAAGCAGCCGTCCAGGACATCCGCACCCGCGAGGCCGCACGCTCGCGTGAACTCGCGGCGCAGGGGCACCTGCTGCGCCTGTGGCGCCCGCCGCTGCGGCCAGGCGAATGGCGCACGCTAGGCCTGTTCGCCGCCGACGATGGCGCCCAGCTCGAGGAAGTCCTCGCCTCGATGCCGCTGCGGGTGTGGCGCACCGATGAGGTCACGCTGCTCTCGCCGCACCCGAATGACCCGGCACGGCAAGCCGAACTGCCCGGATCACCCGCAGCAGAAACCAGCGACAAAGCCGCGGAGTTCCTGACCACGTTCACCCTCACCGTCCCGGCGGGCACCCCGTTGTATGCCTGGATGAGCGTGCAGACCACGCCGCTTACCCCACACCCCAGCGACCCGGCGCTCGCCAACAGCTGACCACGGGAGAGGTCATGAGCGAACAGGACCACAAGGTCGCCATCATCACCGGAGCTGCTCAGGGCATCGGCGCCGGCCTCGTCGCCGAGTACCGGCGGCGGGGTGAGCGCCGGTGGGTCCGGCAGCGCCTGCGCCGGGCTGGACCACGTGGCGGTCATGCCGGGACGGCGGGTGGATCCATCACCAGCTCAGCCGCCATGGGAAGCTTCCGGATCCGGCGCCCGGTGGCGTGGCCCACCAAGCACCCGCGCATCGGCGTGTTGCCGTTCAACCTGCAGGGCGTTTCCTACGCCAAACTCGCGGCGGTCCTCAGCGGCGAGTATGGCATCGGCGTTCGTCACGGCTGCTTCTGCGCGCATCCGCTGATGACCCATCTGCTCGGCATCGACGATGCACGTTCCCGCGAGATCGGCGCAAACCGGCGAAGCGGCCGACCCGTCACAGTGCCCGGCGCGGTGCGGCTCAGCGTCTGGCTAGGCACCACTTGGTTTGTCGAGGAGGTGTTCGAGGTCGCTGATGGCCATGGGTTTGGTGAGGTGCGCGTCGAACCCAGCTTGTAGCGACTGCTGGCGGTCGGCATTCTTGCTGTACCCGGAGTGGGCGATGAGTCGGGCTGGCTCGGCGGCCGGATCCGCGCGGAGGTGCTGGGCTACTTCGTATCCGGTGATGTCGGGCAGCCCAAGGTCGCAGAGTATGAGGTCGAAGTGCTGCTGGTGGGCGGCTTTGAGCCCGTCGCGACCGGTGTGGACGACTGTGACGTGGTGGCCTCGGCGTTCTAGCAGGGTTTGGTAGGTGGCGGCCAAGTCGACGTTGTCTTCAATGATGAGCGTGCGCAGTGCTGAGGTTTGGGGTGGGGTGAGGGGTCGCGCCGAGCGGGAGCCAAGCGAGCGGGTCAGAGGCAGCTGAACATGGAACTCGGCGCCGGTGGCGGGGCCCTGGCTGTGGGCGGTGACGGTGCCGCCGTGGAGGTCAACGATGCTGCGGACGATAGCGAGACCGAGGCCTAGACCGCCTGCGTCGGTCATTCCCGATGGTACTGCTCGGGCGAAGACCTCGAAGAGTCTGTCAGCTGTGGTGGGATCGAAACCGATGCCGTCATCTCGCACGGTTAGCACCGCGTGGCCAGCCGCGCGGGTCAGCTCGACGCGTACGGTCCCGCCGGGACGGGTGTATTTGCGCGCATTGCTCAGCAGGTTACCAAGCATCTGAGAGAGCCGAATGGCATCCCCGTCCACGGGGACTGGTTGCGCCGAAAGCGATAAATGCAATGTTCGGTCCGTCCGCGCGTATTCGGGCTGGATGTCCCGTACTGCAGCATCGACTGTAGTCCGAAGATCCAGCGGTCGCCGTGCCACGTCTAGCCGACCGGTCAGCGCTCGGCTGGCGTCGAGCAGATCATCGGCCATCCGCACAAGCGAGTTGACTTGCCGCTCAAGCACGGCAACAGCGGGATGGTCACCGACATCCACGGCGAGCAGTTCGGTGGCGGCCAGGACTGCGGCGAGCGGGTTGCGCAGCTCATGGGACAGGGTGGCGATGAACCGGTCCTTGGCCTGTTGCTGCTTTTGCAGTGCCCGGTCCGCGGCCGCCAGCTGCTCATAAGCTTCGCGCAGCTGCTGGTTGACATCCTGCAGCTCGCGGGCCCGGATGAACAGGTCGGTCTCCATGCGCTGAACCCGCGTCTGTAGCTGGGCGGCCGTGCGCTGCTGGTTGCGGTCCACGCCGTGAAGCTGGACGAATTCGGTGACGTCCTCGACACGGTGGATGATATGGGTGAGTTGACCGTTGGCTCTCAGCACGGGTGTGTTGATCGGGCTCCAGTACCGCTCGACGAAGTGTTCGCCCGCATCTTTACGGTCGATGGGGATGTCGTACCGTTGCAGCGCCATGGTGTCGGCTTTACCGGTGGTCAGGACGGTTTCCAGGGAGCGCCGTAAGTTGCGGACTCCGTCCGCGGTCGGATCGGCCGGGTTATCAGGGAACGCCTCGAAAATAGGTTGCCCGAGCAGGGCGTTCCGGTCGGTGGCGGTGGCGGCCAAATAGGCATTGTTGACCGCGACAATGGTCAGGTGTGCATCCAGCACGAGATAGGGCGAGGGGCCGGCGTCGAACAGCCGCTGGTAGTCCAGTGCGGGGCAGGGGTCGTCGGCGGTCATATCCTGGCTCATGTCAAAGTCACGGATCCAGCCGGTATCCAAACCCGCGAACAGTGGTAATGCATGGTGTGGACACGTCGTGGGCGACGAGTTTGCGGCGCACCCGGTAGATGTGTTCGGCCACTGTTGATGGCGTCTGCCAGTGTCCTGGTGAGTTCCATACGTGCTCCAGTAGCTGCTGTGGGGAGAAGGCCTGGCCGGGCGAGGCCGCGAGGAAGGCCAGCAGGGTGTACTCCAGCGGGGTCATTGCGATCGGGGTTGTTGCGGCACTGATCTGTCGGGCAGCGGTGTCGATCAATAGCGAGCCGAGCCGGATGATCGACGGTGGGGGGTCCGGCTGGGTTCGTCGCAGCACCGCTCGGATCCGGGCGGCAAGCTCTCGCTGGGAGAACGGCTTGACCAGATAGTCATCGGCACCCAGTTCAAGCCCGACCACACGATCGGTCTCCTCGCTACGGCCGGTCACGATGATGATTGGGACGTTGCTGGTGCTTCGGAGCATGCGCAGCAGGTCTAGCCCGTTGCCGTCGGGCAGCCCCAGGTCCAGCACGATCAGGTCGACTGGCTCCCGGCCCATCGTGGCCAACCCCGACCTGGCGTCCAGCGCTTCTACCACGTGAAACCCGTCACGCTCCAGGTACGCCCGCGACATCGCCACCAGGTCGGGTTCATCGTCGATCAGCTCGATCAGGGGACGGTGACCTGACCTCTTGCCGTCCCTTTCATCAGTGTTCTCGGTGGTGGACCCCATGTGTTGATCCAATGTTGATCGATCAGGTATGTCCCGATCATTTCGACGGGTTATCACTAACGAGTGACACCTAAAGCTTTTCAGAGGATAGCCGATAAGTCGACCGCAGGGAACAGGGAAAGCTAGCTATGACCTCCCGAGCTACCAAGATGCGAGCGTGCACCGGCAAGCGGACACATCAGCGGCAGCGTGACGCCTCCGCCCACCTGCGCCAACTTGTTTCCGTGTAGAGGGCGCGCTACAGCGAGGCCGCGCAGTGGGCGGCGCGAGCGTTCGAAGCGGCGGCTGATCATACGATGATCCGGCGTGGGGTTATGGCGACGTTTCGGGAAGACGACCGTGGAGTTACTCGGGCTTCGACCCGGCCCAGCAGGTACTTGATCTGTGCTGTGGTAGCGGGGAATCTGCGCTGGCTTGCCCGATCGGCTATTTGATGCCGTCGTATGTGTGTTCGGGGCTGTTCTTCGCAGAAGATATGCTGGCATTCACCGAGGAGATGTGGCGAATGGTTGCTCCTGGTGCTGCGGATTTCTGGCAGTTCGCGTGCGGATCCGGGTACCGAGTCACTGTGGACGCCCTCTCCGTCGAAGCCCGTTCCCGGGTTCGGCACCGGGTTCTCGATCGGCTGCGCACGAACAAGATCACAGCGGTACGCGCGGACGTCGTCTATGCTGGCCTGTCGGTGCAGGCAGCGTCCGGTCGCCTGTGTAAGTAACTGTGGCGGTCATGGGTGGGGATTCGCCTTTCGAAGTAGCTCGTGAAGGCTTGAATGGCTTGGCTAGTTGCCTCAGGTTTGCTGATTGTGTCCGCCTGGATGGCCGTGGGTCATCGAGGAGCCGGGAAGCGAGCTGAGCGACGTGTTCTGCGCAACCCCAGGACAAACTGACTCCTGCGCCGCCGTGGCCGTAGTTGTGGATGATTCCGGTGCCGGGTTCGTGCTCGAGCCGGACGCTTTGTCCGCGGAATGGGCGCAGGCCCACGCGTACAGGGTTGGTTTGGTCGAGCTTTGCGTCCGCCAGTATCGGCAGGAACTTCACGTTCCGGCGAACCAGATCACGAATGGGCGCGTAGTCCAGACCCACGTTTGTTGCCCACTCGTCAGGCTCCACCAGCCCACCGAGCACCAGCCGATCATCGCCCCGGGGCACGATGAAGATCATGTCTTGGTGATCGGTCGATGGGTCGTTAGCCACGCAATGAGCAGCCGTGATCCGGGGCATGAACTGTCCGGTGTTGTCGACACTGATCACCGCTCCCCGGTGGGGGCACAGGTCCTGGTCACCAGCGAGTTCATAGGCACCTAGGCCGGTGCAGTTAACGACGAGGTCCGCAGCGAACTCCTGGCGCAACTGCTGCTCTTGGATGCGTAGGTCACCGGAGATACGCCTAAGCAGTAGAGTGCACCCAGCCAGGGCGACCTCTCGATGCAGCCAGCTCAGGTAGCGGTCGGTGTCCACCATCGGTGCCAAGAATCTGTAGGCGTCCACCATCCCGGCATCGGCATTCACGCCGTTATCATCGATCAACTCGGCGCTGTGGACGAAACCGAGTACGTGATCTGCCAGCTCCTTCATCTTGGTCAGCTCGACTGGATTGTCTTCTACCGGTTCCCGGAAGTAGAAGTTGGCTGGCCTCAGGAACACTCCGGTGCGGACCGGGGCTCCGGCCAATTCACGGAACCGCTCGTACGAAGTCAGGCTCCATGCCTTGGAGGGCGCAAGGAGCACCTCGTCGTGGTGGCGTCCACACACCGCAGGGGGCCACTCCCATAAGGCCCCGGCGACATTCGAGGTGATCCCCGGCGAGACCTGGTCGGCCACGACCGTAACTTGAAACCCTCGACGTGCTAAGCACAGAGCGGTCGTGAGCCCGCTGACGCCAGCCCCCACGACGAGCACATTCCGGTTCGCATGGTGAACACTTCGCGTTCGCATGTCAATTCCTCTCGGTTGGGAACCGCCGCCGCAGCGACTGGTCACGGGTGCATGGGAATAATGGGCCGACCATTTATCGGTTCGCCGGAGCTGGTTCCAATATCCGACACGCCAGGCGCCGCAGTGGCGGCAATGGTAGGTTCACAGACGGTGGGGATGCGTCCCAGCGGACACAAGTTGGCGCAGGTCAGCGGTGGCGTCAGGCTGCCGTTGGTGTGTCTGCTTGCCGGTGCGCGCCCGCATTTGGGTGCCTAGCGAGGTCATAGCTAGCCTTCCTTGTTCCCCAACGTGCGACTCCTCGGTATCCTCTGTAAATGCTCTCGAGCCTCATCGTTAGTATGACTTGGCGAAATGATCCAGGCATGGCTGATTGTTCAACGTGTGATCAACACGTAGGATTCGCGACTGAGAACACCGTTGGCAAGGGGGGAGGTCACCGCCCCATGATCGACCTGATTGATGATGAACTCGAACTAGTGGCGATGTCGCGGGGCGTACTTGGAGCGTGACGGGGTTTCGCGTGGTAGAAGCGCTGGATGCCAAGTCGTGACTGGCCGCGGTGCGCCGGGAGTCGGTCGACGTGATCGTGCTGGACCTAGGGTTGCCCGACGGCAGCGGGCCACGCGCGGCATGACTGGACGGTGCCCTTCGCGAGCGCTCTCTCGCAGGCATGTACGCGGCTGGGTGAGGCGCCGTTGACGCTGTTTGTGTGAGCGGATCGCGGTGCCGGTGGCCCTGGCTGGCACCCGCGGGGCATGTTTCGCGGTCTGCGGGTGATGGCTTGGATGGTGGGGGTGTGCGATGTTCCCGACGCTCCGGCCAACGACGAGAAATTCGGTCGTGGCGGCAACAACCAGGGCAGCGGTCCCTTTCCGCAGGTCCGGCTCACCCCGGGCATGCTCGTCCTGGCCGATCGGAACACCGCTGCCGGTCCACACCGTGACTGCCACTACCGTGGCGAGACGAGCGCGACCAGCAGCCTCTCGTGGGTCGCCAGGAACTCCTCCTCGGGGCCGTCTACCGCTCCACCGCAATCATCGCTGACCCCGGCACCTGCGCCGCCCCGATCTTGACCTCTTCGGGTTACCGCCCTGTCGCCGATCCCGGGCACCGCGCCCCACACGTGCGGCTCATTGGCCTCTCGGGGTGTTGTCCACCCTGGACCTCATCGGGTCCGACTTCACCTTAATCACGGAGACGGACGGCTCCGCCGGGCAGCGAGAAGCCGACGCCGCCTCGGCATCTGGCGCGGTTTGCGGACTAACGTCCGCACGTCGACGGAGACCTTCTCGGCATAGGCATCGTGCCGGTGCTGAACGTCCCCGTGAATGTAGCCGATAACCTCGTCGCCGGGCGCGCGGCCTTCACTCGCACCAGCACCGAGTCCAGATGCATTTTTGGTCCGGCAGCTCAGCGATCTCCAGGACCTTGGGGCCGCCGTAGCGCTGGTAGACAACAGCTTTCATGTTCGATCCCGTCGTGAGGGAAGATGATTCGGCAGGGTCAGGCACTGGGCAAGGCCATCGGCAGGTCACCCCGGACGTGGTGGCGGACGATCTTCCACTCGCCGTCGATCCGGCGCAGGTCGGTGTCGTAGTAGCCGGACTCAGTAGGTCGCACGGTGCCCTGCACACCCAGAGCGTCCGCGGGCCAACCGTCAGCCGGTTGCGCGAGAGCGCGGGTCGCGGGCCCAATCGGCCGGGCAGCCGGGGCGACTGACGGTGGCAGCGCGGCCGGGGACCGGATCAGGCCTGCTTGCCGACGCGCTCCATGCCTACAGTCGGCTGCCGGGCGCTGTGGAGGCCGACGTTATGTTGACCCACGACCAGGTGAGTGCGCTCCGCGACGGCAAGGCCGATGTGGCGCTGATGTGCGGTGACAGCGACATCAACGGACACGCATCACCGCTGGCGCCGAGCCGTACCGGTTTGAAGACCCGGACTTTCACGACCGAGTCGAACGCGCGATCTCCGCCTCGCGAACCAAGCCTGCCCCTGGTGCTGCTGTTCAGCACGCTGGGAGAACCGGCGCATGCGTGAGTACCTACAGCGCCTGCTCACCGGTCGACGAGAGGCGCGGGAGATCCACGCACTGGGGCTCGGTCCGCTGCTGCTGGACCGTTGCACGCCCGCTACGGATAGGATGTGGACCGGCAGACAGGGCTGAACCGGTTGTTTCTGTGGCGGCAGCTGGCTGCCCAGGGGGTCAGCGATGCGTTTTCGATGTAAATTTCCGGGCATCAGTCGCTCCGTCCCGCCCGCCGACGCAGCTCGCGGAGACGATCTTCTTGCACCGCGCTGTGGTGCGGGTTTGGAGGAGCCGGTCCCTCCGCTGCGAGCTTGCCGAGTGTGTGGATCACGCCTGATTGCTCCCGTGCGGGAAGATGGTTGGTGTGTGGTCGTGATCAGCGGCGAGACCGAAGAGGGCGTCATGTTCTACGCCTTTGGGTTCGAGCGAGTCGGCGTGGTGATGGGCGACTTGTACTTCGTTGACCCCAATCCGCTGCCGGGCCAGGAGGGCGCCGAGCGTGGTGTCCGCCTTGAGGTACGGCTGGTCGAACCGGGGGAGCTGAAGGGTTCGATTTATTCGGCTCGGCCGATCGTGGTCGACCGGCCTGTTTGGAGGTCGACCTCTTGGAGGCGGTGGCGGGTCTCCCGGGCAGCTTGGACCGCGCTCACCATCACCCGGCCTTCGGGGAGTGGGAGCCGGGCCCGCGCTACTACGTCGAGCAGCTGTCGGCCCGACCTCTTGAATGGGTGGGTGCCCGTCTGTCCGATCTCGACGCCCTCCTCGAACAGGCTGGCATGGGCTGGCATGGCACCGGCCGATGTCGGCATCGGCGATGCCGAGGCGCTCCGGCAGGCCGTTCCCGAGATCATGGACGTGCTGGGAAGGCTGCTTGACCGGGTGAATGCGGGGCAGCCGGCGCTTGCGTCGGACGATGAGGAGCTGGCCGGCGCCCGTATCGGCTGGCTCTGATCTTGTGCTGCGTCCTCGGCGGGCAGTGATCGGACAGCAGCGCGCTAGGTTCCGGCCAGCTCGCGCTTGCCGTCCGGATCAGTTCACCCCGGTACGGCCTCACCACCCAGGTGTCAGCCTTCGCTAGATCCGCAGGACAGCGAGCACGGGAACGGTCACAAATGAGTAGAAATGGACCTCGAAAGCCCCACCTCGCAAGCGTATTCCGGAAAGGTTTCGATGGTACTGTTGCATGATAGGCGCAGGTCCTGTGGTGCTCAGCTCAGATGGTGAAGGCGAGTTCGGTGAAGGCTTGTGGGAGCCGATGTCTGGGTTGGCAAAGGCCGATTTCGTTATGGGTGTTGGGAAGGTTCTGGATGAAGGCGTGTCCTGCTCTGATCACTCGCGCTGTGCTCAGCCATTTGAGACCACGCATAGGCCTCAGCCGGGATTGCTGGGGTGTGCGGCGGAGAAGGGGTCATCATGGAGGCAGGAGATTTGGACCGGCTGGTGATCCGGTTGTCGCTCCAGATGTGACGTACGGGCACCACGGCGGCCACTGACGGGGCGGAGCCGTCGGCTGGTTCGTTCGGTGCGGCGGCGGGTGCCCCGGTGGAGTCTTCGCTGCGGCGGCTGATGTCGTTGCTGCCGTCGGCGTTCGGTGCCGGGATGACAGCCGCGGGGGCCGCGGGCGCCGGGTTACCGGCGGCGGCCGGAGGAATGGAGCCGCTGTGGGAAGTTATCAGCGGCACGGACGCCGCCCCCCCAACGAGGGCGAGGACGCCCGCTGCCGCGAACCGCGTGAACCGCCGCGATCTACCCCGGCGCCACTGGACGTCGGCGGGTTCGACGTCCAGCGGGATGGCGGTCAGGGATGGCCGGTGTGGGACCTGGGTCTGGGCCGGCTCGGGGATGTCGGACCCGGCGAATCCGCCAGCCCCGCCCGTGGTCGGGACTGGCGTGTCCGGCTCGACGTCTGCGCCGGCGGTGTCGATATCGGCAGGGCGGGCGATGTCGGCCGCAGGCCCGGACAGGGCGGCGCCGAGCGGGATCGCGGCCTGGGGATCGGCGTCGACGACGACCTGGCGACCGGGTTCGGTCGACACAGGCTGCGCGACGGGAGGCACCCGCGAGGACCTACCGACCAGCAGCCTCGCATCGAGGTCCTCCGGAACGACACCGGCGGATCGCAACGCCTCGACGGTCTCGGCTACCCGCGGGCGGATCAGATTCTCGAACTCGGCCCGGCCCAGCCACACCTCCGACTGAACCTCCGGCAGCAGCACCGGGATCGTGACCTCGGTGTCGGCTGAGAGAGCTCGCATCGTCCCGGCCTTCTCAGGCTCGGTGAGTAGCTCGGCGAGGTGATCTATCGACACCTGAAGATCGCGGGCCACGTTTGGTCGTATCGACGGGAGTGGGTCGGTATCTCCGGCCTCCCATCGGACGACGGTCGAGCGTACTACTCCACGGCGTGCAGTGAGTGACTCGTGAGTCAACCCGACAGCTCTGCGGCGCTGGGATAAACGCTGCCGTCTAAGCGCCATGTCGTCACCTCTCGCTGAGAGCGTTTCCGCAGTTGAGGGCACCTTGTGCATCACTGGTGCAGCAGTGACGCGGCAGTCGTGCTCTGGTCGCGGCCCGTCACTCACGGTTGTCTTCAGGTTACAGCTCCACACCTTACGCACAGCAACGGAGACACCCGCCATGACCGGCCAAGGGACAGCCATCAGCCGTCGCCGCTGCGACTGAATTTCCGGTCATGCTGGACCTGCTGCGTATCACCGCGACGAGTGTGCGCAACGCACACGTCAACGACGCTGGCTTGTGCGGGTGTGTGGGTGTGTGGGTGCGCGTGGCCGTGCGAGCGCATGGTGTTGGCCGAACACAACCTCGCGACGCTACGACGTGCCGCCTGAGCTGGGCCGGTCCGGCGATGTGGCCTCCTCACAGTCGTCGCACCGGCCCTCCACCCTGCACGGGGCCGCGCGGTGGCCCCGTGCAGGGGTCAGGACATGTCGCCCACCTAACGCCCAACGGGGCGGGCTACGCGCAGCGATCCGGTCCGGCGCTGGCCGACATCTACACCGAGCAGCCCGACACACCGCTGGTGGCGTCCCTGGCCCAGACGGTCCACGACCACGGGATCAGGCGTGACGCCCAAGGCGGGAACTCCACCACCACGCGAACGCCTGTTCGCCGGCTGGCGCAATTTCTACCGGGCCGCCAGCTGGGCGGAGCCGACGATCTGGTCGATGACACTTGCCGGCGGGGCACCCGCCAGATCGGACACGGCCACGAAGATCAGCGACGTCGGAACCATCCCGGAGGAGGCGAGACCGGTTTCGACGGCGGCGGTCTCGGCTTGGAACTTAGCCTTCGCGGTCGAGAAGATGAAGCGGACCTGGTAGCCGCTCCGGCCGGCGATTTGCGTAGGCCCCTCGCTGGTGACGGTAGCGCCCTGGATGCCCGGCTGGCCGGCGATCACCTTCTCACCGGCCTGCGCCCCGGTCTGGGCGTTAGACGCCTGAGTGCTCAACACGCTCGCCATGGCGGAAGCGCACCTGAGTTTCTCCGAGCAGGTGTCGGGATAAACCATCTGTAGGAGTTGGGGGTGAACCTGGTCAGGGACCTGGTGCCAGCCGGTGGGGATGCTAACTGAAAGGTCGGCCCCTGGTCCGGAAAGCCGTGAGTCACCCACCGACCCACCCGGTGAATCGGGTCCGACGGCGGTCGCGGGACCGGCGAATAGCACCGCCGAGCCTGCGACACCAACAGTGACGGCGCCGAGGCAGTGTGCAAAACCCATTGCTCCCCCTCCTTTGACCCAAGCAGCATCCAGATTAAACTCCTCGGCCAGCCGTCTCTGTGACGTGACATGAAGATACGTATGCCATCACGAAAATACGTGGTCGATCACAACACGCTCCGTAGTACGCTTGGCCCGTCCCATCACGCCGAGTACAGATGGGGAGACCTGTTGCAGTGACGGCAAGCGGGCAGAACTGGCCACTGTGGCGCCTCAATCAGACGGCGAGGGCAAGTCCGGTGAGGGCTGCTGGAAGCCGATGTCTAGGGTCGGCATCCAGCGATGTCAAGACTGAGTTGG
Source organism: Pseudonocardiaceae bacterium (assembly GCA_035997545.1). GTDB lineage: Bacteria > Actinomycetota > Actinomycetes > Mycobacteriales > Pseudonocardiaceae. Next base: position 28,206 of record DASYIL010000144.1, read on the forward strand.
ATGTTGTCCGGTAGTTATGTTCGACGGAAACATCGAACTGTCACAACCCCGGCCGGCACCTGACCGGACTCGCGTGCACATCATCAGACCAGCAGCAGCCGGATACCCCGGCCGTGCGTGGCGCGACCAGCGAGGCCACGCCACGCGCCGAGCCGACGACGCGCCGCGTGGCCACGCCGCGGCGGCGTCCAGCCATGCGATGCGCGCGGCCGGCCGGGCGTGTGTCACCCGGGAACGTATCCACCGCGCTCCGGACCTCGCACTATCCGGGGCGCACATCAGTTCGTGGCGGGCTTCCCTGAGCGGCGGCCGACACGCAAGCCTGTACGTCCTCGATGTGCCGGCACTGCGCGACAGCAGCTGGCGTCCGGTTGTCGAACAGCGGGTTGGACGACCGGCGGCCCAGGTCGTAGCCGGGCTGGTCCGGGATGATCAACGGCCGGACAGCCGCCTGGCCAGTGCCGGAAAGTTGATCGGCGCGTGAGCTGCCCCGGCAGCCCCGGACGCCTGGCGTTGCAGAGGCGAGGTGGTCTGCGTGGCGCCGCAGCCGGCCGCTGCCGCGCTAGGACCG
>DASYIL010000145.1:0-2204 GCA_035997545.1 Pseudonocardiaceae bacterium
TCCGGGTTGTTGTGCGTGATCGCGTTCGCGATCGACTGCAACACCATCGTCTTGCCCGCCTTCGGCGGGGAAACGATCAACGCCCGCTGCCCCTTACCCAGGGGCATCACCAGATCAATCACCCGCGTGGTGAGGATGTGCGACTCGGACTCCAGCCGGAGCCGTTCCTGCGGGTAGAGCGGGGTCAGTTCGTAGAACTCGGGCCGGCGCTTGGCACCCTCGGGGTCCATGCCGTTGACCGTGTCCAACCGCACCAACGGGTTGGACTTGTCCCGGCGGTCACCCTGCCGGGGGTTGTCGGTGAGTTCCCGCGCCACTCCGGTGATCATGTCACCCCGGCGCAGGCCATACCGCTTCATCAGGTTGGGCGTGACGTGCACGTCGTCCGGGCCGGGCAGGTAGCCGGAGGTTCGGATGAAGGCGGAGGTGCCGGCCAGGTCGAGGATGCCGGAGACCGGCACAAGCACCTCCTCGGCGGCGGGCCTCGACTGCCCGCTGTGCTGGTCGCCCTGCTGCGACCGCCGATTCCCGGCAGCACTGGTGCGCCGCCTGGTCAATACAGCTGTGTTGTTCATACAAATCCTCCTGGAATGGGGGTAAGGCCGGGCCGACAGCCTGGCTGTCCTCGCCGGGGGCGGTCCAAGTGCCCGTAAAACCGTGCTCGTGAACGTGCCGATGAATTCGGCTGCCGCACCGGCACATTGCCACCGGTCCCGCCGATCCTCGAACCGCGACCCAACTGTAGAAGGATCAACGCAGTAACGATCTTGATCGTAAGCACGAGAGCCAGGTGCAGCGTCCGCGATCAGAAATCTGGGGTGGCTGGAGAACACGCCGGCATCCCAGATGAACCCATGTTAGCCCGATCGGCCGCCAACGGCAACGTGACCCGCGAACGAGTGGGCTGGAATGGTCCATGATCTACACGCGGTCCCGGACATCCCAGACCCACAGCCCGTCCTTCCAGGCGGGCTGGAAGCCCAGCAACGTCGATGTGGCGTTGCGCAGCGCGTCCTCGTTGCGCTGTGGGGCCAGCACCACGATGGCAGCCCGCCAGTAGCGCAGATCCTCGCGGGCCTTATCCCGGTCGCTCGCTGCGACGACGTAGTCGCCGGTGACGGCGACGCGGTCGAGCAGGTCAGTGGTCGGGCGAGGGGACGGACCGAACCGGCCGGTGTGCTTCGGCGAGTCATCCGGCCCGATGAAGTAGCCGCTGGGAAAGGCGAGGTCGAGATTCTGGGTGAGCGCCCATTGCAGCGTCTGCGAGGGGAAGTGCGGATTAGGGATCGGCACGGGAACCAGGGTACGGCCGGCCGGGACCATAGAGCGCCACTCGCCGGAGGCGATGAACAGGGGGACCTCCGGACGCCCGATCGCCGGCAGCGCCGTGGGAACCAGCGGAAGCAGCGCCACCGCGATGGCGGAGAACATGAGCAACCGGGGTATCCGCGGACGCGGCCCCAGATCGTAACTGGCGATCTGGTCGGCGAGGAGGGCGAGCAGCATCGCGATCGGCGGCACCATCGCCAGCGCCAGCCGCGTGATAATCACCGAGTCGAAGAGGGGCAGGTGCCGCAGCGGCCACCACGGACCGGGAATATGGCTGGCGTGGCCATTGACGTGCAGGTGCGAGCCCAGGGCCAGCACCCCGAACGCGACCGCGACCGCGGCACCCGCGCGCGCGAGCCGGTTGTGCCACAGCACCAACGTGGTCACCACCAGCAGCCCGGCCAGCGGCCACCCGAAGAACGCGTTCTCCTCCACCAGGTTTGGTGCCAGCCGGACGCTGTCCGCGTTGCCGGCCAACGACGAGGTCGGAAACGCGAAGAACGACATGATGTCGGTACCGTCGTGCGCACTGGCGATCGTCGCTAGACCGTTGTAGTGCTGCGGGCCGAAGAACTGGTAGTAGAGCGGGAAGGCAACGATCACCAAGACGACCGACACCGCGACGACCAAGCCGCGTGCGAACGTTCGCACCTGCGTGGCGGCGCGCTCCCGGTGCAGCAACGCCCACGCGGCCACGAACACCGCGGACCCTATCGCCGTGACGAAGAGGATTTCCTCATTGAGGAAGAACTGGCACGCGACCAGCAGGCCCAACCGCAGCCCGTTGCGCACCGCGCGACCGGGGGTGCCGAGCTTACAGCCGGCCAGCACGAGCAGCGGCACCAGGAACTGAGCGGCGATGTTCGGGTGTCCAT
>DASYIL010000146.1:0-27196 GCA_035997545.1 Pseudonocardiaceae bacterium
AGCGAGTCTCGCTGCCCGGTCCGGTGCAGGCCGCGGTCTGGGATGGGAGACTGTGGGGCGCGCCCTACACCACCGACGCGGGGATCCTGTACTACCGCTCGGATCTGGTGGACAAGCCGCCGACCACCTGGCAGGAACTGATCGACGTCGGCCGGCAGGTCGGCGAGCGCAACGGCATGGCGCCATTCGTCGCCGCCGACGGCGCGCAGGCCGAGGGGCTGGTGGTCCACTACCTGGAGTACTTCTGGGGCCTCGGCGGTGAGGTCTTCGACCGGGATGGCCAGTCGGTCCTGTTCCAGCCCGACAAGGCCCAGCAGGCCGCTGAGTTCATGCGTACGGCGTTTCGCGAGGGCGTCTACGCACCCGGGTTCAACACGATGACACAGGAGGATGTTCGCAAGACGTTCCAGTCCGGTGAGGCTGTCTTCATGCGCTCGTGGCCGTATGCCTACCATCAAATGAATGGCGGGGATCCGGACAGCCAGATCGCCGGAAAGGTTGGCATCGCGCCGTTGCCGGCATTCACCGGTTTCGGTCCGGTCGCTGCGCTGGGCGGCCACAACCTCGCGGTGAGCGCCTACTCTCGCAACATACCCGCGGCTAGCGAGTTCGTCCGGTTCGTCTCGACCTCCCGGGATGCGCAACGAGCGCTGGCTCAGCGGCACTCGCTGGCTCCGACGATGGCAGCGCTCTACCACGACACGGACTTGGCGAAGGATCCGATGATGGCGTTGCTGGCCAAGGTGTTGCCGACGGCCAAGCCGCGGCCGGCCACACCGGAGTGGGCCACGGTCAGCGCGGAGATGCAGCAGCAGATCTTCGCCGCCTACACCGGCATTCGCGAGCCGAAGGAGGCGGTCGAGGCGCTGCGCAAGCTCCTCGTCGCCACGGTCGCGGGCCAGTGACACGGGGCCGCTGAGACCATGTCCAGGCAGAGCTGTCCACAATGCGCCGAGCCGGTGGGTCCCCGGGACCGGTTCTGCGAGACATGCGGTGCCCGGGTTGCGGATCAGCTGCGGGACCGCGTCGAGGTCGATGTCGGGGTGGCCGCGGGGGTCAGCGATCGGGGCCGGCGTCACCACCGCAACGAGGACGCCCTGGCGCTGCGCGACCTCGGCCCCGCCTTGGGCGCCGGTCTGGGTGGCATCTCTGGGTCAGCGCAGTACGGCGCAGCGGTCGCGGTCGTCTGCGACGGGGTGTCATCGGCGAACCGTCCCGATGAAGCGTCCGAGACCGCCGCCGAGACCGCCGCCGAGGCACTGGTGGTCGCGCTGCGCGCGGCCAACGGCCCGATCCCGGCGACGCGGGAGGCCATCCACGCGGCCGACCAGGCCGTCGTCGGGCTAGCCGGCGCTGAGGAGACCACCCGGGATGCCCCGGCCTGCACGCTCGTTTCCGCTGTCCTCACGGGCGGGGCGGTCACGGTGGGCTGGGTCGGTGACAGCCGAGCGTACTGGATACCGCGGTTCCGGACCGAGTCGGCGCCGCCGACCAAGTTGACCGAGGACGATTCGTGGCTGGCCCAGGTGCTGGCGACCGGAACCCTGACCCCCGCCGAAGCGGCCGCCGACCGGCGCGCCCACGCCATCACCGCCTGGCTGGGCGAGGACGCCACCCCGCTCGACCCACACGTCGTCACCTTCGTACCCGAAGGACCGGGCGTTGTCGTGGTCTGCACCGACGGACTATGGAACTACCTCGACAACGTCGACGCGCTCGCCGCGGCGCTCCCCACGCGGGCCCTCGAAGCCCCGCTTGAGGCGGCGCGCCGGCTCGTCGAGATCGCGCTGAACTGCGGCGGCCGGGACAACATCACAGTCGCCGTGCTCCCGTTCGTCACCTCCCCAGTCGCCCCCCAAGAGAACCTGTCATGACTGGGACGCCCACGTTTCGTGGCGCTGTGCACCGCAAGTTCACCTTCCCCGCCTCGAGGTCACCGCGGCGCGTCCAGCTGACCGGTGCCTGCTCCCTTGGCCGACGGTGACCGCGTGCGTCTGGACATCTGGACATCTGGACCACGATCACGCTGCACCGGGACTCGTCGGTGCACCGGCCGGCTCTTGCCTATCAGGCTATCGGCAGGTAAGGATATGCGAATGCGGCGCCCCATGCTCGAACCGTTCTGGCCGAGCCGGCGCATGCACTCCTTCGATCAGTTCTGTAGCTAGGCCGCGCGTTGGCGCATGGCCTCCCCCGCCCCGCGCGGCCGGTTCCCGGTGCCCAATTCATCCCTGTACACCTGGAGAGTCCGTGTCTGTTACCGATGAACTGCTCGCCAACAATGCCCGCTACGCCGAGACCTTCCCCGGGCAGCTGCCGCTGCCACCCGCCAAGGGCGTCGCCGTCGTGGCCTGCATGGACGCCCGCCTGGACGTCTACCGGATCCTGGGCCTGAACGAGGGCGAGGCACACGTGATCCGCAACGCTGGCGGCGTGATCACCGACGACGAGATCCGCTCGCTGGCGATCAGCCAGCGGCTGCTCGGCACCCGGGAGATCATCCTCATCCACCACACCGACTGCGGGATGCTCACCTTCAGCGACGACCAGTTCAAGAAGTCCATTCAGGACGACACCGGGATCAAGCCAGCGTGGTCAGCCGAGGCCTTCCCGGACCTCGACGAGGACGTCCGGCAGTCCATCGCCCGCATCAAGGCGAGCCCGTTCGTGCCGAACAAGGACTCCATCCGCGGGTTCGTTTTCGACGTGGCAACCGGCAAGCTCAACGAGGTCGTCTGAGCCCTCGCCGCGCTTGGTGGCTCGTCAAGGACCACCAAGCGCGGCGACCACCCGGGACGGCGAGGGCCTGCCGAGCACCCCAGCCAACCACACGCTGGTGCGCACCAGGGCGTCGAGGTCGACCCCGTGCTCGATACCGAGCCCGTCCAGCATCCAGATCAGGTCCTCAGTGGCCAGGTTGCCGGTGGCCGACTCGGCGTAGGGGCAACCACCCAATCCACCGGCCGAGGCGTCCACGCAGGTCACCCCGGCGCGCAGGGCGGCCAGCGTGTTGGACAGTGCCTGGCCATAGGTGTCATGGAAGTGCACCGCGAGCGCACCGATCCCGACGCCCGCGCCGGTGAACGCGGCCAGCAACGCGACGACGTGGCCCGGAGTGGCCACCCCGATGGTGTCGCCCAGAGAGAGTTGGTCGCAGCCCAAGTCCAGCAACCTGCGCCCGATGGCGACGACCTGGTCGACCGCCACGGCGCCCTCCCACGGGTCACCGAAGCACATTGAGACGTATCCGCGTACGCCGAGCCCCTCGGCCGCGGCTCGGCGCAGCACCGGGGAGAACATCGCGAACTGCTCGTCGAGGCCACAGTTGAGATTGCGCCGGGCGAAGCTCTCCGTGGCCGAGGCGAAGATCGCGATCTCGCTGGCACCCGCCGCCAGGGCCCGATCCAGCCCCCGCTCATTGGGCACCAGCACGGGGTAACGCACTCCGTCGCGGCGCGCAAGCAACCCGAGTAACTCCCCGGCGTCGGCCAGCTGCGGCACCCAGCGCGGGTGCGCGAAACTGGTCGCTTCCAGGACCCCCAACCCGGCCCGGGCCAGCCGATCCAGGAACTCGGCCTTGACCTCGACTCCGACCACCGCGGACTCGTTCTGCAGGCCGTCGCGCGCCCCGACTTCCCAGATCGTGACCCGCTGCGGCAGCCCGTCGCCAAGGTGCCGGTCGGGCAGGCCGACCTCCCTGGCACTCATCCCGGCGTCGGCCCACGGTTTACGTCTCCGGGGTTCATGTCCCTGGGGTTCATGTCCCTGGGGTTCATGTCGTAGTAGAGCAATGAGTGCACCCGCTCGACCTGGGGGATATCGTCGAACTCCAACGGCTCGTCGGAGGCCGACTCGACGATCAGCGTGCCGCAGCCCAGGATCCGCTCTATGACAGTGTGCCGGAACTGCACACTATTGATCCGGCTGATCGGGATGTCGATGCCGCTGCGGGTCAGTATTCCCTCGCGGACCAGTACCCGCCTGGTGGTGAGCACGAAATGCGTAGTGCGCCAGCGCAGCAGCGGCACCACGGCCAGCCACAGCACTGCGATACCACCGAGCCCGCCCAGCGCGATCCAGCCGTAGAACTCCCAGGACTGCCCGGCGACCACCGCGGCGGCGAGGAAGCCGCAGACTGCCACGATGGTCAGGAAAAAGATAACCGGCAGCACCAGCATCTTCCAGTGCGGGTGCTTGTGGATCATCACCCGCTCGTCGCCCAAGAGCAGGTCCTCCGGGTAGGGCACGGCTCCTCCTCATCCGCCGATGCGCCGGACTTCCGGCGCGATCACGGTACCGCTGGTAGCGCCACCCAGGGGTCGGAACTACGCTGGTAGGGCCGAACGAACATGCGTCACGTCACCGACCGACAGCGCGCGTCGCTGGCCATCCGACAGCAGCACCACCAGCCGCCCCTCGGTGTCCACGTCCACGGCGGTGCCGGTCAGCACGGAGGGCCCTGGTAACTCCACCCGGACCTGCTCTCCCAGGGTGGCACAGCGTTGCAGGTAGGCTTCCCGCAGGCCCGCGGCGTCCGGATCACCGTCATGATCGCACCACACCCGGACCTCGCGGTCCAGGGCGCGCAGCAGGGCTCGCAGCAGCGGATCGCGATCGGCGCAGGCGGCCTGCTCGATGGCCAACGAGGTGGCAAACGACCCCATCGGCAGCTCGTCGGGTCGTAGCGTCACGTTGAGCCCGATGCCCACCACCACGGCGGGGCCAGGGACCACCTCGGCGAGAATCCCGGCGGCCTTGCGCTGGCCGGTGCCCAGCAGCAGATCATTCGGCCACTTCAGCGCCGCGGGCAGCTCGCCCAACGTGCTGGCGGTCCGGCACAGCGCCACCCCGGCCAGCAGCGGCAGCCAGGCCCAGCGGGCCTGCGGCACCTCGGTAGGCCGTAACAGCACCGACAGCACTAACCCCGACCGGGCCGGGGCGACCCAGCGGCGCGCGACCCGTCCGCGGCCCGCGGTCTGGTGCTCGGCGACGAGCACGGTGCGATCCGGCGCCCCGTCCCGGGCCGCCGCGGCGAGCGCGGTGTTCGTCGAGGGCACGCTGCCGACGACGTCGAGCACCGCGTACGGTCCCGCTGGCGCCACCAGGGCCCGGCGCAGCGCGTCCTGCCGCAACGGGGGCCGCTCAAGATCAGACCACACGATCCCGGAGGCTACTCGGGCGCAGCGTGCAGCGCGTACAGCGGTTCCAGCGCGATCATGGCTGGAGTCGGAGTCATACCCATGTCTCGATCATGACACCGCGAGCTGACCGCCAAATGGAACCATTGCAGCCCCGAGACTCCCTGCAGACCACCAACTGCCCGCCTGCAACGGCGCGGCCAACACGCCTTCGCGGAGCGCCCTCAGATGTACGGTGAGCGGCGTGCTGCCCTGGTTCGCCGCGCTGGTTGGCCGTCTCAACGAACACGTGATCGACAGTGTGCTGCTGCGCGACAACCCGCTGGGTGACCCTACCCGCCGCCCGCTATGGGTCTATGTCCCGCCCGGCTACGACGACTCGCGGCAGCGCTACCCGAGCGTCTACGTGATCCAGGGCTACACCGGGCACCTGACCATGTGGCACAACCGCAGCCCGTATCGCCAGCCTTTCCCGGAAACCGCCGACGCCGTGTTCGCCACCGGCGACGTCCCGCCCGCGGTTGTGGTGTTCGTCGACGCCTGGACGGCCTATGGCGGCAGCCAGTTCGTCGACTCCCCGGGCACTGGGCGCTACCACAGCTACCTGTGTGAGGAGGTCGTGCCGTTCGTCGACAGCCGTTACCGGACGCTGGCCGACCGTGCGCATCGGGCGATCAGCGGCAAGTCCTCCGGTGGGTTCGGCGCCATGATCACGCCGATGCTGCGGCCGGACCTGTTCGGCGCACTCGCCAGCCACGCCGGGGATGCGTTGTACGAGCTGTGCTACCTCCCGGATTTCGGCAAGTCGGTGCGCCACCTGCGCGACTACGACGGCGACATCCACCGGTGGTGGGCCGATTTCCGGTCCCGGCCCGCGTTCACCAAGCCCGCCGACGGGGACCTACTCGAGATGTTGGGCGTCTCCGCGTGCTTTTCCGCCCGCGAGGACGGCACGCCGGAGCTACCGTTTGACCCTCACACGGGAGTGCTGCGTCCTGAGGTGTGGCAGCGCTGGCTGGGCTGGGACCCGGTGCGGATGGCGCCGCGGTACGCCGAGGCGCTGCGCTCGCTGCGGGCGGTGTGGCTGGACGCCGGTACCCGCGACGAGTGGTACCTCGATCTGGGCGCGCAGGCGTTCCGCGACCAGCTGCGCGCCGTCGGGCTGCCCGACGAGCGGGTGCACTTCGAGCTGTTCGACGCCGGCCACCGCGGGATCGACTACCGCTACCCGCTCGCGCTGACCTGGCTGTGCCGCCGGATCGCCAACGGGACCCCTTAAGCGGCGGTGGCGGCCAAGTTGGCCGCGGAGCTTGGCGACACCCGCGCTGGTGTGCAGGGGGTTTCAGCACGGTGTTCAGACCGCGCAGCCGGTCATACGCCCGGGGCGAAGACAACGCCGTAACCGCATCGACGGCCTGGTGGCCGACACTGACTGCGGTATCGGCCACCAGATCCTAGGTCGCTAGCGATCCTTGGTCGCTAAGGTCGGCAGCCATGAGCAGCGCCACCGAGCCGGTCGGCCAAGTCCCCAGCAGAGGCGGACACAGTGACGAGCCGGACCTCCACACCACCGCGGGCAAGCTGGCCGACCTACTGCGCCGCAACGAGGAGGCGGTGCACGCGGGGTCGGCCCGCGCGGTAGCGCGCCAGCACGCCAGGGGGCGCAAGACCGCCCGCGAGCGGATCGACCTGCTGCTGGACCCTGGATCGTTCACTGAACTCGGCGAACTGGCTCGGCACCGCTGCACCGATTTCGGCCAGGAGGGCAACCGGCCCTACGGCGACGGCGTGGTCACCGGCTACGGCACTGTCGACGGTCGCCCGGTGTGCGTGTTCAGCCAGGATGCCACCGTCTTCGGTGGCAGCCTCGGCGAGGTGTACGGCGAGAAGATCGTCAAGGTGATGGACCTGGCGATGCGGACCGGCTGCCCGATCGTCGGGATCAACGAGGGCGGCGGCGCCCGGATCCAGGAGGGCGTGGTCTCGCTGGGCCTCTACGGCGAGATCTTCCTGCGCAACACGCACGCCTCCGGAGTGATCCCGCAGATCTCGCTGATCATGGGTCCGTGCGCGGGCGGGCACGTCTACTCCCCGGCGCTGACTGACTTCACAGTGATGGTCGACCAGACCTCGCACATGTTCATCACCGGCCCGGATGTGATCAAAACGGTGACCGGCGAGGAGGTCGGCTTCGAGGAGCTCGGTGGCGGGCGGACGCACAACACCAAGTCGGGCAACGCGCACTATCTCGGCGCCGACGAGGAAGATGCGCTGTCCTACGTCAAGGAGTTGCTGTCCTTCCTGCCGTCGAACAACCTCTCCGAGCCGCCGTTATTCGACCCGCCGGATGACCTCACCCAAGGGTCCGTGGCCGACACCCTTACTGATTCCGACCGGGAGCTGGACACGCTGATCCCGGACTCGGCGAACCAGCCCTATGACATCCACGAGGTGATCACCCGGGTGGTCGACGACGGGGAGTTCCTGGAGGTGCACGGGCTGTTCGCGCGCAACATCGTCGTCGGCTTCGGGCGGGTGCAGGGCCGCAGCGTCGGCATCGTGGCCAATCAGCCCACGCAGCTGGCGGGCTGCTTGGACATCGACGCCGCCGAGAAGGCCGCCCGATTCGTGCGGACCTGTGACGCGTTCAACGTGCCGGTACTCACCTTCGTCGACGTGCCCGGCTTCCTTCCCGGCACCGACCAGGAGTGGAACGGCATCATCCGGCGCGGCGCCAAACTGATCTACGCCTACGCCGAGGCCACCGTGCCGAAGGTCACGGTGATCACCCGCAAGGCCTACGGCGGCGCCTATGACGTGATGGGCTCCCAGCACCTCGGTGCCGACGTCAACCTGGCCTGGCCGTCGGCGCAGATCGCGGTGATGGGCGCGTCCGGCGCGGCGAACATCCTGTACCGCAAGGAACTCGCCAAAGCCGCTGCCGAGGAGGTGGAGACGCTGCGGGCACGGCGGCAACAGGAGTACGAGGACGCTCTGCTCAATCCCTACGTTGCCGCCGAGCGGGGCTACGTCGACTCGGTGATCCCGCCCTCCCACACCCGTTCCTCCGTAGCCCGCGCACTGCGGATGCTCAAAGACAAGCGCCAGACCCTGCCCCCCAAGAAGCACGGGAACATCCCCCTGTGAGTGGTAATTCGAGCGATAACTCGCATCCCCACTCACGGGTTGTCCACATCGTGGGAGGGGAGCCCTCCGACGAGGAGCTCGCCGCACTGATGGCGGTGCTCGCGGGGTTGGCAAGTGTTACCACTGCCGCGCCGCCGATGCCGCACTCGGCCTGGGCCGACCTCGCGCACCGGCTGCGCACTCCCCTGCACCCTGGGTCCGGAGCCTGGCGCGCCTCGGCGCTTCCGTCGACCGCATCGACCGGCGACACCCACCGGGTGTGAACACTGATCCGACAGGTGGATATGCCGACTTTGCCCCATAGTGCCGGTATCTCCCGTACCAAAACGGACATATGAAACGCATTCAGCGCTAGGCGCGATAAACGATAAGGACTATGTTGGGCGCTTCGACCACTCTGGAGTGGGCCATGTCGTTTGGATCAACGGATCGACAAATCCATCTGGACGGCCAAACCCTACCGGGTCGCGTGGGTGCTGTGACCGCCATCTGCGGTGCGGTGTTGTCATTGCTGTCTTTTTTCACCTTACCGTATGTGTCGGTGCTCTCATTTTCTGTGACCGGTGCCGATTTGGCTAGTCTCAGCGCGGGCACGCGTCAACTGATCTATGGTGGGCCCGGAGGCGAGTGGCTGCTTGCGTGGTGGCTCATTCCCCCCACCGCGGTGGCTGCCATCGTCACCGCGATCCTGGGGATGTGGGCCCCCGCCGGCACAGGCGCGGAAAGCGCTCGCCCGACCCACGAGACTGGCCCGCTGAGGCCTTCTCCCCGGAGGGAACCGCGCCGATCGGGGCCGCGCCGGCGGGCCGAGGCGCGAGCGACGCACCGGGCAGCTCACCTCAGTCCGAGAGCCAGTTCGGTCCCTACCGTCTCGAATCGATGATCGGCGAGGGCGCAATGGGACAGGTGTACCGCGCAGTCGACACCGTCCGCGGCAGGGCGGTCGCCCTCAAGCTGCTCCCGGCCCACTTTGCGGCTGATCCGGAGTTCCGGGCGCGCTTCCAGGCCGAATCAGCGCTCGCCTCGCAGCTTCGAGAACCCCACATCGTCCCCATCCACGACTTCGGCGAGATCGACGGCCGGCTGTTCATCGACATGCGACTTGTCGAGGGCCCTAATCTTGCGAAGCTGACTCGCTCAACACGGCCCATTATCCGCCGAGCGGGCCGTGAACGTGGTGACCCAGGTCGCTTCAGCCCTGGATGCGGCACACGCCGAGAACTTGGCGCACCGAGATATCAAGCCGTCCAACATCCTGGTCACCAACTCTGAGAACGGATCGGTCGGCGAATTCGTCTATGTCGCTGACTTCGGTCTGGCCCGCCTGACCACCGGCGAGGCCACGTCGTTGACGAGGACCGGCGCCACCGTTGGTTCGCTGGGCTACATGGCTCCGGAACGGTTCACCGGGAGTCACGGAGACCACCGGGGGGACGTCTACGCCCTGGGTTGCCTGCTGTTCGAAGCATTGACCACACACTGGCCCTTCCGCGCCGAAGGTCTCCCGGCGATCATCCACGCGCACTTACATCAGCCCCCTCCCCAGCCTTCACAAGATCGGCCAGATCTTCCTGCTGACCTGGACACCGTTGTCGCCCGCGCGATGGCCAAGAACCCCGACGACCGGTACCCCAGCGCTGGAGCACTGGCCGCCGCCGCCCGCGCTGCCATGCTCTCGCCCGGCACGCCGCAGGCCGTGATCAGCGAATCCCCCGACACAACGGTGCCGTTCTCGCGACTGAAGATTGTCGTTCCGGACCGCCAGCCAGCGCGGACAGATCCGGGCGACCAGCGTTCCCATAACCCTCGCCAAACAGCATCGACGACCCACCGCCCGGCCCATGCGCAGCAACAACGCCATCATCTCCCGCGCCCTACCTTGATCACGATCGCCGCCACGGAAAGCTATGTCGGCCCCACCGCCCCCGAACACCACAGCCCCAGCCCCATAGACAGCCACAGCGCCAACCACCACCGCACCAACCACTGCGGCCGCCGGCGCAGCCAGTGCAGCCGCCGGCGCAACTGGCCCCGCCCGAACCTCAGCAGCTGTCGTGTCCTCGCGGCTACCAGCGGGATGGGCACACGTGCCAACCCATAAATGTTGGGTGCCCGCGCAGCTACCAGCGGCACGGCGGTACGTGCCAACCTCAACAGCAGCATCCCAGGCCCAACATGCAGGACCAGTGCAACTACGACAACGGCACCTTGAAAGGCTGCGGCAGCGACCGGTATCAGCGGCGTGACTCCGACCGGTATCAGCAGCGAGACTCCGACCGGCGGCAGCAACGAAACTCCGACCGGTAGCAGCACCACTGATCTGATTCTCAAGCGCGTCGATGCTCCCGCAACTCGGCGATCAGCAGCACCGCCCGCTCACGCAACTCCGGCGAATACACCTCGCCGTCCATCCATGAATCCATCCTTCGCAAGGTTTGGAGTCTCCGGACTCACTGCGTTGATCGCGCTACTCGCTGGATTGGTGAGGGCTGCCGCGGCTGAGCCGGCCACGCCGCGCTGTGCATGGGTATACCCAGCGCAGCGGCTGCGCACCACAATGCGCCACGGACCCGGATCCTGGCGCGCCTCTGCACTACCGTCGAGCTAGGGCAATCTGGTGTGATCCTTGCTAATGGAAACCGAGGCGTTGTTCCGACCAAGGCCGACCACGTTGGAAGTGCGCGTAGACGGGCGACGCTGGGTCATACCGTCGGGTGGCTCGATGACCATCGGACGTGACGACGCCGCCGACATTCAGGTGGCACATCCGATGGTGTCCCGCCTCCATGCCGTCGTCGAGTCGACCTCAGACGGCTGGCTGCTCACCGACCACAGCCGACACGGGGTTTTCCTCGACGGACGGCGGGTGCACCGGCTGCCGATCGCTGCACCGACGGAGGTGCGGCTGGGCGAGTCGGACATCGGGGTCGCGCTGACGTTGACGGTGCCAGATCGGTATGGCAGCCGTGGTCGTACACCGCCGACCCACGGGCATCGAGCAGGCGTACACGAGATCCGGACCCCTAGCGTGCGGATCGGGCGGTTGCCGGACAACGACGTCGTGCTTGACGACCTGCTGGTCTCGCGCCGCCACGCCGAGCTGCACCGCCGTGCTGACGGTTGGCAACTGGTCGACCTGGAGAGCTTCAATGGCACCTACCTCAATGGTCAGCGGATAGCGGAGGCTCAGATCTCTGAGGGTGATGTGATTGGTGTCGGACATTCCTTGCTGCAGTTGACCGGTGACCGGCTGGTCAAGTACGTCGATACCGGCGACGTCGAGTTCGAGGTTCGCGACCTTGTCGTCACGGCAGCCAGCGGTCAACAGCTGCTGGATGAAGTGGGGTTCACCCTTAACAGCCGCAGCGTGCTCGCGGTCATCGGGCCGACCGGTGCTGGTAAGTCGACATTGCTCGGCGCGCTCACCGGCAGCCGGCCGGCCGAGTCCGGATCGGTGCGCTACGGCGAACGAAATTTGTATGTGAACTACGATGAACTGCGTCAGCGGATCGGGTTGGTCCCTCAGGACGACATCCTGCATCCCCAGCTCACAGTACGCCGCGCGCTGTCCTATGCCGCGCAGCTGCGCTTCCCGTCCGATACATCGGCCGCCGATCGGGAGCTACGGATTGACGAGGTGCTCGCTGAGCTGAAGCTGACCGAACGAGCCGGGCAACGCATCTCCAGCCTCTCCGGCGGCCAGCGCAAACGCGTCAGCATCGCACTGGAGCTGTTGACCTGCCCGTCGCTGTTGTTTCTCGACGAACCCACGTCGGGTCTCGACCCGGGACTTGACAGAGAGGTGATGCAAATCCTGCGCGCGCTGGCCGACGGCGGCCGGACGGTCGTGGTGGTTACCCACAGCGTGGCCAACCTCGACCTGTGCGACAAACTGATGGTCCTCGCCCCCGGCGGCCAACTCGCCTACTATGGTCCCCCAGCGAAGGCGTTAGACTACTTCGGCCAGGCCAACTACGCAGATCTCTTCGACCTGCTGCGCGAGCAGAAGGCGGACTGGACCCACCGGTTCCGGCGTTCAGAGTTGTACCGACGGCCCGACGCCCCGGGCTGGACCGACGAAGGTAGGCCAACGACCGGTCCGGGGATCGGACCTCGGCAACAGGCCCCGTTGACGCAGTTCACGATTCTGTGCCGCCGCTACCTGGCCGTGATCGCAGCGGACCGTCAATACGTCGTGTTCTTGGCCGTGCTGCCCCTGATACTCAGCCTGCTCGCCCGGGCTGTGCCCGGCAGCGCCGGCCTCTCCGTCGCCCAGGGTGAGACGCAACCGCGCGAGCTGCTCCTAGTTCTGGTCATGGGTGGCTCGCTGATGGGGTCGGCGGCGGCGGTGCGTGAGCTGATCAAGGAACGCGCGATCTTCTTACGGGAACGGGCAGTCGGCCTCTCAATGGCCGCCTACCTGGCCTCCAAGCTCGCGGTGGTCGGTGCGATAGCCGGCGTCCAGGCGGCGCTGTTCGCGATGTTGAGCATGGTGGGCCTACCCGGACCGGACAGCGCCCTTGTGTTTGAGTCCGGCCGCTCCGAGGTCATGCTCGCCGTGATAGTCGCCAGCCTGGTCGCCGTGACCGTCGGCCTGGTGATCTCGGCACTGATTGACAACGCCGATCGCGGCATGCCACTACTGGTGCTCCTGGTAATGCTGCAGCTGATCCTGTGCGGTGGGCTGTTCCCGGTGCAGGGCCGAGCCGGGCTGGAGCAATTATCCTGGCTGGTGCCCGCGCGATGGGCCTACGCCATGGGCGCCGCCACCGTCGACCTCAACCGGCTCCCGACATCGACGGCCGACAGTTCGTGGAACCACACCGTCGACGCCTGGACTCTCGACACGTCCTCGCTCGGCGCGGTCGGACTCACGCTGGTCCTGGTCACAGCCGTGCTACTGCGCCGGCTCGACCCGAATCGCAGCGGCCGCTGACACCGCCGCGTGCGACGAAACCGGGCGCGTAGCCGGGAGGGGAGTCGCACACCCAGCGGCTGGTGCATCGTGACGTCAAGCCATTGACGGTGCGCAACCCGTTCCCGGACCTCTAGGAGCCGTTTCCGTACAGTGCGCCGCTGTGCGCCTGGTCCTCGCGTCGGCATCCCCAGCCCGGCTCGCCGTGCTCCGCGCCGCTGGGGTGGATCCGGTGGTACGGGTGTCCGGAGTGGACGAGGATGCGCTGGCTGCCACACTGCCCGGCACGACGCCAGCGCAGCTGGTCACCGCGTTGGCCCGGGCGAAGGCCGACGCGGTCGCTCCAGACATCGCCGCCGGGTATCCCGACGCGGTGGTCGTCGGGTGTGACTCGATGCTTCACGTCGGCGGCGAGCTGGTCGGCAAACCGGGCTGCGCCGACGTCGCGCTGCGGCGCTGGCAGGCGATGGCTGGCGGCACCGGTGAGCTGCTCACCGGACACGCCGTAGTCCGCCTCGACAACGGCGCCGTCACCGCCACCGCCACCGGCGCGGAGACCACCCTGATCCGCTTCGGCACCCTGTCGGCAGAGGAGATCGCGGCCTACGTCGGCACCGGCGAACCGCTGCAGGTGGCCGGCGGGTTCACCCTGGACGGCCGGGGCGGCTGGTTCGTCGACGGGATCGACGGTGACCCGTCCAGCGTCATCGGTATCAGCCTGCCATTGACCCGGCGGCTGCTCGCCGAAGTCGGGGTCCCCGTGGCCTCGCTGTGGTCGTGATCCTGTGGCACGGTCAAGGAGAGCACGCATCCGATCAGGAGAGGACCTCCGGATGAGCATTCCGGCCACCCTGCCGCCGCGGCTGGCCGAGCTGGCGCAGGAGTTCGAGGACGTCGCCCCCACCGACCGGCTGCAACTGCTGCTGGAGCTGTCGTCGGAACTGCCCGAGCTGCCGCCGCACCTGGCACACGACTCGATGCAGCGGGTACCCGAGTGCCAGTCCCCGCTGTATCTGGCCGTCGAGGTGACCGACGACCAGCGAGTGCGCCTGCACTTCGACGCACCGCCCGAGGCGCCCACCACCCGCGGGCTCGCGGCGATCCTGCACACCGGTCTGGACGGCGAGCCGGTTGCCACCGTGCTCGGTACACCGGACGACTTCTACCTGCAGCTCGGCCTGGCGCAGCTGGTGAGCCCGCTGCGGCTGCGCGGCGTGGCCGCGATGCTGGCCCGGATCAAGCACACCGTGCGGGGATACCACAGTGGATTCACGTGCTCCACGTGATACAGAATCCGCTCCCGCCCCAGTAGGACACCGTTCCGCACCACAGGCGGAACAGGTCTTGCTCGGGGGTACCAGCGGTCGGCTACCCAAGACCCGCATGCCCGCAGCGGGGGCCTGTAGTCGACCTGGCGGTGAAACTCGGCCATGTCCACTCCGGAGGGCCTTGGCCTTGCGGTCCCTTGCGCCACCGGTTGGACGGAGGGGCGGCCGTTGCACGGCAGGCCGCACTGGTCGCCTCCCTGGTGACCGCGGCAAGGTGCCCGACGGCTTCGACGCAGAACGCCTGGCGATCACGCGCCGGGCGCTGCTACGCAAGCGGGCCGGGAGGTCGCCGCGGCCTGGCCCCTACTCGCCGCCTCAGTGGGGCAAAGTTGGACCGCGAGCTTCACGGTGTGGGCGGCGGGGCTTCGGCCATCCGGCTCGTTGCGGGACGGGTGGGACCTCGCCCGCAACCTCGCTGCCGCCGGACAGCTGGCACCACTTGGCCAGCAGGAACTCGCCGCCAGGGAACTTACCTGGCGCTATGACGGCCACACCACACCCAAGCGACGCCGACTACCCGCGCTACGTCGCGTTCCAGGCGGCGTGGTAGTGTAGGTAGTTGGCCAGGTGCGTCGCTACTGACCCCAGCCCAACCCCTACGACCGCCAAATGGAACCTCGCGGTTCGGGCGAGTGCCCGACCCTAAATGGGACCTTTCGCGGGTTGGGACGGGCCGTTGGCCGCTTTTCGCGGGTCCGGGGCGGCTACCAGGCGTCGTTAGACTGCGGTGAGTGACCCCAGCCTGGGAGGCACTGGTGCCGCAGCCCGACCCGTTAGTCCTGCGTAAGGTGCTCATCGCCAACCGCGGTGAGATCGCCGTGCGGGTGATCCGGGCCTGCCGGGATGCCGGGCTGGCCAGCGTCGCCGTCTACGCCGACGACGACCGCGACGCGCCGTTCGTGCGGCTGGCCGACGAGGCGTTCGCGCTGGGCGGCGCCACCCCCCTGGACAGCTACCTCAACCAGCCCAAGCTGCTCGCCGTCGCAACCCGTGCCGGCGCGGACTCGGTGCACCCCGGCTACGGGTTTCTCGCCGAGAACGCAGACTTCGCCCAGGCGGTGATCGACGCCGGGCTGGCCTGGATCGGCCCAGCGCCGCAGGCGATCCGTGCTCTGGGCGACAAGGTCACTGCGCGGCACCTCGCCACCAAGGCAGGAGCACCGCTGGTGCCGGGCACCAAGGAGCCCGTGTCCGGCGCGGACGAGGTGGTGGCCTTCGCCGAGGAACACGGCCTGCCGGTGGCCATCAAGGCCGCCTTCGGCGGTGGCGGGCGCGGCCTGAAGGTCGCGCGAACCATCGAGGAAATCCCCCAGCTGTTCGACTCCGCGGTGCGCGAGGCCGTCTCGGCCTTCGGGCGCGGCGAATGCTTCGTGGAGCGCTACCTGGACCGGCCGCGGCATGTCGAGGCGCAGGTGCTGGCCGACCAGCACGGCACCATCGTCGTGGTCGGCACCCGGGACTGCACCCTGCAGCGCCGGCACCAGAAGCTCGTCGAGGAGGCCCCGGCGCCTTTCCTGTCCGACGCGCAGCGTCGCACCATCCACGAGGCGGCCCGGGCGATCTGCACGGAGGCGGGCTACACCGGCGCGGGCACCGTCGAGTTCCTGGTCGGTCCCGACGGCACGATCTCCTTCCTAGAGGTGAACACCCGGCTGCAGGTGGAGCA
Source organism: Pseudonocardiaceae bacterium (assembly GCA_035997545.1). GTDB lineage: Bacteria > Actinomycetota > Actinomycetes > Mycobacteriales > Pseudonocardiaceae. Next base: position 16,195 of record DASYIL010000146.1, read on the forward strand.
CCCGGTGTCGGAGGAGACCACCGGGCTCGACCTGGTCCGCGAGCAGTTCCGGATCGCGGCCGGCGAGAAGCTGACCATGACGTCCGACCCGCAGCCCCGCGGCCATGCGATCGAGTTCCGGATCAACGGCGAGGACCCGGCCCGCGGATTCCTGCCCACGCCCGGCACCGTCACCGTGTTCGATCCACCGTCGGGGCCAGGCGTGCGGCTGGACGCCGGGGTGCGCGCCGGCAGCGTAATCGGGGATCGGTTCGACTCGATGCTGGCCAAGCTCATCGTCGTCGGTGCGGATCGCGAGCAGGCTCTGGCGCGGTCCCGGCGGGCGCTCGCCGAGTTCACCGTCGAGGGCCTGCCCACCGTCATCCCGTTTCACCGGGCGGTCGTGGCCGACCCGGCCTTCGCCGCCACTGACGGCGCGCACTTCACGGTGCACACCCGATGGATCGAGACCGAGTTCTCCGCCAAGCTCCAGCCTTACGACACGCCGGTGGAAGTCACGCCGGTGGAAGTACAGTCCGCGGCACCGCGGCAGACCGTGGTCGTCGAGGTCGACGGCCGGCGGCTGGAGGTCTCGCTGCCTGGCGACTTCGCCCTCAGCGGCGACAGTGGCGGTAGGGCCACGCCCCGTAAGCGCGGCCGCGGCGGCAAGACGGTCGCAGTGTCCGGGGACGCGGTCACCGTGCCCATGCAGGGCACCGTGGTCAAAGTTGCGGTGTCCGACGGGGATCCGGTCGACACCGGTGATCTCATCCTCGTGGTCGAGGCGATGAAGATGGAGAATCCGGTGAACGCGCACAAGACCGGCACCGTCACCGGTCTCAAGGTCGAGGCTGGGACTTCGGTAACCCAGGGCACCGTAATCTGCGAGATCAACTCCTAGCCTGGGTGTCCGGCTCTCGTGCTCGGTGTGTCCGGCGCTGGCGCACGGTCAGCTGACCGGTTCGAGAAGACGCGGGCGGGCCTCCGGGGCGGCGCCGCGGCGGGCGTCAGCGGCGGAGTCGTTGGGCTGGCGCTGCGAGTCGCGTTCGGCGGCCACCCGGGCGAGGTAGATCTGCACCTCCCGGTGCCGCGCGGCCGCATCCCAGCCCAGCACCTCGCCCATCAGGTCGGCGACGTCAGCGGCGCAGGCCTCGCCCCGGTGCGGGTACTCGATCGAGATGCGGGTGCGCCGGGTCAGCACGTCCTCCAGATGCAGGGCCGCCTCGTGGCTGGCGGCGTGCGCCACTTCGACCTTCAGGTAGTCCGGCGCATGGGGTACCGGTGCGAGCAGATCGCGGCGGTCGCAGGCCAGGGCCAGCACGTGGTGCACCGCCGAGCCGTAGCGGTCCAGCAGGTGCCGCAGCCGGTAGGGGTGCAGCCCGTGCCGGGCGGCCAGCGCATCGGCCTGGTTGACCAGGGCGTGGTACCCGTCGGCACCGAGCAGCGGCACCTTGTCGGTGATCGAGGGCGCCACCCGGCCCGGCAGGTCGGGCACCGCGGCGTCCACGGCGTCGGCGGCCATCACCCGGTAGGTGGTGTACTTGCCGCCGGCGATCGCGACCAGGCCGGGCGCTACCCGGGCCACCGCGTGCTCTCGCGACAGTCGGGAGCTCTCCTCGCTCTCCCCCGCCAGCAGCGGCCGCAGACCGGCGTAGACGCCCTCGATGTCGTCTTCGGTTAGCGGCGTGGCCAGCACGGTGTTGACCGTGTTCAGCAGGTAGTCGATATCGGCGCGGGTGGCCGCGGGGTGCGCGAGGTCGAGGTTCCAGCCGGTGTCGGTGGTTCCGACGATCCAGTGATTGCGCCAGGGGATGACGAACAGCACCGACGTCGGGGTGCGCAGGATCAGCCCGCTCTCCGACACGATGCAGTCCCTCGGGACGACGATGTGCACCCCCTTGGAGGGGCGTACCCGGAATCGACCCCGCCCACCGGACATCCGCTGGATCTCATCGGTCCACACGCCTGTGCAGTTGAGCACCGCGTGAGCGTCGACGCCGGTCTCCTCGCCGGTCTCGCAGTCCCGCACGCGGACTCCGCAGATCCGATCTGCCTCTCGCAGGAACCCGATGACCTGGGTGGAGCTGCGCACCACGGCGCCGTACTGAGCGGCGGTGCGGGCCACCATCATGGTGTGCCGGGCATCGTCGGCTATCGCATCGTAGTAGTGCACCCCGCCGATGAGGGTGTCGCGGCGCAGCGCCGGTGCCATCCGCAGCGCCGCAGCCCGGGTGAGGTGGCGCTGACCCGGCACCGACCGTGCCCCGCCCAGCGTCTGGTAAAGGGCCAGTCCGGCGGCGACATAGGGCCGCTCCCAGATCCGGTGGGCCAGGGGATACAGGAAGCTCACCGGTTTGACCAGGTGCGGAGCCAGCCGGGTGAGCATCAGCTCCCGCTCGTGCAGGGCCTCCCGGACCAGCCCGAATTCGAGCTGCTCGAGGTAGCGCAGACCACCGTGGAACAGCTTGGACGATCGGCTGGACGTGCCCGAGGCCAGGTCCCTGGCCTCCACCAGGGCGACCTTGAGACCCCGGGTCGCGGCATCCAACGCCGCGCCGGTCCCGACCACCCCGCCGCCGATGACCACGACATCGAATTGCTCGTCGGCCAGCCGCTGCCAGCCGGCCGCGCGCTGCACCGGACCGAGCTGCCCCGGCGCCGACCCACCGAGCTGCTGGTGCTCGGCCTGCTGCACTGCACCTCCCGAGTCCGCTCTACCCACTGCACGCTACCGCTGTCGGGCCCTACCGTGGTCTGGTCACAGCTTGTCACGCAGGCGGTCGAGCATGGTGACAAGTTCGTGGGTTGGGAAGGTGAACGGCGAGATCAACTTATTGTCCCTGGTCACGACCGCCCTTCGGGTGCGGCGGGATGGACGTCGAGGTCGTCCTCGCCGCGGGCAAGGCGGATCTGTCCGCTGATCCCAGGCTTGACTTCGAGAGCACTCTAAGTCCTACCGTCGCGTTCATGACCGCAGCCACAGAGCGACTCCTGGAGCTGGTCGACTCCCGCGACGCGCCCGACCTACCGCCGCTGTCAGCGGAACTGGTGCGCACCCTGGACCTGCCGGAGGACTTGCCCGCTGAACTGGCGATCGGCGACGTTGCGGAGGCCACCGGCGTCAGCGCGCACACCTTGCGCTACTACGAGCGGATCGGGCTGGTCGAGGTCGGTCGTGACGCCGGCGGCCGGCGGGTCTATGATCGGCAGGCACTGGCCCGGGTGGTCTTCGTGACCCGGCTGCGCATGTCGGACATGCCGATCCGAGACATCACCCGCTACCTCGCCCTGATCCGCCAGGGCGAGGCAAGCGTGCCAGCCCGACTTGCCTTGATGCGGGCCCATCGCGAATCGATCCAGCGACGGCTGCACGAGCTGCAGGCCGCGCTGGCCGTCATCGACTACAAGATCGCCACCTACGGCGGGAACTGCTCACCATGACCCGATCTACAAGCACCAGGAAGAAGAACATGACCACTACCACACGTACCCTCGGCCGACCGGACTCACCGTCTCAGCACTGGGACTGGGCTGCATGGGCATGAACTACGCCTACGGCCCGACCGACCGTGCCGAGTCCATCGCCACCATCCGCCATGCGCTGGATCTCGGCATCACCTTCCTCGACACCGCCGAGATGTATGCCGTGGGTGAGAACGAGAAGTTGGTCGGCGAGGCGATCGCCGGACGTCGCGACGAGGTCGTCCTGGCTACGAAGTTCGGCATTCTTGTTGACCCGGACACGCTGACGCCAGCGAGGGTGGACGGCTCACCGGACAACGTCCGCGTCGCGATCGACGGCTCGCTGACCCGCCTGGGCGTAGATCATATCGACCTGTACTACCAGCACCGGCCCGACCCGAGCGTGCCGGTGGAGGAGACCGTCGGCGCGATGGCCGACCTCGTCGCGGCCGGAAAGGTCCGGCACCTCGGGCTGTCCGAGGCCTCAGCAGCCACGATCCGCCGCGCGTCCGCGGTGCACCCGATCACCGCGGTCCAAACCGAATGGTCGCTGTTCAGCCGCGACATGAGGACGCCGTGGTGCCGACCTGCCGCGAACTGGGCATCGGGCTGGTTGCCTACAGCCCGCTCGGCCATGGGCTGCTGACCGGCGCCACCGCCTCCCTCGACGATCTGGCCGCCGACGACTTCCGCCGCACCCTTCCCCGGTGGCAGGCCGACAACCTGGCGGCGAACCTCGAACTGGTCGACCAGGTCCGCTCGATCGCCGCCCGATACGACGCCACGCCATCGCAAGTGGCGCTGGCTTGGGTGCTGGCCCGCGGCCAGGACGTAGTGCCGATCCCCGGCACGAAACGGCGCCGATACTTGCGGGAGAACATTGGGGCACTAGACATCACGCTGTCCACCGAGGATCTCGCCCCATTGTCCGATCTGAAACCGGCCGGTGAGCGCTACCCGGACATGTCGTCGGTCAATCGCGACACCGCCAGGCTCCCTCGCTGAGCTGAGTCGATGTTGCTGTCGCGCGGCGCCCACCCGCCGAGCCTGGCGTTGCGCCGCGCGCTGGACCAAGCCTTGGCGAAGGCCTCCGACGCCCAGCGCGACCGCTTCCTCCGCACCGCTGCCGCCCCGGCCATCCACGAAACTAACCCGACGTTAGGCGCCTCGTACCTTCCGTACTGCGCAGCGACGTAGTGGGGACTGTTGCCATAGGCTCAGCGCTGTGACGGAAGCCAAGTACCCCGCGGCAGCGACGCCCACAGAAGGGGCTGGCTTCCCCGACCCGCGGTCGCGTAAACGGATGGCCGCTGGGATGTTGTTATTCAACGTCGAGGGCCAAGTATTGCTGGTAGAACCAACCTACAAGCCACATTGGGAGTTTCCCGGTGGCGTGGTCGAGGCTGACGAGTCCCCTCGGGATGCGGCTCAGCGTGAGATCGCCGAAGAGTTGGGTCTTGCCCGCCACGCTGGCCGGCTGCTGGTCCTGGATTGGGTTCCACCGGCTACCAACAGGCCCGAGGGTGTGATCGCCATCTTCGATGCGGAGGTGCTGTCGTCCACGGAGATAGCTCGCATCGTCGTGCCACCGGAGGAACTCCGTGGTTTCGGTTTCTTTGATCTCGCGAAGATCGATTTGGTGTTGCCGCCGTTGTTGGCGCGGCGTTTGGTCGCGGCGGCACACGCTCGTCGAGATGACACCACTGCATATCTCGAAAATGGACACCTGATCACATGTTGAACTGCTAGCCTGGCCAGGAAGGAGCCGCAGTGCAGGCGAAAGAGGAACGCTTGCCAAGACTCGGACGCCTCAGTGGAAAGTCGGTGCTGATCACCGGCGCAGCGAAGGGAATCGGGCAGGCTACCGCATTGCTCTTCGCCACCGAAGGCGCCCGGCTGGTGGCGGCCGACATCGACCCGCATTCATTGAAAGAGCTGCCACAGCTGCTGCCGGACGCGGAAGTCGAATTAGTGGTGGGTGACGTCGCGAAACCAGACGACGCCAGACGCATGGTCGATACAGCAGTGGCCCGGTATGGCCAGCTCGACGTGCTCGTTGCCAACGCAGGCATCATCCCGCTCTCCAACGTGCTGGAGACCACACCCGAGGAATGGGATACCGTGATGGCGGTCGATGGCCGGGGTATGTTCCTCACCTGCAAGTACGCCATCGAGCAGATGGCGGGTGCCGGCGGTGGCGCGATCGTGTGTGTCTCCTCGATATCCGGACTGGCCGGCCAGAAAAACCAGGCGGCCTACGGGCCCGCGAAGTTCGTCGCCACTGGCCTCACCAAGCACCTGGCCGTCGAGTGGGCGGACCGCGGGATTCGGGTCAACGCTGTGGCACCCGGCACGATCCGCACCGACCGGGTACGCAAACTCGCTGACGAGCCTGGCGGGCCCGACTACCTTGAGGCGATCAAGCAGATGCACCCGATGGGTCGGCTGGGCGAGCCGGATGAGGTGGCCAGCGCCATACTCTTTCTGGCATCGTCCGAAGCGTCTTTCATCACCGGTGCGGTACTGCCGGTGGACGGCGGCTACCTGGCGCAGTAAGCGGGCAGGCAATACTGCCCGGGGCTGCGATGAGCGTGAAGACCATGGCCAGCCCGGCCGGGAAGGTGTCGATGGACCAGTACGTCGCGGCGATCGACCAGGGCACCACCTCCACCCGCTGCATGGTCTTCGACCACGACGGCAGGGTGGTCTCAGCGGACCAGCGGGAGCACCGGCAACACCTCCCCCGAGCCGGTTGGGTGGAGCACGACGCGCTGGAGGTGTGGGCGAACACCCGGGAGGTCGTGGCCGGGGCGCTGGCCAAGGCGGACCTGACGGCCGGTGACGTCGCAGCAGTCGGCATCACCAACCAGCGGGAGACGACCGTGGTGTGGGACCGGCTTACCGGCAAGCCGGTGCACCCCGCGATCGTGTGGCAGGACACCCGCACCGAACGGTTGTGCACCGAACTCGGCGGCGACGCAGGCGCACAGCGCTACCAGGCTCGCACGGGGTTGCCGCTCTCAACCTACTTCTCCGGTCCCAAGATCCGTTGGGTTCTGGACCAGGTGGACGGTGCCCGGCAGCGGGCGAACAACGGCGAGCTGTGCTTCGGGACCATGGACAGCTGGTTGCTGTGGAACATGACCGGCGGCCCGTCTGGTGGGCTGCACGTCACCGACGCCACCAACGCCTCCCGGACGCTGCTGATGGACCTGGACACGCTGTCGTGGGACGAGGGCATCGCCGAGGAGATCGGCGTCCCGCTATCGATGCTGCCCGAGATCTGCTCGTCCTCCGAGGTGTACGCCCACGTCCACGAGCCCAGTGCGCTGGCCGGGGTGCCCATCGCCGGCATCCTTGGTGACCAGCAGGCGGCCACTTTCGGGCAGGCTTGCCTGTCCGTCGGGGAGGCCAAGAACACTTACGGCACCGGCAACTTCATGCTGCTCAACACCGGCACCGAGAAGGTGACGAGCCGCAACGGACTGCTCACCACGGTCTGCTACCAGATCGGGTCGCAGGGCCCGGTGTACGCGTTGGAGGGTTCGATCGCGGTTACCGGGTCGCTGGTGCAGTGGCTGCGGGACAACCTGCGCATGATCTCCTCGGCGGCCGAGATTGAGGACCTCGCGGCCACCGTCGAGGACAACGGCGGGGTCTACATCGTGCCCGCCTTCTCTGGGCTGTTCGCCCCACACTGGCGCTCCGACGCCCGCGGCGCCATCGTCGGCCTGACCCGCTACGTCACCCGTGGCCACCTGGCCAGGGCGGTGCTCGAAGCCACCGCATTCCAGACCCGCGAAGTGCTCGATGCGATGAACGCCGACTCCGGGGTGACGCTGAGCTCGTTGAAGGTGGACGGCGGGATGGTCGTCAACGAGCTACTCATGCAATTCCAGGCCGACATCCTGGCCGTCCCGGTGATCAGGCCCGTGGTCAGCGAGACCACCGCACTGGGCGCTGCCTACGCGGCCGGCATCGCGGTGGGGTTCTGGTCTGGTGAGGCGGAGATTCGGGCCAATTGGGTGGCCGATCGGCGGTGGAACCCGGCGATGGACCCACAGCGACGCGAGGACCTCTACGCGCAGTGGCGTAAGGCGGTCAGCCGGACTCTCAACTGGGTGGACTGACCTTGCGGCGGCGGGCCAGCGCCAGCGCCGCGCCGGACCCGGCCGTGGCGATCGCACCGCCGACGGTGAGCGATACCGCGAGCAGGCTCACCTCGGCCTGCGGCGCCGCCTGGTTGTCCGAACCGGCGGCACCCGTGCGGTGAGCTGACTCGTCGGCCATCGCCACCGGGGCGACACCCAGCAGAGCCGCTCCCGCGATCAGCCAGCAGGCGACGATCCGCATCGCAACCTCCTCAGACACGCTGTATCTGATAAGACGCCTGGGCAGGCCGAGGGTTGCCTCTCAGATATGTGCGCTCCGTGCACGTCCATGAGCAGCGCGTAAGCGATGCTGGTGGCGGGCGCGCCGGGGACGTCTCACCTGGCGGCTACGCTGTCGCGCGTGCCGCTCTACGCCGCCTACGGGTCCAACATGGACCCAACACAGATGATGCAGCGCGCACCGCACTCGCCAATGGCGGTGACCGGGTGGCTGATCGGGTGGCGGCTGACCTTCGGCGGCGAGGATCTCAGCTGGGAAGGGGCCCTGGCCACCGTCGTCGAAGACCCCCTCTCTCAGGTGTTCGTCGTGGTCTACGACGTCACCCTGGAGGACGAAAAGCTGCTCGACCGCTGGGAAGGTAGCGACTTCGGGTTCCACAAGAAGCTGCGGCTGCGGGTGCACACCCTGGACGGCTCGTTACTCGCCTGGCTCTACGTGCTCGACGCCTACGAAGGCGGGCTACCCTCAGCCCGCTATCTCGGTGTCATCGCTGATGCCGCCGAAGCGGCCGGTGCTCCAGAGGACTACGTCGCAGAACTGCGCATTCGCCCGTGCGCCGGCCTCGGCCCCTAATCCGGCGCCGGCCACGCTCGTCGTTCATCGTCACCTGCCCTGCCGTGAGACGCGGGCGGGACAGTCAGGCGAGGGCAGCCAATGCGGCGTGCACCATAACCCGCACGCCGAGCGGCAGCGCGCGCTCGTCGAGGTCGAAGGTGGGTCGGTGCAGATCCCGCTGCGGGACCTCACCCGGCCAGACGCCGAGGCGGCACATTGACCCGGGCACGTGCTCGAGATACCAGCCGAAGTCCTCGCCACCAGAGGATTGCTCGGTCACGGCCACAGCATCTCCGCCAAGCGCCGCGGCGACACCGTCACGCAGCAGCACGGTGCTGACCGGCTCGTTGACCACCGGTGGCACGCAGCGGACGTGTCGCAGGTCGAAGCCCACCCCGGTAGGCGCGAGCAGGGCGGTGACCAACTCACGGACCAGTGGCTCGAGATTCATCCAGATCCCGCGGTCAGCAGTACGGAGAGTGCCACGAACCAGCCCCTCCTGAGGAACAGTGTTGGGGGCCTGGCCGGCCTGTACCGCACCCCAAACGAGCACGGTGCCCGAGCGCGGGTCGACCCGCCGCGACAGCAGCGTAGGCAGGCCGGTGATCACAGTGCCGAGTGCGTGCACCAGATCGGCGGTGAGGTGCGGGCGCGACGTGTGCCCACCGGGCGAGGACAGCCGTAGCTCGAGCATGTCGGCTGCCGAGGTGATCGGTCCGACCCGGGTGCCCACCTGGCCGACCCGCAGCCGGGGATCGCAGTGCAACGCGAAGATCCGGTCCACACCGGACAGACCGTCGGCGGCGAGCACATCCAGTGCGCCACCTGGCATCACCTCTTCGGCCGGCTGGAAAATCAACCGGATCCGGCCGGGCAACGCCGGGGCCGACGCCAGGGCGAGCGCTGCGCCGATCAGGATTGCGGTGTGCGCGTCGTGCCCGCAGGCGTGCATGATGCCGCCCATAGTGGAGGCAAACGGCAGCCCGGTGGCCTCCGACAGGGGCAGCGCGTCGAGGTCGGCGCGCAGCGCGACACATCGCGAGCCGCCGCCGATGTCACAGATCAGGCCGGTGCCCCCGGGCAGCAGCGTAGGCTGCAGGCCAGCGCCCTCGAGCTGCTCGACGACCAGTGCAGTGGTGCCCAGCTCGTGGTAGCCGAGTTCCGGGCAGGCATGGATGTGCCGGCGCCAGGAGACCAGGTTGCCACCGTTGCGCAACAGCCAAGCGTCCAGCCAGGTCGGACCACGACCGGCCGCGATGTCCGGTGCGGCGTGCAACGACGCCCGAGCTAGGTGAAGCGGTGGGGATTCCAACGCCGTCACAGTTCACCTCCTTCGGCGGTGGCCGGCGCTCCGTGACGCCGGGGCACTCTGGGGATCTGGCGCTCACGCTCGGCGCCGATCTGTCGCTCACGCTGGGCGCCGATCAGGCGATCACGCTGCGCCTCGTCGGTGGCCGCCGCCAACCCGGTGAGCGCCAGGGCAAGCGCCCCATCGCACACCGCGCGGTCCGCCGAAGGCGTAGCGCACGCCGTGGCGAACTCTGGCTGGTGGTTCACCGCGTCTCCACAGTCGATGGCGATGGTCGGATGGATCGCCGGCAGCACCTGGGTCACGTTGCCCATGTCGGTGCTGCCGGTCGGGCGGTGTCGCTCGTCCTCGGGGCTCAGTGGCGAACGACCGAGCCCGGTGATCGCCACGCGATAGGCCGCGGCTAGCCAGGGGTCGGGAACGAGGTCGGTGTAGACGGGGGAAACCTGGGTCACCTCGTGGGCACACCCGGTGGCCAATCCCCCCGCCTCGAAGCAGGCCCGTACCCGGGCCTCCAGCTGTTGCAGAGACACGACGTCGGGCGCTCGCAGGTAGTACAGCGCCGACGTGTTCGAGGGGACGATATTGGGCGCGGCACCGCCGTGGGTGACGATGCCATGCAGCATCTGCCCGTCGTCTAAATGCTGGCGCAGCAGGCCCACCGCCACCTGGGCGACAGTGAGGGCGTCGGCAGCGTTACGGCCCTTGTGCGGCGCGGCGGCCGCGTGCGCCGCCTTGCCGGCGTAGCGCAGCTCCAGTTCGGTGATAGCCAGTGACGTCAACGCACAGGTCTCCTCCGGAGAGGGATGCACCATCATCGCCATCGCCACGCCGTCGAACACACCTCGCTGCAACAGGAGCACCTTGCCCCCACCGGATTCTTCGGCAGGCGTTCCAATCAACTTGATCGTCAGACCCAGCCGGTCGGCGATCTCGCGCAGCGCCAGCGCGGCCCCGGCCGACGACGCCGCGATGATGTTGTGCCCGCAGGCGTGGCCCAGCTCGGGCAGCGCGTCATACTCCGCGCACAACCCGATGACCAGCTCACCTGCGCCGTAGGTTGCGGTGAACGCGGTGTCCAGACCGGCCACCCCGCGCTCGACCTCGAAACCCTCGGCCGCCACCAGGTCGGCCACCTTGGCAGCGCTGCGGTGCTCAGCGAAGGCCAGCTCGGGCTCGGCATGGATGCTGCGGGACAACATGCACAAATTAATCGCCTGCCGCTCAACGGCGGCGGCAAGGGCCGCGGCCGCTGCGCTCATCGTCCAATCTTGCCCGATCGGCGGTACCAGATGACGCTGTGGG
>DASYIL010000147.1:0-18793 GCA_035997545.1 Pseudonocardiaceae bacterium
CGCGCTGCAACGATCCATCCTGACCATCATCTTCCACCTGCTCGCCGACCCCACCACCGAATTCACCGACCTCGGACCCGACTTCTACACCCGCCGCCTCGACCTCGCCCGACACACCAACCACCTGACCCGCCAACTCCAGGCCCTGGGCTACACCGTCGAGCTCACCCCCACCAACACCGCCTAAAACCCCACCAGAACCCACGTCCCCACCGGGTCACCTCCCGGTAGTCCCCTTCCCCCGTCCCCGGCTCCGCAACACCCCAACGCCGAGCCGGTGGTTCCGTTCGCCCGTCCCCGACTTTGTTTTCCGGTCAGGCGCGACAGTGCTCGAGGACCTGCTGGCTCTCCGCGGCGGCGACCTCGGCACGTTTGCCGAGGTCCGCAACGGGGTAACTTCGTAACGAACCTATGGACTCGTCCGGGTCCGGGTCGTCGGATCAGGGGGTTCCCAGGCGGAATTCCCGGGAGGAATCATGATCGTTCTTGGTCTCATCCTGATAGTAATTGGCTACCTGCTTCCCGGTCTGGGCGTTCTGACCACTATTGGGTGGATCCTGCTAGCGGTAGGGCTGATCCTCGCTCTGCTCGGGGGGGTCGGGTACCCCCTTGGCGGCCGCAGGCACTATTACTGACGCTCCGCGTTCGGCGGCGGTCCGGTCCGTGACCGGGTCGTGTCAGTGTTTGCTGAGCGGTAACGGCCAGGGCGGGGGTGCCTGCCCGGCGTGGACTGCGGCACGATTACGCCGTGCCCCTCGTCCACCCGGATAACCCGCCCCCGGCCGGTACCGCCGACCTGACCGTCAACCCGCTGTTCACCCGGGAGCCGCTGGTAGTGCCTCGCGACCAGCTGCCGGCGACCGGGATGGATCCTGAGTTGGCCTACCAGCTGGTGCACGACGAGCTCATGCTCGACGGCAACGCCCGGCTCAACCTGGCCACCTTCGTCACCACTTGGATGGAGCCGCACGCCACCAGGCTGATGGCCGAGTCCGCCGACAAGAATATGATCGATAAAGACGAGTACCCGCGCACCGCCGAATTGGAACGGCGCTGCGTGCGGATGCTCGCCCGGCTGTGGGGTGCGCCCGACCCGGACGCCGCGCCGGGCTGCTCCACCACCGGGTCCAGCGAGGCGGGCATGCTCTCCGGTTTGGCCCTCAAGCGGCGATGGCGGACCCGCGGCGGCACTGGCACCCCGAACATCGTGATGGGCGGCAACGTCCAAGTCTGCTGGGACAAGTTCGCCAACTACTTCGAGGTCGAGCCCCGGCTGGTGCCGATGCAGGGCGACCGGTTCCATCTCGACGCCGCCTCGGCGCTGCCCAACGTCGATGAGAACACCATCGGCGTGGTGGCCGTCCTCGGCTCCACCTTCGACGGCAGTTACGAGCCGGTGGCGCAGATCTGCGGGGCGCTGGACGAGCTGGCGGCTAGCGGCGGCCCGGACGTACCGGTGCACGTGGACGGCGCGTCCGGCGCGATGATCGCGCCGTTCCTGGACCCCGAGCTGGCCTGGGACTTCCGCCTGCCGCGGGTGGCCTCGATCAACACCTCCGGACACAAGTACGGGCTGGTCTACCCCGGGGTGGGCTGGGTGGTGTGGCAGGACGTGCCCGCCCTACCCGAGGAGCTGATCTACCGAGTGAACTACCTGGGCGACGAGATGGCCACCTTCGCGCTGAACTTCTCCCGCCCCGGCGCCCAGGTCGTCGCCCAGTACTACCAGTTCCTGCGGCTGGGCACGGACGGCTACCGCCGGGTTCACCAGCACTGCCGCGACGTCGCCACCAGCCTGGCCCGTGAGGTGGCCGCGCTGGGGCCGCTGCGGCTGCTCACCGACGGCAGCGAGCTACCCGTGTTCGCCGCCGAGCTGCGCGAAGAGGTGACCGGCTACACGGTGTTCGACGTCTCTGCCGGGCTACGCGAGTACGGCTGGCAGGTGCCGGCCTACACCTTCCCCGCCGACCGCACCGACCTGGCGGTGCTGCGCTTCGTGATCCGCAACGGGATGACCCACGACATGGCCCAGGTCCTGCTGGCCAACCTCCGCACGGTGCTGGCGCGGCTATCCCGGCAGCGGGAGTCCATCCGGGACCCGCGCACCGACGCGTCCTTCGCCCACGACGGCCGGCCCGTCCGGTGAAGTCGCGGGTCGTCTACGTCCGGACCATCGGGTTGGATTTTCCGGTACCGCAGGCGATCACCAGGTCGTGGTCACTCTGGGCATGCTCCTGATGCGGCTGGTGTCTGAAACTACGTAGGGTCGGACCGTCGGCCGGCTTGATCATGTGTCGCTCAAGGAATGCCGCCGTCCGCACCACCGCAAACTCCGCCCACCCGCACGCTACGGTCCGCGTCCCGTCTCGGGCGCAGACATCCCAGCGGCTGGCTCTGCCGGCGACGCTGGCGCACCGCGCGGTGACGGTCAGCTTGGTGCCGGCGCACACCGGTGCCTGATGGGAAATGGAAACCGCGGTGCCCAGGCTGTCCTCATCGTCACCGATGAACCGGCGCAACGCGTCCATCGCGGGCCACTCGCACAGCGCCACCAAGATGCCGGTGGCGAGCACGGCAGGTTTTCGGGTGAACTCCGACGACCCGGGAAACAGGGTGTTGACCAGATCCCGGGCGCGTACCCGGTAGATCAAGGTCTGTGCGATGCCGGGAGCCAGGCCGGGGCTCACCATGTCGTGCCATCGGGAGCTCTACAGACGCCGTCATGACCGTCAGGTAGGTGACAGTGCCACTCCCCATCCTCGGCCAGGCTGTTGATGTGACCCAGCACACCACCGCAGCGCGGGAGGTCTGATATTCGTAGATCTTGAACCAGTGTGGCCGGTGTGATCATTGCGATCGGTGTGGCCAGTGTGGTTCTTGTGGGTGCATTCATGGCGACAGAAAGTAACGGTTCAACTACAGTAAGTCAAAAACATCCGCCACACGGACGGGCGAATCTGCCCAGGCGACGAGCGGCCAAGCGCAGCTCGCCGATGATCGCAATCGCTACCCGTTTGCGACAGTCGCGATCAGTCCACCGCGCGCAGCTACCTGGACATTCTGGAGAATGATCTATCTGATCAGGCTTGTGCCAGCGTGGTCGACCAACGCCATCACCCGGACTTTCGGCACCCCAATGGTGATCTTCGTGGACCCCGTGTGGCCGGCTACCTGGCCACCGGGGCTGTGGCACCTGTCTCAGCGCTGTGGACGACGCCCGCGTCGCCCGAGTAGCCGACTCGACCAGGTCCGGCTCCGCGAGTACGGCCAGGTTCAGTGCGGCGTTGAGGTCCCGGTCGAGGCGGGTGCCGCAGGTTTGGCACAGGAACTGCCGCTGGGCGAGGATGAGTTTGGCTCTCACACCGCACCACACGCCGAGCAGGTCGTGCTCCAGGGGATACCACCGGTCGGCCACCACGCCGCGCACCCCGGCGTCGGCGGCCTTGTACTGGATCTGGCGCCGGAACTTGGCCATCCCGAGACCGGCGAGGTGCCGGGCCAGGCGGCGGTTGCGGATCATCCCGGCCAGGTTCAAGTCCTCGCGACGATGACATCGTGCTCACGGACGAGGCGGGTGGTGAGCTTGTGAGGGCTGCACTCTAACCACGGGTAGCGACAGAACGCTTTACTGGTCAACGACGGGAAACCTAATACCAGACCACGTCTACCCAAGGAGGGGAGTATGGGAGATTTTGCTTTGATCGTTCTGGCGGCAACCCTCTTGGTGATTTTTGGCGTACTCATAGGATGCACTCTCAGTGAGCGACTACTAGCTGCGCGAGATAGACGGCAAGCGGCAGTGCAGCGCTCCCTCAATGAGCAATGGCGAGAGCTTGAGGCCGCCAGAAGGACTGAGACGGAACGGCGCAGAGATGCCGGAGCCGGGCACTCTCGGCCCGTCCGGTGAACTCCCGCGCCGGCTATGTCCGGACCATCGGGCGGGATTCCGGTACGAGACGCGATTACGCATGGTGGACCGAGGCCACCTCATACAGGCGTGGCTCGGCGGTGGCGAGGGCCAAGGTGGCGCTCATGTGCTCGCGCGCTATGGGATCATCGAGCATTGCCTGGAAGTCCTCGCGGCTGCGCCACTGGACGTAGTTGACCACCCGGGTGCCGTCGAGGCTGGCGTGGATGTTGGCGGAGACGAAGCCCGGGCGGTGCCGCATCACCTGCTCGGTGGCCTCGATGAGCAGGTCGACGAGTGGCTGCTGGTCGTCGCGGGTCACGGCGAAAACGTTGATCAGGGTGGCGACGTCCTGGTCGCCCTGCGCGGCCATCACCCGGGCCTACTCGGCGTTGCGCTCCGACAGCTCCTCCACAGCACCAACAACTGCTCATAGGAACCCGCGGTGTTGACGTCATCGGCGCCAACCGTTCTGAGAAGATCGATGTCGGCAGTCACTCGTGGATCGGGCGGTGGCCGGGTCGCCGGTGAAGGTGTGCGCCGTCTTCTCGAACGGGTTGCCGCAACCGGCCGCGTTGAGATCGTTCCACGAACCGCCCTCCGCCGACCCCCAGATGGCGCCGATCGTGACGTAGGTGAAGTAGAAGCCGAGCTCGCCGATCGTCGCCACGGTCCGGCTATGCGTCGACTCGTGCCGGGCCAGGCTGTCCGGCACGGTCCCGTCCGGGTTGAAGCGGCCGGAGTGGGTCCAGGCCACGGCACCGAGCGTCAGCGCGCCGCGACCGGGACGCACCTTGATGAACAGCATGCCCCGACGGAAGTTCACCTTGCCGCCCCCGATCGCCACGATCAGCGTCGCGACGAGGCCGACGGTGGTCAGCAGCGGCGATTGCACCCACTTGATGAGGAAGCTGAACAACCACGCCACCGGGCTGTCCGTGTTGTCCAGCAGCGGGCTGACCACGGCCCCGAGCAGGCCCGCCATCCCGAAGATGATCAGGCCGATGATGGCGGCAGTGGTCACGCTCACGCCCAGCCCAAAAAGCGCCGAGACACCGAGGATGATGCCGGTCCAGCCGAAGACGGCGAGCACGCCGCCGATCGCCCCACCGATCACCCACAGCAGGAACTCGTCCCAGGTCTTCACTCTGTTGGCCGTAGCGCCCACCGTCCCGAGGATCGCGCCGACGATGGCGGCGATCTGCAGCATGACATTGACTGAGGCAGGCGTGTTCACCTGGGGCGAGTGCTCCGATCAGATGGCGAGGGCAAGGCGGGACCGTTCCTCGAAACGTGCCAAAACATCTCACGGAGTCGGACATCGCGTGTGCGACCACCCCACGCCCTCGAGCCGGTGGTGCGCCCAGACAGGCCCAGGCGCAGGGCCACCTGCGCCGCAAGGGTCGATGAGGGGGCGTCCGACGGTGGATTAGCCACTTTCAGTGAAGAACCGGGTTTACTGCGCGGTGAGATGGGGTAACTGACTGCAACCACGGTGGGTTTCCGGGAGCGGACGGCGGGCCATAAGAGCGTATCCGGCGTCTCTTGGGGGCGCCGCCCGAGGCTGTAGAGGGGAGCTGGAGATGGTTCGAGTACCCGTCAGGGAGGAGTAGGGAAATGACTGTTGAACTGATCGTTCTAGTGGCATCCGTTTTGGTGATCTTTGCCTTTGGCGCACTCATAGGGTACGGACTCAGCAAGCGGCAGCTCGTGGCGCGAGCTAGACGGCAAGAGGCAGCACAACTCTCCCTCTATAGACAACTTCACGAGCTTCAGGTCGCAAGGCAAAAAGATTACCCTGCCCGGATAAACGGGGGTGTTCTGCATAAGGTTCATCAGTAGAAGAGGTCTTCCAGTTCTTCACATCTGAGACGGCGCGTTTGGCGACACGTGGTCCGGCAAGGTTTTTGTTGACCATTCCGGGTTATCGGTTAGTTCACCCCACGGGGAGGCTTGTTATGGCCAGTCAGGACATCACAGCCGGCGTAGCCAAGGTCGGCGAGCGGCTCAGCCGCAGTTACCGACGTTCACCCCAGGTGACGCTCAAAGCCAGCAGCTCTGCTGTGATCGGCATTGACCGCCTCGCCCCGCACCAGCGGATCGCTGGTCAGGAACCGGCATGTTGGGCGGTGGATCCGGAGGTGTTCTTCGGGCCGGCCGACAGCCCTGCGGGTGCGCCGGTACATGCCTGGGAGCGGCGGGCGCTCGCCGTATGTGCCGGCTGCCCAGTGGTGACAGCGTGCCTAACTGAGGCCTTAAAGTTCCCCGCCGACGACCAACACGGCGTCGTCGGGGGCATGACCGCAGGGCAGCGACGGGCGGTACTGCGGGCATCGCGTCGGGGGCGTGGGCGAGCGCCGCGACCTCGCAAGGGTGGCCAGGATGTTTTCGCGCCCCTTGGTGGTGGGGGACGGCCGATGCGAAGCTCAGGGCCAGCAGCCACCCCCGCCGCCCGCGGGGCTCCTCGGAGCCCTCGGCCCGCGCGGCCTTGAGCTGGGGCAAGCGCGGCTATCGCTGTCTGGGAACCTGTTACCGCGCCGCATGTGGTTCCCAGACAGCGGTCACGGGTCTACGGACCGCATCGTCGTGCGAGTACCGGGACTTCACGAAGACGACGAGGACCAGCGCTAGCCTGGGTTTAGCGCAGGATGAGGACGTTCGCGGCGTCGACGAAGACCCGCCGGCCGACCAGTCCGCGACCCGGGTGGTGCCAGGTCGCCGAAATGCCGAAGTGACTCAACCGGAAACCGGGTAGCCTCGGGTCGCGTCCGTAAGGCGGGAGGCTGGGCCGATGAGCGGTACGCGGCGAGGCGAGCATGACGACACCTGACGAACGGCCGCCGGTTGCCGGCGCGGCTGAACCGGGCAGCGAGCACGACCCAGAGGCGGCCGAGGCCTACGCCGAGTCGGTAGGCATCGACCCCTCTCACGACGAGATCAACGAGTACCTCAAGATCGCCGGCGCAGCACCCCTCACCGACCAGTCGGACACCGCGCGGGCCGACGACGTCGGCGTGTGAGTCCCCAGTGGCCAATAGAGATCAATTACGTCCAAACAGAGCTAACTCTCGACAGAGCTAACTCTCGCGTGAGCCCTTACCTTAGTTCCTGAGCGCCTGGCTGCGCCGCTCGATCAGCCGCCAGATCATCGGCGTGAAGATGAGCTGCATCGCTAGATCCATCTTGCCGCCGGGGCAGACGATGGTGTTTGCGCGCGACATGAACGAGTCGTGCAACATCGAGACGAGATACGAGAAATCGATGCCGCGCGGATCGGCAAAGCGGATGATGAGCATCGACTCGTCCAGCGTCGGAATATTCCGGGCGATGAACGGATTGGATGTGTCGACCATAGGCACGCGCTGGAAGTTCACGTGCGTGCGGGAGAACTGCGGGCAGATATAGTTCACGTAGTCGGGCATGCGGCGCAGAATCGTGTCGGTCACCGCCTCGGTGGAGTAGCCCCGCGTCGCCTTGTCGCGGTGCAGCTTCTGGATCCACTCCAGATTGATCACCGGAACGACGCCGATCAGCAGGTCCACGTGCTGGGCGACGTCAACCTTGTCGGTCGCAACCGCTCCGTGCAGCCCTTCGTAGAACAGCAGATCCGTGTCGGCGGGCAGGTCGTCCCAGGGCGTGAACGTACCGGGGGACTGCCCGTAGGGCTCCGCCTCCTCGTCGTCGTGCAGGTACTTGCGCACGCGGCCGCGGCCGTTCTCGCCGTACTGCCGAAACAGCTCCTCGAGCTCCTCGAACAGGTTCGCCTCCGGGCCGAAGTGGCTGATCGGGTGGTCAGCGCGCACGGACGGCTCGGCCATCTTGGCCTTCATCTCGGTGCGGTCGTAGCGGTGGAAGCTGTCGCCCTCGATCAACGCCGCGTTCACGTGCTCGCGCCGGAAGATCTGCTCGAAGGTGCGCCTCACTGAGGTCGTCCCGGCGCCTGAGGACCCGGTGATGGCGATGATCGGATGCTTGGCTGACATGGCCTCTTCTTCCCCTTTCGCTTAACCCGTGGTCCGGAACAGGCCGCGCGTGCCGTAGAGCGGTGCGTCGTCTTCGACCACGTTGTGGTCGCGGTGATACTGCTCGATGAGCTCGACTTCCTCGCGCGCGCCGAAGATGAACGCGATGCGCTGGTGCAGGTCCTCCGGCGCGACGTCGACAACTCGCGCGCGCCCGGTGCTCGCGAGGCCGCCCGCCTGCTCGACGATGAAGGCCACCGGATTGGCCTCATAGAGCAAGCGCAGCCGGCCCTGCTTCGCCGGGTCCTTCGTGTCGCGCGGATAGAGGAACACGCCGCCGCGGGTGAGGATGCGGTGCGTCTCCGCGACGAGTGATGCGACCCAGCGCATGTTGAAGTCCTTGCCGCGAGGGCCCGTCTTGCCGGCGAGGCATTCGTTGACGTAGCGTGTCACCGCCGGTTCCCAGAATCGGCTGTTCGAGGCGTTGATCGCGAACTCGCTCGCGGCGGCCGGGATCTGGATCGACGGATGGGTCAGGATGAACTCGCCGAGCTGCGGCTCAAGCGTGAAGCCGTGCGCACCCGTGCCGACGGTCAACACGATCATCGTCGAAGGGCCGTAGATCGCGTATCCGGCGCAGACCTGCTGCGACCCGGGCTGTAGGAAGTCTTTCGCAGTGGCGTTCGCGCCCGGATTCGGTGCGCGCAGGATCGAGAAGATGCTTCCGACCGAGAGATTGACGTCTATGTTTGACGAGCCGTCGAGCGGGTCGAACACCAGGAGGTACTTGCCCCGCGGGTAGTGCTCCGGGATGGGATACGGCGCCTCCAGCTCCTCGGACACCATCCCGGAGACGAGGCCGCCCCATTCGTTGGCGCGCAGGAACAGGTCGTTCGCGACCAAGTCGAGCTTCTGCTGAGTCTCCCCCTGGACGTTGGTCGACGCCGCAGCCCCGAGCACACCGCCGAGCGCGCCGTAGGCCACCCGCTTGGCAATTGCCTTGCAGGCGAGCGCAACATCGAGGATGAGCGAGTTCAGCCCCCCGCTGGCGCCCGGATAGCGGCGCCGCTCCTCGATCAGGAACTGGGTGAGCGTCGTACGGTCGGTGAGCATGGCATCCTTCAGGTTCTCAGTGTAGGCAGGCTAGACCGGCGGCGCAGCGAGTTCGGCATGGTCTTCCACGGCATGGTATTCGGCGGCGTAGGTCTGGCCCGAGCCGACGACGAGGAACTTCTGGCGGCCGCGAACGCCGATCTTGTCGTCACGTCGCTGGATGAGGTCGACGTCGCGGGCGCGAGCATCAGCTGACTAGCCAGCGCCAATGTAGGACTGCAGGTATGCCCGATCGGCCTCCAGCTCGCCGATTCGGGCCTTGACTAGATCGCCCATGCTGACAATGCCGCTGAGCTTACCGTCGACCATCACCGGCAGGTGCCGGATCCGCCGGTCGGTCATGGTGCGCAGGATGCTATCCACCTCGTCGACAAGCGTGCAGCTGATCACGTCGACGTTCATGATCTCCGAGACCGGGGCGTTAACGAGCGAAGCTCCGTGCTCGTGAAGGAGGCGGATGACGTCCCTCTCCCACACCATGCCCACCACCGCGCCGTCGTGGGTGACGACCACGGCCCCGACGCGGTGCTTGACCATTTCGGCGAGCAGGACGGCGACCGGCGCGTCCGGCGCAACAGTCGCGACCACCGATCCCTTGGCGTGCAGTACATTCGCTATCCGCACCGGAACGGCCCTCCGATCAACTGGCCGAGATTTAAACCTTTAGAGTACGTCCAGCGCGCGCGGGGCGAAAGGGGTGCGACCCCCACATTCAAGGAGGAACCGCTGTTTACAGCCGGATCAGTACTCCGGTCGCCATGAGTTCGGTTCTTGTCGATGCCCGACAATGTTCCAACCTGCAGTCTGCCCCGCCGGGCAGCACGCCGTCGACCAAACCGGAGCTGGTACTGGTGAGGGGCCCGAGCGCCGTGCTTCTACGATGTCCGAGACGTTCCGCGGACACGAATAGGGGTACGTGGTGACCGACGAGCCACCTCGGCTTGATCAGGTGTCTGCGCGGGCCGAGTTCGGGCGGGCAGGTAAGGCTGGGCTGCGTCGCCGATCCGGGCGAAGGTTTTCGAGAGAGATGAACTGGTCGGAGCCGGCCTGCGCGACGGTTCGGTCATGACCGCTCCACTGGAGGGCTCCGGCTTGCCAGCCCACGCGCAACCCGAGGCTGTCACCGAGGGAATGGGCACGGCGATCCAGGGCCGATCACCGCGCCAGATCGCCTGGCTGCGCCTCAAGCGCGACAAGGTCGCTTTGGCCGGTGGCAGCGTCGTCGCGGGCCTCATCCTGGTTGCGATCTTCGCGCCGTTGATCGTCGCGGTGCTCGGGCATCCGCCGCTGGAGTTCCACTACGAGAAGGTCGACCCCGACCTGCAGGTGGCCGTCGGCAACTTCGGCGGTATCAGCCCGGACTTCCTCTTCGGAGCCGAGCCGGTCAACGGTCGCGACGTGTTCAGCCGCGTCGTCTACGGCTCGCGGATTTCGCTGCTCATCGCGTTCCTCGCGACGCTGCTCTCGGTGCTGCTCGGCACCGTGATGGGCGTTGTCGCCGGGTACTTCGGGGGCTGGGTCGACACCCTGATCAGCCGGACGATGGACGTCTTTCTGGCGTTCCCGCTGCTGCTGTTCGCGATCGCGCTGGCCGGTGTGGTGCCGGACCGAGCGTTCGGCCTGGAGGGCGACACCCTGCGGATCGCGCTCATGGTATTCATCATCGGGTTCTTCAACTGGCCCTACATCGGCCGGATCATCCGCGGGCAGGCGCTGTCGCTGCGCGAGCGCGAGTTCATTGACGCCGCGCGCAGCCTTGGCGCTCGCAGCCCGCGGATCCTGTTCACCGAGATGCTGCCTAACCTGGTCGCGCCGATCCTCGTCTACTCGACGTTGCTGATCCCCACCAACATCCTTTTCGAGGCGGCGCTGTCGTTCCTCGGCGTCGGCGTGCGGCCGCCGACCCCAACCTGGGGCGGGATGCTGTCCGAGGCCACGCACTGGTTCCAGATCGCGCCGAACTTCATGCTCTTCCCCGGGCTGGCGATCTTCATCACGGTGCTGGCATTCAACCTGTTCGGCGATGGTCTGCGCGACGCCCTGGATCCGCGGTCGCGATGAGCTCCCGCCTGATAAACGGTGACGAAGGGGGACACGAGATGAGAACGAGTCGCCGAGCTGCGCTGGCCGCGCTCGGCGCGGTCGCCGCGCTGGTGCTGGCCGCGTGTGGCGGGCCGACGTCGGGCAGCGGCGCGTCGGGTGGCGCGGCTGCTGCCAACGGTGTCCACAATCCCTCGGACGCCAAGGGCGGCACCCTGCGGTTCGCCAACTCCGGCGACTGGGACTCCCTCGACCCGGCCGACACGTACTACTCCTACTCCTGGAACTTCATCCGGAACTACGGACGGGCCTTGTTGATGTTCAAGTCGGCACCGGGCCAGCAGGGTGCAACGCTCGTGCCCGACCTCGCCGAGTCGCTGGGTCGCTCCAGCGACGCCGCCAAGACCTGGACCTACACCCTGCGCCAGGGCGTCAAGTTCGAAGACGGCACACCCGTCACCAGCAAGAACGTCAAGTACGCCGTCGAACGGTCGCTGGACAAGACGACCTTCCCCAATGGGCCGACGTACTTCAACGACGTCCTCGACCGGCAGGGCTACACCAGCCCGTACTCCGATCCCGACCCGAACAAGCTTGGCCTGAAGGCGATCGAGACCCCGGACGACCGGACGATCGTCTTCCGACTCAGTAAGGCGTTCAGCGGTTTCGACTACCTCGCGCAGAGCCCGGCCACCATGCCGGTGCCGCAGGCGTTGGACACCGGGTCGAAATACAAGGAGCACGTCGTCTCGACCGGCCCGTACATGTTCCAAACCAACGAGCTGGGCAAGCGTTTCACGATGGTCCGTAACCCCCACTGGGACCCGGCCATCGACCCTAACCGCCGGGCGCTGCCCGACCGGATCACGGTCGACCTGAACGTCAACGCCGACGACATCGACAACCGGCTCATCTCCGGGGATCTCGACGTCGCGATCGAGGGCTCCGGTGTCGGGCCGTCGGCTCAAGGCCGGGTCCTCGCCGACCAGGGCCTGCGCGCGAACACCAACTCAGCGCTCGTCGCCCGGCTGTGGTACACCGCGCTCAATTCCGACGTCGCGCCGCTGGACAACATCCACTGCCGCAAGGCGGTGCTGTATGCCGCCGACCGGAGCGGTTACCAGCGCGCCTACGGCGGAGCGACGGGCGGCGAGATCGCCACGAACATCCTGCCGCCGGTGATCCCCGGCGCGACGAAGTTCGACCTCTACCCGTCGCTGAACAATGGGGGCGACATCGCCAAGGCCAGGGACGAGCTTGCCCAGTGCGGCCGGCCCAATGGCTTCACCACCGGCATCTCCTACCGCGCCGAGCGGCCCAAGGAGAAGGCCACCGCCGAGGCGCTGCAGCAGTCGCTGACGCGGGCCGGGATCAACCTGGAGATCAAGCCGTACCCGCTGGCCGACTACCAGCGCCTGTACGTCGGCAAACCGGACTTCGCGAAGTCCAACGGTCTGGGCCTGATGGTCTACGGCTGGGGCGCGGACTGGCCCGACGGTTACGGGTTCCTCTCCCAGATCGTCGACAGCCGGGTCATCCGGGCCACCGGAGGCAACACCAACCTGGGGGTCAAGGACCCGGCGATCGACCAGATGCTCGACCAGGCGTTGGTGACCACCGACGCTGCGGCGCGGGAGCAGATCTGGGTCGGCATTGACCGCAAGGTGATGGAGGACGCGTTCATCCTGCCCGGCGTCTGGGCCAAGGGCCTGCTGTACCGGCCGCCGAACCTGACGAACGTGTTCATCACCGACGGGTTCCAGATGTACGACTACCCGGCGCTGGGCACCACGCGGAAGTAGGTGAAGGCACCGGCGTCCGGGCGCCACGCCGCACGACAGTGGGCCTCTACATCGTTCGACGGATGATCGCGGCGGTGATCCTGCTGCTGATCGTCACCGCGGCGACGTTCGCGGTCTTCTTCCTGGTGCCCCGGCTGGCCGGAGCCACGCCGGAGGACCTCGCCTCGCGCTACGTCGGCCGGACCGCCTCACCCGAGGTGATCCATCAGATCGCGGAGAAGCTCGGGTTCACCGACCCGATCTGGGTTCAGTACGGCCGGTTCGTTAAAGGCCTGGTTCTCGGCGCGGACTACAGCACGGGCCCGACCACGGTGCACTGCCCGGCACCCTGCTTCGGGTACTCCTTCCTCACCCAGAACCCGGTGCTGCCCGACCTGATCAACCGGCTGCCGGTGACGATGTCGCTCGCGGCCGGCGCGGCGCTGATCTGGCTGGTCGCGGGCGTGTCCACCGGTGTGGTCTCCGCGCTGCGGCGAGGCAGTGTTTTCGACCGCGCCGCGATGGGCGTCGCATTGGCCGGCGTCTCGCTGCCGATCTTCTTCACCGGGCTGCTGGCGTTGTCGATCTTCAGCTACGGGCTGGGGATCACGGCACCGGGGGGCAGCTACGTCCCCATCGCGGAGAACCCGCTGCGCTGGGCGTACAATCTGATCCTGCCGTGGGTCACGCTGGCGTTCCTCTACGCCGCCGGCTACGCGCGGCTGACCAGGGCGTACATGCTCGACACGATGGGCGAGGACTTCATCCGGACCGCCCGCGCCAAGGGGCTCCCGGAACGCACCGTGGTGCTCAAGCACGGACTGCGGGCCGCGCTCACTCCGATCCTGACGATCTTCGGGCTGGACCTCGGGTTGCTCCTCGGCGGCGCGATCCTGACCGAGAGCACGTACTCGCTGCCTGGCATCGGCAAGTACTCGGTGGACGCGGTGGTCAACAACGATCTGCCGAAGGTCCTCGGGGTGGTGCTGGTCGGCAGTATCTTCATCATCGTGGCCAACCTCGTCGTGGACCTGCTCTACGCCGTGGTCGACCCGAGGGTCCGGTACTGATGAGCCCGTTGCTGGACGTGCGTGACCTGCGGGTGCACTTCCCGACCGCCGACGGCGTGGTCAAAGCCGTGGACGGGTTGTCGCTGCAGTTGGACCGCGGCCGCCGGCTGGGGGTCGTCGGGGAATCAGGCTCAGGCAAGAGCGTGACCAGCTTGTCGATCATGGGACTGCACCAGCCGGGCACCGCACGGATCTCCGGCGAGATCTGGCTCGGGGGCGCAGAGCTGGTCTCGGCCGACCCTGAGCAGGTCCGCAAGCTGCGGGGCCGGAGCATGGCGATGATCTTCCAAGATCCACTGTCGGCGATGCACCCGTTCTACACGGTGGGTCACCAGATCGTCGAGGCGTACCGGCTGCACCACGACGTCAGCAAGCAGGCCGCGCGCAACCACGCCGTGGAACTACTCGACCGGGTCGGCATCCCGCAGCCGCGCTCACGATTCGATGACTACCCGCACCAGTTCTCCGGCGGCATGCGGCAGCGCGCGATGATCGCAATGGCGCTCTCGTGCAACCCCCAACTGCTCATTGCCGACGAGCCGACGACAGCTTTGGATGTCACGGTGCAGGCCCAGATTCTCGACCTGATCCGTGAGTTGCAGGCCGAGTTCGACTCCGCGGTGATCATCATCACCCACGACCTGGGCGTGGTCGCCGAGCTGGCCGACGACATCCTGGTGATGTACGCGGGACGAGCCGTCGAGTACGGCCCGGCCAGTGAGGTGTTCTCCTCGCCCCAGCACCCCTACACGTGGGGCCTGCTCGGCTCGATGCCGCGATGGGACCGACAACGAACGCAACGGCTGGCACCGATCCCGGGCAACCCGCCGAGCCTGATCACTGTCCCGTCCGGTTGCCCGTTCCACCCGCGCTGCCCCTACGCCGAGCTGACCGAGGGGCAGGCCAGCACCATCCGGCCCGAACTACGGCCGGGGCAGTCTTCGGGGCACCTAGTCGCCTGCCACCTCTCCGACGAGCGCCGAGCGCACATCCTCGACAACGAGATCCGGCCGAAGCTATGACAGCGACCCAGAAGAAAACAACGCCGACGAACACGACACAGGCGAGCACGGCGCAGGCCGCTCTGCTGCGCGTATCCGGGCTGCGAAAGCACTTCCCGGTCCGGCGGGGCCTGCTGCAGCGCACGGTCGGCGCCGTGCAGGCCGTCGACGGGCTGGACTTCAAAGTGTTCCGCGGCGAGACGCTGTCGCTGGTGGGCGAGTCGGGCTGCGGCAAGACGACCACCGGGCGGCTGCTCACCCGGCTACTCGAGCCGACCGCCGGATCGATCGTCTTCGACGGGCGCGACATCACACACCTGCCCGCACGCCGGATGCGTCCACTGCGCCGGGACATCCAAATGATCTTCCAGGACCCGTACTCGTCACTGAACCCACGGCACACGGTCGGCACCATCGTCGGTGCCCCGTTCCGGATCCAGAGCGTGGACCCGCCCGGCGGGGTGCGGGCGGCGGTGCAGGAGCTACTGGAACTCGTCGGTCTGAACCCCGAGCACTACAACCGATACCCTCACGAGTTCTCCGGCGGCCAACGCCAACGCATCGGCATCGCCCGCACCCTCGCGCTACGGCCGAAACTGATCGTGGCCGACGAGCCCGTCTCGGCGCTGGACGTGTCGATCCAGGCCCAGGTGATCAACCTGCTGGAAGACCTGCAGAACGAACTGAACCTGACCTACCTGCTGATCGCACACGACCTGTCGGTGGTGCGGCACGTGTCCGACCGCGTCGCCGTCATGTATCTCGGCAAGATCGTCGAGCTCGGCGACCGCAACGCCGTGTACACCCGACCCCTGCACCCCTACACGGTGGCCATGCTCTCGGCGGTGCCGGTGCCCGACCCGACGCGGCGCAGCCGGAGAATCCTGCTCACCGGCGACGTGCCCAGCCCGCTGAACCCGCCTTCGGCCTGCCGGTTCCACACCCGCTGCTGGAAGGCGCAGGACATCTGCCGCACCCAGGAACCGCCACTGGCTGAGCTCGCGCCCGGCCACCGCGTCGCCTGCCACCTCCCAGAGAACGCACCAGCCTAACGCTGTGTAAGCACGTTCTGGGGACCGCCATGGCGGTGGTGGCCGACATCGGCGAGACGCCAAGGCCGTCGGCTTGTAAACCGCGCTGATCCGGCGTGGACTGTGGGGGTAGCTATGGGCCGACGGTGAAGCGGGGCGGTGTCTTCTCCGCGAGCAGCCACCAGAATGCGACCGGATCACGACACATGGCCCGTCCCTGAGCCGTCAGCAGGAGCTTCCCCCGGTGCTTGCGCAGCAACCCCGCCTTCTGTACCGATTCACGCCGCGGTACGGAGTCTTCGTGACACACGACGGCTTCAAGCCTGATGGTGTGCTGCCAGTCGTCACCGAAATCGTAGGTATAGAACAGCTTTTCGCCGATCTCGACCAGCACTTCGTCCAGGCGCACCTGGTCCTCGGGGACGCCGGTCTCGCCCTCCTCCACGTCGAACGGGCACAGGTAGTACTCCGTGTCGTGGCTGTAGTACTCCGGCCCACAGCCGAACCGATGCAGATGACTATCGGTCCAGCCGAACGCTGCGTGGATAACGTCGTGGAAATCGTCGAGGAACAGGTCGGACGCGAGCTCGCAACGACGCCACAGTGGCGGTGTGGTTCCCTTGAGATCGATACGGACCCGGTAGGTGACGACGTCGACGCGGCGTGGGCGCCGTCGTGATGGCGGTGACGTCCGCTCGAACGGATCGTCACCAACCGCCCCGGCAGCGAGTACACGGTGCAGCACATCCTGGAGCTCACCGGGGCCGAGGTCGGACATCGCTTCGGTGAACTGCCTCAGCATGTTGCCCGTCTCGGCGGTAGTTCGTCGGGTGCCATGGTGTCACCGTACGCAGCGGCTGATGTCTCGCTGTGCGAGCCCGCCTGCCCAGTTCGCCGATCCACTGCACGAGTAGCACGCACTGCTGCTCCAAGATCAGAAGCAGTGTGCCCGCACGCTCGCCTTTGTGCCTGCACGTGCAGCAACGGCACAAGTGAGGCACCGCGGCACCGCCCAGCGCGTTGCCGCCCGGCAATCCGACGGCGGACGACCGCTGCTCAGGCCGCCGCGGCGCCGCGCGTACTCGCCGCGTTCAGTGCGTCCAGATAGCCCTCGCGGTAGCCCGACTGGTTGGGGTGGTACGGCCCGACGAACGTCGGCACGCTCGGACCGTTGATCCACGGGTCGGCCGAGCACACCCCGTGGCTGGCGAACCGGTCACGGACGTCGCTGAAGCTGAATCCGGACTGCTGGCTGACGGTCTTCTGGATGACGGTGTTGAGCACGTCGGAGCCCTCGTTGAGCTTCTCGCGGCGGACCAGATTCGGCACCAGTGGGTCGGCGCAGCTCGGCGCGAGATCAAACAGCCGCGGATAACCCAGCACGATCACCTGCGCGTACGGTGCGGCGCTGCGGATCTCAGCGTAGGTGCGGGCCAGCCGGCCCGGCAGCACGGACCGCGAGTAGGCCTCCGCGGCGTCGACCGCGGCGATGCAGGTGCGATCGCTTTCCGCAAACGTGCAGGTCTGCAGCACGGGCCCGAATCCCACGTCGTTACCACCGACGGTGATCGTCACCAGGTCGGTGTCGGGCGATAGGGCCGAGATCTGATTGCCTCGCACATCGGCGGTCGTGGCTCCGGAACAGGCCACGAACTGGAAGCTGGCTGGGTGGTGCTCCGCAGCCCACAGTGGGGGATAGGACAACGGGCTGCGGACACAGTCCCCGCTTTCCGCGTCGTAGACGCCGGTGCCGACTCCGGAAGAGTAGGAATCGCCCAAGGCCACATAGTCCACCGGGCTGTTGACGGGTGCCTGGTGCACGCGCGCATCGCCAGCATTGACCGCGAGGGCGGCACGGCCGCCCATGATCGTGGCTGGGCTTGCGGCCGCCGTCGAAACGGCAGCTGTCAGCACCGCGATCACCCCCGCTAGCAGCGCGACCACTCGACCTATCCACCTCAGCTGGCCCGCACGCCGTCCCGCCACATCCTGATCGGCGTGATACCCAAGGACTACTCTCGGTAACATCCTGGTCTCCCCCATGAACCCTTACTGCCTCGGGCTCTCATCTTGACCTTGTAGCCAACGAGCGGCTCGGATATGCGAACATGCCTGATCAGCGGAGTAGATCGGAGTTGCTGAAGCTCGGATCGGACCGAACGAAGGCACATCGCGGGGAAGGATAAGCATCGCATACGGTGGCTGTCAGTGACCGCCGACGGTGAGTCGGTGATTTCACACGCTGGTGAGTCGGGTGCTGAGGAAACCGCCCGGCGCAACGGCCTGCGAAGGAGCTGTCGACCGGTGAGGGCCGTGGCACTGCGTACCTACTTGGTCGATCCGTTTGCTGATCAGCGCCAGCACCGCGGCGAACAGTCACGCTCACCGGCTACCTGGTCAGCATCCGCATCCTGCATGATCGCGGCCGCGAGCATCATCGACGCCGTCGCGATCGCGGCGAGCCACAGCCGGTCCAGGTCCGGATCGAAGCCGGTCAGCGTGGTGCGGAGCTTCGGGAGCCTCGCCTGCCACCGCGCCGCCGCAGTTTCGCACGCACGTCGCGGCCACATGATTCTAAGCTCCCCGGATGGCGCGGTACTTCAATGTGCATCCGGTTGACCCGCAACGGCGCGCGATCGGTCAAGTGATCGAACTGGTCCGCGCCGGTGGGCTCATCGCCTACCCCACGGACTCCTGCTTCGCCCTGGGCTGCCAGCTCGGCAACTCCGACGGCCTGCACCGGATCCGCGAGATCCGCCACCTCGACGACAAGCACCACTTCACCCTGGTGTGCCGGGACTTCGCCCAGCTCGGCCAGTTCGTCCACGTCAGCAACACAGCATTCCGGCTGATCAAAGCCTCGACCCCGGGCAGCTACACGTTCATCC
>DASYIL010000148.1:0-23474 GCA_035997545.1 Pseudonocardiaceae bacterium
GAGATCTTCCCGCTCGCCATCCGGGGATCGGCGATGGCCATCGCCACCCTGTTCAACTGGCTGGCGGCCTTCGTCGTGTCGCTGACATTCCCCAGCTTCACCGCACTCGCCGGTATGGGCACCGTCTTCATCGCCTACGCCACCGCCGGTGTGGTGATCTTCCCGATCGTGTGGCGGATGGTGCCCGAAACCAAAGAACGCAGCCTGGAATCACTGGAAGCGGCGTTTCGCAACGGCACCCGGATCCGGCCGGCCGAGCGCACCACTGCAGACGCAGGAGGTACGGCGTGACCGTCCACTACGGCCCGTACGGTTCAAGCCTGCGAGACCTGCCGCGGCTGCGCAGCACCCGCCGGCGCCGCGCGTCCAGCTGGGACCGCACGGGCGGTAACGACGACCGCCTCACTCTCGAACCCGGGCAAACCGCCACCCTCGCAGACATCGAGGGAGCCGGCACCATCAACCACATCTGGGTGACTGTCGCCAATGAACGGATGGTCCGCGACCCGTGGATGCGGGAACCCGACTACCTCCGCCGGCTCGTGCTCCGCGCCTACTGGGACGGCGAAGCGCACCCCAGCATCGCCGTGCCGCTGGGTGATTTCTTCGGGATCGGGCACGGCCGAACCACTAACTTTGTCTCCGCCCCGCTCCAGATGAGCCCCGAGGACGGCAAGGGGTTCAACTGCTTTTTCCACATGCCGTTCGGCGGGGGCGCCCGGCTGGAGATCACCAGCGAACTGACCCATGAGCGGATGTTCTTCTACTACTACATCGACTATGAGGAGCTCGACGAGCTCGAAGACGGCATCGGACGCTTTCACGCCCAGTGGCGCCGCAGCAATCCCTGCCCGGGCGCGAAGCAAAATTCCCAGAGCAACGACGAGTTCCTGCTCACCGGAATAAATCTCGACGGGAAAGCTAACTACACCATCCTGGAGGCGACCGGCCACGGCCACTACGTCGGTTGCGTGCTGAACATTCACAACCTCCGCGACGTCAGCGAGTGGAACTGGTACGGCGAGGGCGACGACATGATTTTCATCGACGGCGACCAGTGGCCACCCACACTCCACGGCACCGGCACCGAGGACTATTTCAACACTGCGTGGTGCCCGACACAGACCTACCACGCTCCTTATCACGGCATCACACTGCCCGGCGGCGACAACTGGAGCGGGCAAATCAGCATGTACCGCTTCCACATCGAAGATCCCATGCCATTCGAACGGTCCATCCGGGTCAGCATCGAACACGGCCATGCGAACAAGCGCAGCGACGACTACTCCTCAGTTGCCTACTGGTATCAAGCTGAACCGCACATGCCCTTCGATCTCGACCCCGTCGAAATGCGCGTTCTGCGACGCTAGTCCGTATTCAGCGTCGCGCTCATCATGTACCAGTCTCGGCGTGGAGGACGCCGCGGGCGACGGCAGCCAGCAAGGCCTGGTAGTCGCGCTCGATTTGTTCGGCGTAGCTGCGGGCGAACCGGCACATGGCCAGATCGACCTTATCGCTGCCACCGAGGTAGCCGGCGATCATGGAGGCGCCGCTGGTGCGGGCGTGGCCCTTGGCCAGCAGTAGGCCGCAGATCCCGGCGTAGTCGGCCAGAGCGGAGGCGTCGATCCCATCGACCGTGATGGCTCCCTTCATGTCCCGGAACTGTCGGACGTAGTACTGGTGGTCTCCGATGGTGGTCCATCCCAGCAGCGGATCGCTGACGGTCTGCAGCGCCTGCTGATATTCGACCACCCGCTGGCCCTGGTGGGCGTGCCAGGCTGAATCGCCGTGCACGAACCGCGCGACCACGGACCGGCGAGCCTGCTTGAGTTGGAGGAACACGACATCATCGGGGCTGCTGCCCTCGCATAGCGCGATGTAGGCACGCAGACCCACCGAGCCCACCCCGACGACCTTGTGAGCGAGGTCGATGATGCTGTATCCGGCCAGGATGTGCTCCCAGTGGGGAGGCAGCGTCTGCAGGTACGAGTCCAGTGCCTCGGCGATCCGGTCGGCCTCGGCAGAATCCAGGCGGGTGATGAGCGGGGGTTCCTCGACGATGTGGCGGGTGCCGTCCCGTTGTTGAGTGAATCGTGGTAGCGCACGGTCGCTGGTGCGCCGGCGCGCCCGTTGGGCTGCCCGCGTGATCTCCTGGCGCAACGGGTCCCGGGTTGCGGTCGTCTGCAGCCGGTCGAGGGTGAGCCGCTCATAGGAGCGGGCCAGTAGCGGCTGCTCTGCCAGGTACGCCATGTGCTCGCGGTAGGCGGCGACGCAGCGCGCAACGGCCTCCTCGCACGCGTGCTCCGGGGAACCGTTGTGCCGACCGGCGACCCACACGCTGGTCACCAGCCGGCGCAGATCCCACTCCCAGGCCCCCGGGTGCGCCTCGTCGAAGTCGTTGAGATCGAAGACGAGATCGCGCTCGGGTGAGGCGTAGAAGCCGAAATTGCCCAGGTGCGCGTCGCCGCAGATAACCGGGGTGATTCCGGTGGACGGCAGGCGGGCGAAGTCTTCGGCCATGATCGCGGCCGCGCCGCGGAGGAAGGCGTAGGGGGAGGCGATCATTCGGCCAATCCGGATCGGGATCAGCTGGTCCAGCCGGCCTTCGTGAGTCGCGATGATCTGTTGTACCGGGTCGGCACGGCTCCCGGGCACGCTCCACCTGCCCAGCGCTGATCGGGGCACCCGCTTGCGTAGCGACCGCCCGATGGCGTATCGCTCCCGTCGGGGAGTCGCCGGCTGGCGCAGCGAAACAAATCCCCGGCTATCGGCCGAGGCGAGAACGACATGCTGATCGCGAGGTCGTCCGCCATCGTGGCCCACCCGCCCGGACGTCATCAAGCAACTCCACGACCCGGAACGTCCATGCCACCTCGCTGCTTGTAGTAACCATGGTCCGCCTGTGGTATGCCAAGGAACCCGCGACTACACGACACGCTGCGCCGCCGGAGGGCCAGACCACCAGTATCCGCCTCGCCTCCCGGGTGCGCTGCATCAGCGTCGACATGCCCTTAGTCCGCGGCTGGCGTCGCTTGTTAGTCGAGGTAGTCGCGGAGCACCTGGGAGCGCGAGGGGTTGCGCAGCTTGGCCATCGTCATGGACTCGATTTGCCGGATCCGCTCCCGGGTGATCCCGTAGACGTGGCCGACCTGGTCCAGGGTGCGCGGCCGGCCGTCGGTGAGGCCGTAGCGCAGCCGAATAACGTCGGCCTCCCGCTCGGACAGCGTGTCCAGCACCAATTGCAGGTCGTCCTGGAGCAGGGTGAAGGACACCACGTCGACTGCAGCCACGGCCCCGGAGTCCTCGATGAAGTCCCCAAGCGGGGAGTCGCCCTCGTCACCGATTGTCTGATCCAGCGAGATGGGCTCCCGAGCGGACTGCTGGAGATCCAGCACCTTCTCCGGGGTGATGTCTAATGCCTTGGCCAGCTCCTCGGGGGTGGGCTCGCGGCCCAGGTTCTGAAGCAGCTCGCGCTGCATGCGGCCCAGTTTGTTGATTACCTCGACCATATGCACCGGGATCCGGATGGTGCGGGCCTGGTCGGCCATCGCTCGGGTAATCGCTTGGCGTATCCACCAGGTGGCGTAGGTGGAGAACTTGTATCCCTTGGTGTAGTCGAACTTCTCTACCGCGCGGATCAGGCCCA
Organism: Pseudonocardiaceae bacterium; assembly: GCA_035997545.1. Lineage (GTDB taxonomy): Bacteria > Actinomycetota > Actinomycetes > Mycobacteriales > Pseudonocardiaceae. The sequence goes on from DASYIL010000148.1 coordinate 3,647, forward strand.
GGTTGCCTTCCTGGATCAGATCCAGGAACGGCATGCCGCGGCCGGTGTAGCGCTTGCCCAGCGAGACGACGAGGCGAAGGTTGGCCTCCAGTAGATGATTCTTCGCGCGCTCACCGTCGCGAACGATCCAGCGCAGGTCCCGGAGCAGCTGCGGGGAGAGCCTCTCGGTGACATCCTCGCTGCTGCCCACCCGCTCGGCGGCGAAGAGCCCAGCCTCGATCCGCGTGGCGAGCCCCACCTCCTCCTCAGCGTTGAGCAGCGCCACCTTGCCGATCTGCTTGAGATACGCGCGCACCGAGTCGACGGAGAGGGTGAGCTCGGCCTCCTTGCGTCCCCGGCGTAGCGCCTCTGACTCCTCCTCGTCCCAGTCGAAATCTCCGGACTGCTCGACGTTGTCCACCGGCTCCCGAGGATCCTCGGAAGCCTCCATGGCTCGCGGGACGTTGTCATTCGGCAGGTCGACTGAACCGGTTCCCGGTGATACCGAGACCTCTGGTAGTGACCTCACCGAGCGCGAGGTGGGGGCGACAGGACTTCAGCTCCTCAAGACCCGGTTGCCAAGCTGGGTACCTCTGGACTGTACGGGAAGCGGGCGCTTCGGGCTGGCCGGGTCGTGCGTGTACTGATGAACGCTGTCTGCGAAAGGCCACCCGCGACGTCACCCGCAGCCGCACCGACGCACCCCCGGCGCCGTGTTGCGCCGATACGTCCAGATCCGCGACCGGTGCTACATCATGATCAGCTGCCGTGTCCCCAGCCCAGGGCACCGACACCGACCAGCCCGCAGCGGCCCCACCCTCGACCACAACCTCGGCAACGTCTGCCGGCGTGACCACCGCGTGAAACACCAAGGCGGCCGGCAACTACACCAGTCCGAACCCGGCCTGTTCCACTGGTGCAAGGCGTTGGGCTGGCTGCAATGGACCGGGCAGCGCTGGGAGCCTGCCACAGACGAAACCGTGGGCGAGGCTGTCCGCCAGTACGTCCTCGACCGATTTAACGATGTGCTCAACGGCCTGCGATGTGCGGCCGGCCAGGCAAGCAATACCAACGCGATCGACGGGTGGCGCAACATGCTGTCAGCGAATCGACAGCGCAACGTGCTCTCCCTCGCCCGTGGAATTGTCGAGAAGAAAGCCGACCAGTTCGACGCGGACCCGGACCTGCTCAACACGCCGTCCGGGACGGTCGATCTCACCACTGGGCAGGTGTTGCCGCACGATCCCGACGCGCTGATCACAAAGATCACGAAGGGGTCTTATCAGCCCGGCTACACCCACCCCGACTGGACGGCCGCTCTAGAGGCGCTGTCGCTGGAAAGCCGGACGTGGTTTCAGGCCAGGGTCGGACAGGGTATTACTGGGCACACCACGACAGACGGTATTTTGCCAATCCTGCAAGGCAGCGGTGAGAACGGGAAATCCCTCACCACGGACGGTGTACTGCCCGCGCTGGGAGATTACGCCGACGTGGCCAGTGGCAAGCTGGTCAGCGCGACGAAAGGAACGGAACATTCAACGGAAATGGCCGACCTTCGGGGTAAGCGGTTCTTGATCGCCGAGGAGATGACCGAGGGCCGCGCGCTGGACGTCACCGCGATCAAGCGGATACAGGACGTCGGCATGATCAAAGCCCGATACGTCTACAAGGACAACATGACGTTTCCGGCCAGCCACTCACTGTTCGCCACCACCAACTACGTGCCCCGAGTCGATGAAACCGACCACGGCACGTGGCGGCGCCTGGCGCTGCTGAAGTTCCCGTACACGTTCCGCAAGCCCGGTGAACCGCTGAGAGCACCCATCGACCGGCGAGGAGATCCGAACCTGAAATCGAGGATCAGGGCCGGAGCCACCGGGCAGCACGACGCGATCGTCACGTGGGCCGTAGAGGGTGCTGTGCGGGTCGCCCTGGGAGGCTCCGCGGCGCTCGCGCTGCCGCCCGGGGTCGTAGCTGCCACGCGGGCCTGGCGGACCGAGGCGGACCGAATCCTCGGCTACTGGTCAGGGCAGCTGATCCCCGATCGGGATGCGTGCGTGTTGGCCGATGAGCTGCTTGGCGACTTCAACAGATGGATGGAGGGCAACGGCCACAAGCAGTGGTCCAAAGAGACGTTCGCCCCGAAGTTCGGGGGTCACAGCGAGACCGCCCGGCACACGCCGCGCGCAAGGTCGCCGCGCACCACACCGCCGAAGCACAAGCGGCCGCAGCCCGGGCGATCCAGGCAGCCGAGGCAGTCCTGGCAGCCGAGGCCGCCCGGGAGGCCGACAGGCTTTATGCCAGGTGCTTCGGCGCTGCGGCCGCTGCACACGACATGCCGGTCTCGGCGCCGACGACCGGCCCACACGCCGCTGGTGGGAGGCTAAGTTCGAAAGTTTACTCGTCCTCGCCGAGGGCCTGTTCGACGTCGAGGTGACCCTGCACGAACCCTACGACCGACACTCCCGGACCGGTTACCCCTAACGATCGTGGCGTGGTGCTGGGCGGTCAGGTGCTCGATGCCATCGGAGTGCGCTGTGGGCCGGGTGGTCGCGGTGGCCTTGTGCCCGCACAACCGGCACCACCACACCGCCGTGGCGACCGAGGCCATGGGGTCGATGTTGACCAGCTCGGTGACGGGCAGGTAAACGGTGTCGTTCACGGGACATTCCTTCGCTGAGCGCTGGCGGACGTCGGTGCGCATGACGTCGAGCAGGGCGGCCGTCCGCAGTGCCGGCGTGGGGAGTAGGCCGATGACGTCCAGGGCGGCGCGCAGGCCGGGGTTGACCACCGTCATGCACCAGTGCATGCCGCACGCCGCGCACGTCCACGCCTGGACTGTGGGCGGGGCGGGCTTGGGCTGCACACCATCGGTGGTCCCACAGCCGGGGCAGGTGTCGTCGCTGTCGGTGGTATCCGGATGCAGGTCTCGGTGGTATCCGGAATACCCGGTCACGGTGGACGGGTCCAGCTCGGTCACCGGGCACCCCCGCAGTCCCCGCACCGCTGGCCCTCGCCCCCAGGTTTGAGGTACAGGTGGTCAACGCAGAACCACCTCCCACAGGCGCCGTCCGCTGCGACGCCGGGCTGTTCCCCGCACAGGTAGGTCAGGCCGCGGTCGATCTGCTCTTCGCAGCCGTCCTCGTGGCAGACGTCTTCGACGGCGTAGCCGGCCTCGCCCCGGGGGGTGTTGTACCTCGCGTAGCACATCCCTTCGGGGACGCGCGGGGTTGGCTGCTCTGCTGCGGGCACTTGGCAAACGTGCCCCGGGATCAACGCCTAGTTGTTCACACTCCGTGCATGCTGGGCGCTGACACCGAAGCGGTTACGGAGGCTGTCCAGCTCCCATACCCGGCGCCGGGCCCGCCGGTCCAGCGTGAGCACCAGATCCCGGGCGATCGGGTCGTTGCGGACGACCACCGGTGCCAGCCGGTCGGCAGCGTCCAACGCCCGAAGCGCCTCACCGTCCCGCGAGCCCTCAGCCTGCGCGTAACAGCGGGCCAGCGCGAAACGCACGTAGCCCTCCCGGCACTTGCTGCCGAGCACCGACAGGTCGGTTGCTGCGGCGGTGAAACGCTCGGCCGCGTCCGGGCCGCCCCCGTTCTCCGCTGCAATCGACAGCTCCCAACCGGCCACATTGGTCGGCCCGAAGTGGTAGCGCAGGTGGTTGCGCTCCCCGGTATGGGCGGCCAGCGACCGGGCCTCCGCGAGATGCATATCCACGTCGCTGGTGCGGGCCTCGCGGGCAGCGACCAGAGCCGACGTCAGGTGCAGCGTCCCGCACGCCTCGGCGACCGTGGTGTCGTTCGGCGTCGGGCCGGGCAGGGCCGAGATTTCGTCGAGCACCCGGGCACACACCGTGGCGGCGCGCCGCCGGGCGCCCACCCGCATCAGCGCGACCGTCCGGCTCATTGCCAGCATCCCGGCCAGGTCCGGGCGCTCGGCCCGCACCGCGGCGTCGAAACCACGGCGAGCCGCAACTACCGCCAGGTCGGAATGCCCAATCCGGTAGGCCAGGCAGTAGGCCACCATGCATGCCTCCGCTAACGCGGCCAGCGCCACCTGACGGCCCTGCGAGTCACCCGTCACCGAATGCACGTGCAGTTCGGCTAGTAGCGCGCCCATGTCCCGGCCGGCCATCGCGTAGCGGGCATCATCGGCGAACGCGTTGGCCTGCGCGGTGGCGCGGACCAGTTCCGGCAGCGGCCGGGCCGGAACGTCAGGAATGTCGTCCAGGGTTGAGTCGTGCAGCGCGGCGCTGACCCCCGGGATAGTCGCGGCCGTGTCCGCGCTCTGCCGGTCTACCGGCAGGTAGGGCTGCCCGGTGAGGTCGGCTACGGAGCACCCCAGCGCCTCGGCGAGGTCCTCGCTCAGTCCGCGCCGGTTGAACCCGCGCTGGCCGCGTTCCAGCATCGACAGGTAGCCCTTGGTGATCCCGGCCAGCCCTGCCGTGACGTCCAGGCTCAGCCCGCGGCGACGGCGGATCATGCGCGCCCGCTGGCCGATCACCGACGCGTCCTCAGCGTCCATCTGGACCTCTCCCTCGCCGAACCCCTCGCCGTGCCCCCGGGGAGCGACCCCGGGGCGAATCTCGGCGAGGAGGTGACCTAAGGCTAACGCGGCGTTGGTGGCGGACACTGCGCACGTGGATCCCGACGGCGTGGGGGCCCCTGGTGGCTGCGATCGCGCTGGTCCCTGGTCGCGACCAGGCGGACGGTCGCGGGTACCAGCGGGCGCGCGCCGCCCTGGGCGGTGAGGACGGTGGCGGCGTTCAGCTCACGGGCGATGGCAGAGGCTAGCGCCGGCCGCGTGCGCCGGATGCAGTGGTCAGGTGGTCGTTCTGCTGCGTAACGGAAGGGTATATTTCTGCGATAGCATCGGCGACTCAGAGGAGCCGACCAGTGTATAAGTCCATTCCACCCCGCGGCCATTCTCGTCGGTTATCCCGAAACTCAGCCGCCGCGGGCCGATCCGGCAACAAAGCGGTGCAACAGCAGCCCATGCGGCGGCTCGTCGGTGCATTCGATTGGTTGACTAAGAACAGTGCGGCAGCTACCGTGGCCATTGGCCTAGCGCTCTATGTGTCACTTCGCTTGCCGTACTCGGTTTACTATGGAATGCTTCGCACGTCACCCGAAGAGGTCGGGTTAAGTTACGTCGAACTGCTGGCACGGTCTACATTAGCCGTTGCTGTCCTAGCAGTTGGTGTCACTGTCCTTATCGTGACCTTCATTGCTGGGGCAAGTTACGCCTACTGGAGGTTTCGCTTCATGGGAATGGTGATGTCTGGATTCCTTTCCGCCGTTCCAAAGGAGCGCCGTGATGGAGAGTGGTTGGAGCGGGACTACGTTTGCAGTGGAACGTGTAAGAATGCAATACGTTCGTCACCGCCTACCCTCCATGGAACAATTTTTGAGCGATACGCACGCCGAGGGTCGGAGGCGGCGCGAGTTGGCCAGCCTGCCTACTCGGACACGAAGCAACAAGTCGAGTATGAAGCTCTCTCTAAGGAAGACGTGTCCCCATCTCGGAAGAAGGAAGTAAACCGCATTATGGTCCGCGAGATTCGATGGGGAGCGGCACGGATGGCGCCGAGTGTTTCTGTTTTCTTTGTTATTGTAATCATTCTTTCGCTAACCTTATTCTTGGCGCCACGCGACGCGGCCAGTGTGCGCGATTGTGAAACTCCGATCCTCGGTAAGTTCGGGTTGTCGGGCATTCGAGGCGAACATGCTATCATAACCGGCCCGGAAGTCGCGGATCTCGGCTTAGCGACCGGTAGGCTAATGCTACTTGGCCAGGGCGATAAGGGGCATGTGTTTTATGATTGTGATCACGATCAAACTGTTCGGGTTCCCGCAAGCGACAAGATCGCAGTCACTACAAGCGGTTGATGGCCTTTAGGCTGGCGAGATCGGCGGCCCACGCGAAAATTTCGCTACCGGGTCTGCCGGGCGCGGGTGATCGCCGCGGCGACGTTGCGTCGGCCGGGTGGACGCGTTCGGCCTGGCTCAGAATGGTGGAGGAGAGCCGTTTCCCATGATCTCGATCCGCTCGGACGAGGACCGGGACGAGAACGGGGTGTTGGTGACGAGGAAGTTGCTCGTCTGGTTGCTGGGAAGTCGGATTTGCCCTTGTGTCAGGTTGCGCAGACGTGCCAGGTCATCGTTCGACCTGGCCTGGATGGTCCCGGACCAGTCGGTTCTACCGCCAGAGCGTCTGGCGCTCAAGCGGATATTAACGGGGATCTCGGGCGTGTCGCCGTCGATTTCAACGACGGCTGACCCCTGGTAGTCGTTCATGGCGTCCAAGGGTAGTGGTAGGAGGGAGCCACGGGCCCACTGCGCCGCACACTGCGGTAGCAGGAACGCAGAAATGACGTTGAGCTGGGGTTCGCGCTGGTCAGGTTCGCGGTGCTCGTGCAGTCCGGTCAGCCATCGCGCGGACGGACGGTAGGAGTTGGCCAGGCTGGAGCTCGCCGCTTTCGATCTTTTTCCGGTAGTGACGTGCGATCTGGAGATAGGGCGACTCGCCCCGGTCGATGGACTCGGTCATGTGGTGCACCCCTGGGGTGACACCACGCGCCGTGACGTCTTGGAACCACTCCGGCGGCTGCCCGACGTCCGCAAGACGTGGGCGTCGGGCAACTTCCGACGCCCACAGTGTGTGTCACTCACCTGGGGTCGTGTGGGCCAGCCTCCTGGGCTACACGACCACCTGCTTCATGGACGCCACGAGCGAATCCTCGACGGCTTGCTGCCGTGGCTTGCCGGAGCTGACTGGTTGATCGGATCACCTCGAGTCGGTAGCGGGCATCCTCCAGACAACAACGAGATCATCGCTACCGGGCTGGCTGGCTGGAGTGCTCATCGTTCTTTGTTCACGTGGTCGAAGCGAAAACGCAGGATGAGGTCGACCCAGCGGTCCGTCCCGGACAGCGCGACGTCGTGCCAGGTTGGGTGCTCGGCCAGCCAGGCGTGGAGCCGGGCCAGCTGTGCTGGCGCGGTGCGGGCCGTGCCGGGCGCCGGCCGCTCCGCGCGGGTGATGCACCCCGCTCGCGCGCGGCGCCGCGGTCAGGGCGAGCACCTGGGCACGTACGGTCGCGTTGAGCCGTACATGATGGACGAACTGAGAGGATGCGGTGGTGAGTGATACTCAGATCATCATTGCGCTGGTTGTCGGCGCGTCCGTGTTCATCGCGATCTGCTGCTTGATCTTGATCGTGATAGTCCGGCTGCGGCGCGCTGTGAAGTCGCAGTTCGAGACCCTCAATAACCTACTTAGCACCCTGCACGCCGATCGAGAGCGCGACACGCCCCCCGAGCCTGGTAGTAAGTAAGGAAGGTACGCCACAGGTTCGCCCTCGTCGTTGGCGATGACCCAAGCGCGTCCCTTCTCCTGAAAGCTGGTGAGGTCGGCGATGGATGGCGGTTCGTCGTCGGCGACCGCAGTCATGCCGCGGTCTCGGAACGGTGCGCCGTTCCGAGACGCTCCAGCTCGCGAAGCGCTGGCAGATCGTCAGGGCGGGTAGCTCGAACATGCCGACCTTGTCACCCTGGCATAGGTTGTCTCACTGTTCCTTCTCGCCCCAGAAGACATAGAGCGCGGTGTAGGGAACGCTCAGGGTGTCACAGCCTTTGGTGGGCTCCCACTTCGATGGTGGCTGGCCCCCGTCGGTGAGTACCCGCTGGACGAACGTGACCTGACCGAGGACGTCATTGTCGCTCCCGAATCTCTCGACAGTCTCCAGTCGCAACCACTTGATATTCCTCTCGCTGCTGGTGGGCGCGTCCGCCTCCCCTGAAATCTTGGCCTTTACTCTGCTGCCGTCAGCGTCAGTCCAATAGGGGCCTGCGAAGTGAATGCCATGCTGAACCCCAGTCTCGACGTCGTACAGGTTCGCCTGAGGCTCGCGGAACGCCCACTTGCTGTTCGCGCTGTCCTGGTCGTAGACCTGCACTCCTACTCCGATTCGCGTCGCCAGCACCCTGTTGCGGTTCGTATCAACTTGAATGGCAGGCGGGAGCTTCTCGTTACCTAACAGCGGGTCGTACGAGCCGGGCTTGGTGGCTGAGGTGAGGGTGAACGGATCCTTCTTGTCTGACGTGTGGCAGCCGCCCGCCTGTTTCTGATCTTGGGCAGATCCCGGCCGGTCGACTGCGAAATTGCCGACTTGACCTGGTGGGTTCTTGTCCGGCTGGGGGCCGGTGCAACTGGAAGCAAGGAGCAGCAGTCCGCCTGCCGCGGCGGTGAGAAATTTGACCAATATCATGCGGCGCATGGGCGGCTGCCTTTCGTTCATGTCGGCGAGTTGTCACTCAGAACCACCGATACGACCCTAACAGAATTGACAGTCGGCAGGGTTAGCGGCAGATCGAGGTGAGCGCGCGAGCGAGGGCGCCTTCGTGCAGCGGATCGAGAGGCCGGGTGCGTTCGACGCGGTGACGTGCTTCGGTCAGCTGGACGGCGCAGGTGGGTTCGGCCCGGAGCTGCTGAGTCGCCTGCAATTCGGCAAGCAGCTGATCGGTGATGTGGTTCAGGATCGGCCGGATCTGTGCCAGATCGGGCCGGGTGGTGGGCGCCTGGCCTGGGTGTGCGCGCCACTGCGAGTGGAGCCCGTATTGGACGGCCTTGTTCGCCTCGATCTGATCGGTGAAAACCGCCCGAGAGACCACCGGATCGATGCCTAGCTGCGTCGATTGGGTGGCCACGGTGTCAAGCACTGCCTTCTCCCGCGCTGGGTCGTTGATGGGGGCGTTGGTTCCCCATTTCGCGGCGGCGACGGTGTCGGCGAGCTGCACCCGCTGCGCGGCGACCCCGACCAGGACCAGCAGGGACTCGCTGTGGCTGGTCTTGTCGGCGGTTGGTGGCCCGGCCGCGGAACAGCCGAACAGACTCACCGACGCGGCGGCGAGGACTGTGGGGAGCGCTGCGCGGATCAGACGCATGCTGGCGATCTTTCCTGATCGTGGGTCAGCTGCGGGTGCACACCAGCATGTGCCGCGCGCCGCGCTGGAACTCGTAGCTGACCTCAGTGGTGTGGGCGCGTATCCCATCGCGGCCAAGGTTGTGCAGGAGCTGCTGGAGCCGCGGATAGGCGGTGCCGTCGCCGACTGCGACGAGTGGATAGACGCGCACCTCGCTGCGGGAAACTCGAACCAACTCGGTGATGGCCCGGTGGTGGAAGTCTAGATCGAGGCGATCGGCGTAGCTGAACAGCAAGTGTGAACACAGAACCAGGTTGAACGCGCGGTCGTCGAACGGCAACTCCGGGAGGGCGGCCGGGACGTAGCGGTCAACACCGGTAGCCAGGTGGGCGGCGAACATCCCGGCGGCTGCCCGGCGGGTGGTCCGGTGGGCGTCGGGGTCGGCGAAGAAGGTCCACACGTATTCCTCGGGGTGTCCGCGCACGTAGGTGTTGCCGCGGTCGACGTCAGCGAGGGCGAGGCAGGCCAGCTCGCTCGGTGTGGCGGTGGCGTAGATCGGGTCGCAGGCGATGGCGTCGCCTCCCGCCGCGGCGACCTCTGCGGTGAAGCTCGAGGCACCTCCTGGGCAGTCCAGGATGCGTTGTCGCAGGTCGTTCTCGGTGAGGGCGAACATCGCTCGATACTCGGCCAACGACCGGCTGCTGACCAGCATCTGGCCGATCGCCGTGCTGGCCGCTGGCCTGGGCGGGTCACTGGTGATGTCGAGGTGGGCTGGGTCGATCATCGAAGGCTCCCTTTCGGACGAGGCGGGCACCGCAACCGCCTGCACGCCATCGTGGCGCCACGACTTCTCGCTCGGTCTCCCCGCGGGTGGTTTACCGTTCAGACCCACAGGGAATCGGCAGCTCGGAGGGTGAGACGTGGAGGCCAGACGTAAGCCAGAGGAGCTCTCGGCGGAGCAACGCCAGCGGCTTCATCAGGCCCATCAGCGCTTGCGCAATACCTCACACGCTCTTGAAGCGTTGACGGTGGTCGAGCCGGTCCGAGGCCGTTGGGTTGCCACACCCGCGCCTGTCGAGGCTCTCGAGGTGGCGCAGAATGATCTCCATGACGCGTGCCGGGAGCTCTGGCGTGCGCACCAGGAACTCCTCTGCTGCGAGCCTCCCGCCGGCGCTCTCGGTGCGCCGCCCGATGGCCGATCGTGACGCCTGCCGGCGTGACCGGTCAGCCGTCCGCAGAACTGTAGGTCGCGCGCGCCGACCCCCGAGCTCGGCCCGAGAATCGGACATAAGGATTTCGAAAAAGTTCACCCGACACTGGCGCAATGTGCACTCACTCTGCTGAGTGAGAGATCCCGCTGAGCTGCAAACATCACGTTAGGTGAACCCCACGATCAGGCGGTATCCCGTGAAACGATGTGATCTGCACTACAGTGTGACGTGAGCCATGTGATGGTCGTTACCGCCAAAGATCCTTGCGGAGTGCAGAGCGCCTCGGTTACGTTTATTCATCAGTCGCAGCGTCGCGCAGTCGCATATTTGGCACTACCATGCTGAAGGAGCACCTAATGTCGCGCGATACGAATCGACGTCATCGCCCCGATCACTGGGTCTATCTGGACCGGTGGTGGGCCAAGCGGCTAGGTGTGAAGAGGACGGCGGGTATGTACCGGATTCGTAGTCGCGATCTGGTTCGCAGAACGGCCCTGGAAAACCTGGGCGTGGACGCATCCGGAACGATATGTGTCCGCGGGAATAGGGCCGAGCGACGAAACGACCAGGACCGGGTCACCGCGACTGCGGACAATCTATGCGAGAACGTATACGCCCCACGGAGCACCTGAGCATGCGGCCGATCCAGCCGGCACCGGTTCACCCCTGCTCTTCTGTCCACTTCTTGAGATAGTCTTCCGCCTCGTTTGCGACGCCGGGCATGCGAGTCGTCCGGCCCTGCTCCTGATCACGGTGCGGATGCCCCTTCACTCCGACATACCATGAATGCACTCCGCCGGACTCGCGGGAGACTCGGGCGAAGTGGTCGATCTCCAGCTCGGTGCTCTCGTCGATGCCGGAGCCGTCGCACAGCGAGACCCTCAGCTCGACGTCGAGACCTAGGGGTGTTCGCTCCGCAGCGGCACGGAGTTCTTCGATGGCCTCGCGGACGGTCACGTTGCCTCCCGTGGTCGATCTCGCCGCCCAAGTCACGGCCGCGCTGGACCCTTTCCTAGCGACAAGCGTCGCTAGCGTCCGGGAACTGCCGATGATCAGTATGACGGCAAGCGGTTGACGCGGAAAGCTCCCGCCGTGGCGGCGTTGGGGGCGCGCGGTGCGCACTTGCCCGAACCGTGCAGTTACCGGAACCGCGTCCGCGCTGGTTGCTCAGAGACTGATCACCCAGATCGCCGCCAGCAGGATGCCGACGGCCAGCGCCGCACCCACCGCGAGCAGCGCCCAGGCAACGGCCCCACCCCGCGGGTCATCCGTGCGGTCCAGCTGCGGCAGGTCGAACTCGATGTGGTCCGGCTCGATCATCACTCCTCCTCGTTGGTCCCTCCATGTGGGCCGGGAGGACCGTGTTACCTCGCCGAAACTACCTCTGCCGCTACACTCCTTGACCCCTCGTTTGCCAAAACTTTGCAAACAGGTCATACCGGGCAAACCTGCGGTACGCGACGCCAGCGCGCTGTGGCGGCCTGTGGTGAACGGGGAGGCCGCCCGTAGCTCTCGGGCAGAGTCTCGGCGAGCGTTCTGGCTGGGCGGACCGGCTCGGATTTTGCCCTCAGCTAACCGATCTCGGACCGGGCGGTAACCACGTTCTTCGTAGGGTCTGTCTCATGGCCCACCAGCTCACCCCGTCGTCGGGTCGCGAGGACGAAGGTCTACCGCGGCCGCGGACCGAAAGCAACAGCGCTCTCACTGGCTGCTTCGAGCTCGATCTGTACCCGCATGGTGGTCTGCGGGTGCGACCGAGCGTGTCAGACCCGGGGCGCATGCTGGGCTGGGTGCTGTTGATTGTTGCGGCGACCGTGGTGATCATGCCGGTGCTGCTGTGGTGGCTGGCGTGAGCCATCAGCTGGCATGAGCCGTCAGCTGGACAGTGGCGAGGCCGCCCCTTCGGCCTGGGTGGTGCCAGTGCGGCCGCGACCGGTCGCGGCCAGCGGTGCAGCGACATCCTCGAGCGACCGGCGTTCGGCGGCCACCCCGAAGAACACTGCGACCAGCCCGCCGCCGATCATCACGAGCGCGCCGAGCAGGTAACCGAGGAACAGCCTGAAAGGCTGCGTGCCGTCACCGATGAGTGCGCCGTAAATAACCGGACCGAGCGCACCGAAGCACTGTGCAATGGCGAAGAACACCGCGATCGCCTTCGCCCGCACCTCGAGCGGGAAGATCTCGCTGACCGTGAGGTACGCAGCGCTGGCACCCGCTGAGGCGAAGAAGAAGATCACACACCAGCAGATCGTCTGGGTCATCGCAGTGAGCAACCCGGCGTTGAACAGAAAGGCCGTGACACCAAGCAGGACGCCGGAGGTGATGTACGTGCCGGCGATCATCGTCTTGCGACCGATCGTGTCGAACAAGTGCCCGATGGCCAGCGGACCGAGCAGGTTGCCGACGGCGAAGGCGATGAGGAACAGCGGCGTCGACGTCGAGGGCACCCCGTAGAACTTGCCAAGTACCAGGGTGTAGGTGAAGAAGATGGCGTTGAACAAGAATGACTGGCTGATCATCAGCGACGCACCGAGCACGGCCCGGCTCGGGTACTCGCGGAACAACACCCGGGTCAGTGCGAGATAACCGATCTGGTTGGTGGGTCGCAGATCGATCGCTTTGCTCTGGTCGACCGGTGGCAGCGTCGGCCTGGACTTCTCCACCTCGTGCTCGATGTAGGAGATCGACTTTTCGGCGGCCTCCTCACGACCGTTCATGATCTGCCATCGGGGGCTTTCCGGCAGGTTGCGCCGCACCAGCAGTATCACCAGACCCAGCACCGGGCCGATGAGGAAACCGATCCGCCAGCCGATGCTGGGGTCCATCACGTTCAGTAGGATGAACGTGCCGAGTGTGCCGAGGACCGCGCCCGCCCAGTATGTGCCGCTGACCGCGATGTCGACCCGGCCGCGGTAGCGGGCCGGGATCAGCTCGTCGATCGCGGAGTGGATCGCTGCGTATTCCCCTCCGATGCCCATGCCGGCGATGAAGCGGGTCACGTACAGGAACACGATCCAGCCGGCGCTGTTGCCCAGGGTCAGCGCGGTGAGACCGCTGCCGACCATGTAAACGCCCAGCGTGAGCATGAAGAGGTTGCGGCGACCCAACCTGTCCGACATCCGGCCGAAAACGAGCGCGCCGACCACTTCGCCGGCCAGGTATACCGTCGCAACGAACCCGATCGCGGTCGAGGACAGGTTGAGCGTCTCGGGTTTGTTCAGGATGTCCGCGATAGCGCTCGCGACCGTGATCTCGAGGCCGTCGAGGATCCACGCCACCCCGAGCGCGACCACCATCCGGGTATGAAACGGCGACCAAGGCAACCGGTCGATCCGCGCGGGGATCAGACTACGCACCGTATCGGGCGTCACGTGACTTGCGGTGGTCATCGGATACCTCCCCAGGTGCGCGTACCACGGGAATACCACAGGAATGGTTCATGTGCACCGGCCCTCCCGGGCGAGGCTTGAGATCCTGGACGGGTGAGAGAGGCTGCGCAGGCTGGCCGACGAGCGTGCAGAAGCACGCCGCCACTGGGAACGCCTGCGCTCGGCAACGACGTGGGGCCGACCCGCCGCAGCGGCGTCCGCATGCGGCTGCTGGCGTTGCTCGCCCAGTTCGGCTCCGGCGAATAGCCCCGCTGAGCCCGCTGAATGCGGGTTTGGGCATGCGTGTCAGGGCCTGCGCTCACCCCGTTGAGCTCGCCAAATAGGGTAGGAGTCCTTGCCTGTGCGGGGCGTGGCGGGAAGGCTCTTTTGTGTTAAGTACTTGCGTGTGACATGCAGTGAAGGTGGTTTCGATGTCTGGTCCGCCGGCGGTGGCCGATGACCTCAGGGTCGCGGGCCGGATCGGCACTGGGCTTGCCCAGCTGATCCGGCTGATCGAGCGCGCCGCCGTCGCCCGCGGGCAGGAACTTGACCGCCCGTCTTTTCTGCTGCTCCACACGCTGGTCAGCGTCGGGCCGTCGCGGGTCACCACGCTCGCTGCCGCGGTGTACTCCGACCCGTCCACAGTCAGCAGGCAGGCCGCTCATCTTGTCAGTATCGGGTTGCTGGAGCGGCGCGCTGATCCCGGTGACGGGCGCGCGTCGCTGCTAGCCATCACCGATGCCGGCAAAGCGCTGCTCGCGGAAGCCCGGCAGCGTCGCGACGACCGGATCGCGGCGATCATCGACTCGTGGCGGCCGACCGAGCGCGTCCAGTTCGCCGATCTGATCGACCGCTTCACCGCTGCTTACGAGGCGAACTGGTGCGGCCGGCCGGCAGCGGACCCACCCCGGAGCTGACGGCCAGTGCCGGGACTTGGTAGCCGGATCGGTACCTCGCTGCACCTGCCAGCCCAGCACGGCAAGCGGATCGCAGTGGTCGCCGCCGTCCTCGCGCTCGCGGCGGGCGTCGGGATCGGCGTTCCGGCACTAGCCAAGCACCTCGTTGCGGCCGGTGTGGTCGCGGCGATTGCGCCACCACCGGCGCCGGTGATCCCACATCCGGCGCTGCGTCCGGCTGCCGTCGGTGGTCTGGGGCCGACCAGCTCGGGGGTCGGCGCCGTCCTCGACCCCCTGGTGAAGAACGGCGGGTTGGGCACGCTGTCCGGGCAAGTGGTCGACCCGGCGACCGGCACGGTGCTCTGGCAGCGGAACCCGGCCGCGGCGCTGGTGCCCGGATCGACCGCCAAGCTGCTCACCTGTGCGGCCGCCCTGCTCGCGCTGGACCACCAGGCGCGGCTGCACACCACCGTGGTGGCCGGCTCCGAGCCGGGCACCGTCGTGCTGCTCGGCGGCGGCGACCCGACGCTGTCCGCGGCGAACCCCGGCACGGTGACCGTGTACCCCGGTGCCGCACGGCTGGTTGACCTGGTCGGTCAGGTGCGCGCGGCCGCACCCGGCCCGGTGCATCGCGTCCTGGTCGACGTCAACCGTTACGCTGGGACTGCGATGGCGCCGGGCTGGTCTCCCGCCGATGTGGCCGCGGGGTACATTGCGCCGATCGAGCCGGTGATGCTCGACGGGGGCCGCGCCGATCCCACCCAGGACATCTCGCCGCGAGCCGTGAAGCCGGCGATCGCTGCTGCGACGGTACTAGCCCGCCGGCTCGGGGCCGACCCCGACACCGTGACGGTGGGCAGTGCCCCGCCCGGGGCAGCGGTGCTCGGCGACGTGTCGTCCCCGCCGGTGCAGGACCTGATCGCCACGGCGCTGAGCAGGTCAGACAACGTGCTCGCCGAGGCGTTGGCCCGCGAGGTGGCACGGGCGACCGGCGCGAAGCCATCATTCGCCGGGGCAACGCAGGCGATACTCACGGTGCTGCGTGACCACGGATTCGACGTCAGCCGCGCCACCCTGATGGATGGCAGCGGGCTGTCGGTCCAGGACGCGGTGCCGGCGACGCTGCTCACCGACCTGCTGGGTGCGGCGGCCGCCCCCGACGAAGCCCAGCAGCGGACCGCCGCACTGCGACCGATGCTGGTGGGGCTCCCGGTGGCCGGAAGCAGCGGCACGCTGGCAGACCGCTACGACGGGCCGACGGCCGACGGCCGGGGCTGGGTACGAGCCAAAACGGGCACCCTGACAGGCGTCAACAGCCTCGCCGGCACCGTGCTGGACGCCGAAGGGCGGGTACTGGTGTTCGCCCTGCTGTCCAACGGGCCCGATCCAGTGTCGGTTCGCCCGCGGCTGGACGCCTTGGCCGCGCAGTTACGGTCCTGCGGTTGTCGCTAGTCCGGGTTACCTTCGTGACTATGGGATATCCCGCGCTGGACACACCGCAGGCATCCGGGGACAGTCCGCCCGTCCCCGCCGGTTCCCCGATCGACTGGGCTATCGCGGCGGTCACCGCTCAACGCCTGCTGTCGGCCGGACCTGTGCTGCCCGCTGAAGAGGCGGCGGCGGCGGTGCGCCAGTTGCGCGCGCTGTCGGTCACCGCGGAGCAGCACGTGCGGGAGCTGACCGGGCTGAATGACGGCCGCCCGCCGCGTCCCGCCGATGTGGTGGATCGCCCGGGATGGGTGGTCGCCGCAACCGAAGGGCTGTCGCGGCTGCTGGCCACCTACCGGGTTCCCGAGGGGCGGGCCCGCCGCGTGCTGGCCACCACCGCTGGTGTGCAGACTGGGGTCGCGCTGGCGTTCCTCGGGTCCCGGGTGCTCGGGCAGTACGACCCGTTCGGGGGGCCGTCCGAAGACCCGGGGCGGCTGCTGCTCGTTGCCCCCAACGTGATCACCGTGGGGGCGATGCTGGACGTCCCGACCGTCGAATTCCGGATGTGGGTGTGCCTGCATGAGGCCACGCACCGGCTGCAGTTCAACGCCGTGCCATGGCTGCGTGAACATTTCGCCAGCCAAGTGCAGGCATTCGTCGCCGCCGCGGAGGACCCGGAGACCGTGACCAAGATGGTCGGCAGGCTGCCCGCGGCGCTGCGCGGCGCCCGGCGGCGTGGGGAGGCGTCGGATGCGCTGGGCGTGCTGACTCTGCTGCAGGGCCCCGAGCAGCGGGCGGTGCTGGACCGGCTGCTCGCCCTGGCCACCCTGCTGGAGGGCCACGCCGACCACGTGATGGACGCCGTCGGACCGTCGGTGGTGCCCTCGGTGCGGCTGATCCGCCAGCGGTTCACTGCCCGCCGGCAAGGTGGCGGCCTCGCTGAGCGGGTGCTTCGGGCGTTGCTGGGCATCGACGCCAAGCTGCGCCAGTACGCCGAGGGCGCGGCGTTCACCCGGCATGTGGTGGATGCGATTGGCATGAACGGGTTCAATGCAGTGTGGACCTCGCCCGAGACGCTCCCCACTCGCGCCGAGATCGCCGATCCGGCGGCGTGGCTGTATCGAATGTCCTGAGCCCTGATTCTGGTCGCAGGCGCGGATCGCCGCACCCTGCGGTCAGCGAGGTACGCGCCGCGGTCCGCCGGTTCCTGGCCGCGCATCACAGCGGGGAGGCGGTCGCAGTGGCCTGCTCCGGCGGCGCCGACTCACTAGCGCTGGCCGCGGCGACCGTGCACTGCGCCGGGCGGCTTGGCCTGACGGTGCACGGCCTGGTCGTTGACCACCAGCTACAGCCGGACTCCCGGACCGTGGCGCACACCGCCGGCCAGGCGCTACGCCGGCTCGGCTGCACCGCGGTGCAGATCCTGCAGATCGCCGTGGACGGTCCAGGTGGTCCGGAGGCGGCCGCCCGCCGGGCTCGGTACGCGGCGCTGCGGGTAGCCGCGCCGGCTGGGGCGCTGGTGCTGCTCGGACATACCCTGGACGATCAGGCTGAGACTGTCCTGCTGGGGTTGGGGCGGGGCTCCGGACCCCGGTCGGTGGCGGGAATGCGGGAGCTTGACCGGCCCTGGGGTCGCCCGTTGCTGGGTGTGCGCCGGGCTGTCACCGCCGCGGCCTGCGACGCGCTGGAGCTGGCCCCGTGGGCTGACCCGCACAATTCCGACCCCCGATTCCGTCGGGCGCGGCTACGCACCGAGGTGCTGCCGCTGCTGGAGGATGTGCTCGGCGGTGGGGTAGCCGAGGCCCTGGCCCGCACCGCCGGGCAACTGCAGGAGGATCTCGACCTGCTCGACGGGCAGGCTGGCGCGCTGCTGGCGCAGGCGCGGCGGTGCACTGTCCAGGACGTCGCTGGGTTGGACGTCGCTGGGTTGGACGTCACGGCACTGGCGCAGGCGCCGGCCGCGCTGCGCCGCCGGGTGCTGCGTCGCTGGCTGCTCGACGCCGGAGTCGCGGAGCTGACTGATGCCCACCTTCGCGCCGCCGACGACCTCATCGGCCGGTGGTCGGGCCAGGGGGCGGTGTGGTTGCCGGGCGATGTCGAGGTGTTTCGGGCTCATGGGAAGCTGCACCTCTCCTGACCCCGAAGGGGGGCTCCCCGTCGTGTATTCGGGTGACATCGCATCCGTGCTCGTCACCGAGGAGCAGATCCGGTGCCGCAATGCGGAGCTCGCCGAGCAGGTGGCGGCCGACTTCCGGGCCGAGCACGGCGCCGGCGACCTGCTACTCGTCGGCGTGCTCAAGGGCGCAGTGATGTTCATGACCGACTTCGCCCGGGCGCTGCCGATCCCGGTGCAGCTGGAGTTCATGGCGGTGTCCTCATACGGCTCGGCGACCTCATCCTCGGGTGTTGTACGAATCCTCAAGGACCTCGATCGCGATATCGTCGGCCGTAACGTGCTCATTGTCGAGGACATCATCGACTCGGGTCTGACCCTGTCCTGGCTGCTGCGCAACCTCGCGTTGCGCCGACCTGCCTCGCTGGAGGTGTGCACGCTGCTCCGCAAACCGGATGCGGTCACGGTTGACGTGCCGGTGCGCTACATCGGGTTTGACATCCCCGACGAGTTCGTCGTCGGCTACGGCTTGGACTACGGAGAGCGCTACCGCGACCTGCCCTATATTGGCACCCTCGACCCCAAGGTCTACGCCTACTAGCGGTTCCCCGAGTGTCCGCTCGTGGTGTAAGCCGGGTACGGCCGTTTGTACAGCTGAGGTGTAAAGCTGGGCGCCCAGGGAACACTGCAGGGGGGTCTTCCGTTGACGTACTGTCTGCTCCGGTTCTTCCCGGGACCGGCGGGCGGGCCGGGACGGTAGGGTGAGCCGAACGGGAGTGCTCTGCTGTCCTTCGATGGTGGATCACCATCGCCCGATGCCAGCTCAGGAGGGTCGAGGCCGCCGAGGGCCGTAACCGAATGGATCGCAAGAAACTACTCCGCAACCCGTTGCTGTGGGTCGTGGCTGGGTTGCTGCTCTACTACGCCTTCGGCATCCTGCTCGACGACACCCGCGGGTACAGCCAGGTCACTACTCAGCAGGCATATGATCAGCTCAGCGCGCACAACGTCAAGGAGGCGACGCTTGAGGACAAGGAGCAGCGGCTCCGTCTCACGCTGAACAAGCCGTTGGAGGGCAAGGGAACCAAGCTCCTCACCCAGTATCCGGCGCAGAGCACCGACCTGTTCACCAAGAAGCTGCTGGAGGCGCAGATCCCGGGTGGCTGGGACACCAAGGTCACTCAGCAATCCCTGCTGTTCCAGATATTGATCTACCTGATTCCGGTGGGTCTGCTGCTCCTGCTGGTGCTGTGGATGATGAACAACGCCCAGGGTGGCGGAAACCGGGTGCTCAACTTCGGTAAGTCCAAGGCCAAGCAGCTGACCAAGGACATGCCCAAGACGACCTTCTCCGACGTCGCGGGCGCGGAGGAGGCCGTCGAGGAACTGGAGGAGATCAAGGACTTCCTCGCCAACCCCGGCCGCTACCAGGCGCTCGGCGCCAAGATTCCCAAGGGCGTGCTGCTCTACGGTCCGCCCGGCACCGGCAAGACCCTGTTGGCCCGTGCCGTAGCCGGCGAGGCGGGTGTGCCGTTCTACTCGATCTCCGGCTCGGACTTCGTGGAGATGTTCGTCGGCGTCGGTGCCTCGAGGGTGCGGGATCTCTTCGAACAGGCCAAGCAGAACTCCCCGTGCATCGTCTTCGTCGACGAGATCGACGCGGTGGGCCGGCAGCGCGGCGCTGGCCTCGGCGGCGGGCATGACGAGCGCGAGCAGACCCTCAACCAACTGCTGGTCGAGATGGACGGCTTCGACGCCCGCGGCGGCATCATCCTCATCGCCGCGACCAACCGCCCGGACATCCTGGACCCGGCGTTGCTTCGGCCGGGCCGCTTCGACCGGCAGATCCCGGTCTCCGCGCCGGATATCCAAGGTCGTCGGGCCATCCTTGAGGTGCACTCCAAGG
>DASYIL010000149.1:0-18305 GCA_035997545.1 Pseudonocardiaceae bacterium
CGACTCGCATCGCCACTCACGGGGGCCGCTAGGCCAAGGGTCGCTCGGTGGGGGCGATGGACACGGGTAGGACGTCGCGGCCAGTGAGGTAGTGGTCCACACCGGCGGCGGCGGAGCGGCCCTCGGCGATGGCCCAGACGATCAGAGACTGCCCACGGCCCATGTCTCCGGCGACGAACACGCCCGGCACGCTGGTCATGAAAACCGCGTCGCGGGCGACGTTGCCGCGGGCGTCGAAGTCGACGCCCAGGCCGTCGAGCAGCTTGCCCTTCCCCGGCCCGACGAAGCCCATCGCCAGCAGCACCAGATCACAGGGCAGGTCCCGTTCGCTTCCCTCCACCGGCACGAACGTGCGGTCTTCGGAGACGACCTCGACCAACCGCAGCGCCCGCACGCGTCCTTCCCCGTCATCGAGGAACTGCTGGGTGCCCACCGAGAACAGCCGCTCGCCGCCCTCCTCGTGGGCCGAGGAGACCCGGTAGACCATCGGGTAGGTGGGCCAGGGCTGCGTCTGCGGACGGTGCTCCGGCGGGGTCGGCAGGATCTCCAGCTGGGTGACCGAGGCCGCACCCTGGCGGTGCGCTGTGCCTAGGCAGTCGGCTCCGGTGTCGCCCCCGCCGATGATCACCACGTGTTTGCCCTCGGCGTCGATCGGGGACCGTGCCAGGTCGCCCTCCTGCACCCGGTTGGACGGGGGCAGATATTCCATGGCTTGGTAGATGCCGGCCAGTTCGCGACCGGGCACTGGCAGGTCCCGCCACGCAGTGGCACCACCGGCGAGCACCACCGCATCGAACCCGGCACGCAGCTCGTCAGCCGTGATGTCGTCCCCGACGTCGACGCCAGCCCGGAACTCGGTGCCCTCGGCGCGCATCTGGTCCAGCCTGCGGTCCAGCCGGTGCTTGGCCATCTTGAACTCGGGGATGCCGTAGCGCAGCAACCCGCCGATGCGGTCCGCGCGCTCGTAGACCACCACGTCGTGCCCGACCCGAGTCAGCTGCTGGGCGGCGGCTAGCCCAGCCGGGCCGGACCCGACTACGGCGACTTTCCTGCCCGTACGAACCGCAGGTGGAAGCGGGTGCACCCAGCCCTCTTCCCAGGCTCGGTCGATGATCTCGATCTCAACCTGCTTGATGGTCACCGCGTCGTCGTTGATGGCCAGCACGCAGGCCGTCTCGCACGGCGCCGGGCACAGCGTCCCGGTGAACTCGGGGAAGTTGTTGGTGGCGTGCAACCGCTCGGCAGCGTCGGCCCAGTCCTGCCGCCACACCAGATGGTTCCACTCCGGGATCAGGTTGCCCAGCGGGCAACCGAGGTGGCAGAACGGGATCCCGCAATTCATGCACCGGCCGGCCTGCTTCTCCACCGCGTCCCGGTTGAAGTCTTCATAGACCTCGCGCCAGTCACGCAGCCGCAGGTCGACCGGGCGGCGCGGCGGGTCCTGCCGGCCAGTGGTGAGGAAACCTTTGGGATCAGCCATGGGCCGCCTCCATGATGGCTTCGTTGACGTCCCGGCCGTCGCGCTGTGCCGCCTCCTGGGCGGCCAATACCCGCTTGAAGTCCTTGGGCATGATCTTGCCGAACCGCTCGACCGCAGTGTCCCAGTTCGACAGCAGCGCGTGCGCCACCGCAGACCCGGTCTCGGCGTGGTGCCGCGCCACCGCGTCGGCCAGGAACTTGCGGTCCTCGTCATCCAGCTGGTCCAGGTCGACCATCTCCTGATTGACCCGCCAGACAGCCAGATCTAGCACATAGGCGATCCCGCCGGACATTCCGGCCGCGAAGTTGCGCCCGGTCGGCCCGAGCACCACCACCCGGCCGCCGGTCATGTACTCGCAGCCGTGGTCCCCGACGCCCTCCACGACGGCCAGCGCCCCGGAGTTGCGCACGCAGAACCGCTCCCCGACCATCCCGCGCAGGAACATCTCCCCCGAGGTGGCTCCATAGAGGATCACGTTGCCCGCGATGATGTTGTGTTCCGCAGTGAACTGGGCATCGGGGTGTGGGCGGACAGTGATCCGTCCGCCGGACAGGCCCTTGCCGACGTAGTCGTTGGCGTCACCGACCAGCCGCAGGGTGATCCCGCGTGGCAGGAACGCCCCTAAGGACTGGCCTGCCGATCCGGTCAGCGTGATGTCGATGGCGTTGTCGGGCAGCCCGTCACCACCCCAGCGGCGGGTCAGCTGGTAGCCGAGCATGGTGCCCACCGTGCGGTTGACGTTGCGCACCGGCAGCTCCAGCCGCACCGGTTCACCGTCGGCCAGCGCACCCTCGGCGAGTGCGATGAGCGTGTTGTCCAGTGCCTTGTCCAGCCCGTGGTCCTGCTCCACGGTGCGGTGTCGAGGGGTGTCGCCGGTGTTCTGGGGGACGTGCAGGATCGGTGAAAGGTCCAACCCGGCGGCCTTCCAGTGGTCAATCGCCGAGCGGGTATCCAGCACCTCGGTGCGCCCGATTGCTTCCTCGAGAGTGCGGAATCCCAGCGCCGCGAGATGCTCGCGCACCTCCTGGGCGACGAACTCGAAGAAGTTGACCACGTACTCGGCCTTGCCGGTGAACTTCGCGCGCAGCACCGGGTTCTGGGTGGCTACTCCCACCGGGCAGGTGTCCAGGTGGCAGACCCGCATCATGATGCAGCCCGAGACCACCAACGGGGCGGTGGCGAAGCCATACTCCTCGGCACCCAGCAGCGCCGCGATCATGACGTCGCGACCGGTCTTGAGCTGGCCGTCGGTCTGCACGACAATCCGGTCCCGCAGCTTGTTGGCGATCAGTGTCTGTTGGGTCTCGGCCAGGCCCAGCTCCCAGGGCGTGCCGGCATGCTTGATTGAGGACAACGGCGAGGCCCCGGTGCCGCCGTCGTGCCCGGAGATGAGCACCACGTCGGAGTACGCCTTGGCCACCCCGGCGGCCACCGTGCCGACCCCGACCTCGGACACCAGCTTGACGTGCACGCGGGCCCTCGGGTTGGCGTTCTTCAGGTCATGGATCAGTTGCTTGATGTCCTCGATGGAGTAGATGTCGTGGTGCGGCGGCGGTGAGATCAGCCCGACGCCCGGGGTGGAGTACCGGGTCTTGGCGATCCACGGGTACACCTTGGTGCCGGGCAGCTGCCCGCCCTCCCCGGGTTTGGCCCCCTGCGAGATCTTGATCTGCAGGTCATCGGCGTTGACTAAGTATTCACTGGTCACGCCGAACCGCCCGGCAGCCACCTGCTTGACCGCCGAGCGGCGCAGGTCCCCGTTGGCGTCGGGAGTGTAGCGGTCGGCGTCCTCGCCGCCCTCCCCGGTGTTGGACTTGCCGCCGAGCCGGTTCATCGCGATCGCCAGCAACTCGTGCATCTCCTTGGAGATGGACCCATAGGACATGGCGCCCGTCGCGAACCGCTTGACTATGGACGTTACTGGCTCGACTTCGTCAATCGGTACCGGAGCGCGCACACCCTCGCGGAAGCTGAACAGGCCGCGCAGGGTCATTAGGCGCTGTGACTGGTCGTCGACGAGCCGGGTGTACTCCTTGAAGACGTCGTATCGGCCCGCCCTGGTGGAGTGCTGCAGCTTGAACACCGTCTGGGGGCTGAAGACGTGCGCCTCGCCCTCGCGGCGCCATTGGTAGTCCCCGCCGATCGCGAGCTCCCGGTGCGGGGGGTGTACTCCGCCGGGCGGGTAGGCACGGCGGTGGCGCATCGCGACCTCGTCGGCCAGTGTGTCGAACCCGACCCCGCCGAGACGGGAGGTGGTGCCGGTGAAGCAGGAGTCGATGACCTCGGGCCCCAGCCCGATCGCCTCGAAGATCTGCGCGCCGGTGTAGGAGGCCACGGTGGACACGCCCATCTTGGACATCGTCTTGCGGACGCCCTTGCCCAGCGCCTTGATCAGGTTGCGGGTGGCGGTCTTGGCGTCGACTCCGTTCAGCATGCCCCGCTCGGCGAGGTCCTCCACAGTGGCCATCGCCAGGTAAGGATTGACCGCCACGGCACCGTAACCGATCAGCAGCGCGATGTGGTGCACCTCGCGGGCGTCAGCGGCCTCGACGACCAGGCCGACCTGGGTGCGGGTCTTCTCCCGCACCAGGTGGTGATGCACCGCGCCGGTGAGCAGCAGGGACGGGATCGGCGCATGCTCGGCGTCGAGGCCCCGGCCTGCCAGCACGATCAGCCGTGCCCCGTCGCGGACCGCGGCGGAGACCTCGGCGCGGATCTCGTCGAGCCGGCGAACCAGCGCCGCACCGCCACCGCGCACGTCATAGCGGCCCCTGACGGTAAATGCTTGGTACTCCGGCCGGTCGCCATCGGCGTTGACATGGATGATCTTGGCGAGTTCGTCGTTGTCCAGCACCGGAAACGGCAGCACGAGCCGCCGGCAGGAGTCGGCGCCGGCCACCAGCAAGTTGGGCTCGGCGCCGAGCTGCGCCTCCAGCGAGGTCACCAGTTCCTCCCGGATCGCGTCCAGCGGCGGGTTGGTGACCTGGGCGAACAGCTGGCTGAAGTAGTCGAACAGCTGCCGGGACTGCTGCGAGAACGGCGCCAGCGGGGCGTCGTTGCCCATCGATCCGATCGGCTCCACGCCGGTGATGGCCATCGGCGCGAGCAGCACCCCCAGCTCTTCCTGGGTGTAACCCATCGCCTGCTGGCGGTGCACCAGCGAGGCGTGGGTGAGCGCCTCGCATTCGCGCTCGGGTAGGTCCTCCAGCCGGGTCAGGCCGCGCGCGACCCAGTCGGCGTAGGGATACTCGGCGGCGAGTAGGCCCTTGATCTCGTCATCACCCACGATCCGGCCGGCCGCGGTGTCGGCGAGGAACATCCGCCCGGGCTCCAGCCGGCCCTTGCGCACCACGGTGGCGGGGTCGATGTCGAGCACCCCGACCTCGCTGGCCAACACCACCAGGCCGTCCTCGGTGACCCAGTACCGGGCTGGGCGCAGACCGTTGCGGTCCAGCACCGCGCCGATCACGGTGCCGTCGGTAAACGCGACCAGCGCGGGGCCGTCCCATGGCTCCATGAGCGTGGAGTGGAACTCATAGAACGCTCGGCGAGCGGGGTCCATCTCGTCGTGGTTCTCCCACGCCTCCGGGATCATCATCAGCACCGCGTGCGGCATCGAACGGCCGCCCAGGTGCAGCAGCTCGAGGACCTCGTCGAAGGACGCGGAGTCGCTGGCCTCGGGGGTAACGATCGGGTAGATCCGGTCCAGGTCGCCGGGGATGAGGTCGGTGGCGAGCTGGCTCTCCCGCGCGTGCATCCAGTTCCGGTTGCCGCGCAGGGTGTTGATCTCGCCGTTGTGTGCCACGAAGCGGTACGGGTGCGCCAGCGGCCACGACGGGAAGGTATTGGTGGAGAACCGGGAGTGCACCAGCGCCAGCGAGCTGGTGACCCGCTCGTCGGACAGGTCCGGGTAGAAACTCACCAGCTGTTCCTCGGTGAGCATTCCTTTGTAGACGATCGTGCGCCCGGACAGGCTCGGGAAGTAGACGTCGACATCGCGCTCAGCGCGCTTGCGCACGCAGTACGCGCGGCGCTCCAGTTCCAGCCCGGTCAGGGGCTTGGCGCCCTCCATTGGGTCGGCTGACGCCAGGAACAGTTGCCGGAAGCTGGGCATTACCGAGCGGGCCGTGGGGCCGACTCCCGCGGGGTTGACCGGCAGCTCCCGCCAGCCCAGCACTTGCAGGCCCTCCTCGGCCGCGATTCCCTCGATAGTCTTGATGGCCGCCATCGCCTCGGAGTCGTCTGCCGGCAGAAAGGCAATGCCGACTGCGTACTCACCCGGCTCGGGCAGCACGAAGTCGACGACGTCCCGAAAGAAGCCATCGGGGACCTGGAACAGGATGCCGGCGCCGTCACCGGTGTCGGGCTCCCCGCCCCGGGCACCCCGGTGTTCGAGGTTGCGCAGCGCAGTGAGAGCCTTCTGCACGATGCCGTGATCGCGGTGCCCGGCGAGGTCGGCCACGAAGGCCACGCCACAGGCGTCGTGCTCGTAGGCGGGGTCGTACAGACCTGCTGGCGGACGTCTACTGTGACGGTGGCTCGATCCTGCAAGTAGGTCACGCGAGCGCGGGGTCGATCCTGCAGGCAGGTAGGTGGCTGCCATGAGCGCCTCCGGTCGTCTCGATTGCAGCTGGTACACGCATCGGGACGCCAAGCACCCATCTGCGGTCACTCGCAGGTTACCTCAGCGGATTACCAAGCCGTTATCACTGTGTTTAACGGCTTGTGCCGAGCTGGCGCGAATGCTCGCACAGACCCCTGACCTGATCTTGAGTGCCGCTCATCGCAGCCGACTGCGCCTAGGTGTGGTCACCGCTACCTGCCTAGTTCAGGTTACGCGGTCACCCTTTCGCGCCGGGAACCTACAGTAGGTTCCATATGTCGGTTCGCGGGTACCCGGGAAGGTGCATTAGGTTCCTTATGACGGTTTTGGGAGGCGGTCGGAGGGGAGGCGTGTCCCAGTGGATGCACAAGCGCTGTGCTCCCGGGTCCGGAAGAACTTGGCCGACGTCGAGGTACGTATCAGGGGCAACTCGTGGCTGGCAGACCTGGAGGCCGGGCGGTTGTCGGCAGCAGCCCTGCGCGCCTTCGCGGGCGAGCAACTCCAGATCATCCCCAGTGATGTGCGCAGCTTCCAGATGCTCGCGCAGCGGTTCGCCGCCGACCCGGCCCATGGTTATCTGACGGGCATGGTTGCTGGGGAACGAGTCGCCCTGCAGGCGCTGGAGGCGTTCGCTCACGCGGTCGGGCTCGACGGTCCGGCATGCCAGGGCTACGAGCCGGTGCCAGGCTGCCAGGTGTACCCGTCCTACGTGGCTCGCCTGGCCCGAGATGGCACGCCGGCCGAGGTCGCGGGCGCGTTCTTGGTGAACCTGCAGGCATGGGGCAGCTGTTGTGCGCGGATGGCCGACGCCCTACCCGGTGCCTATCAGCTTACCGAGGAGGACTGCGCCTTCTTCGCGCATTTCGCTGGCCCGACGACCGAGCTGGAGCGGATCAGCCTTGAGGTGATCGACGCCGGGCTCGCGCAGGGTGTCGACGCGGCCAGAATCGCCCGGGCTGCCAGGCTGCTGCAGGCATATGAACTGCTCTTCTGGAACAGCTTGCCCCGCTGAGCACACCCTGTTCGGGGCAGCTCATCCTGCTGTGGCACCGGAGCTGGGCGCGCCGTGGCCGATGACTAGGGTTGCTGGACTTTGTCCCGCAGGATGACCCAGACCGCGGTGGACGCTGGGGCGTTGCCCTCAGTGGACGACTTCCCCCGACGCGCTGACTGATGAGGAGATCACCACTGTGGTGGACGGGCGGGACCACCCGGGCGTCAAGATTGCCGCGCTACAAGCGCATCGCAGCCAGCTAGAGATCCGCGATGCGCTGCGGCGGTTCCCCCGGCGCGGCATCAGGCGGTGGGGGTCCAGGCGGAGCGGGTCCCTGCGGGCCGCGGTGGTCATCACCGTCGTCACTGGCGGCAGTAGCCCTGCAGTGCTGCTCACCCAGCACGTCGCCGTACTGCGTGAGTACACAGGTCAGTACGTGCTACCGGGCGGGCGCATCAATCCTCGCGAGTCAGCACCCGACGCGGGTCGCCGGGCGCTTGCCGCGGAGATCGGGATGCGACTGCCGCCGGAGTCGGTGCTCGGGCTGCTGGACGACTACGAGACCCGCGCCGGGTCCGTGATCACGCCGGTGGTGGCCTGGGCCGGGGAGTACAGCGCACTGCTGCACTCGTCCCCCGAGGCCTCCCCAGAGGCCCAGGTTTTCGCCGTCCCGTTCCCCGACCTCGACGTCGAGCCGGTGTTCGTGGCCAGCTCAGAGCCCGACCGCCCGGTGATCCGCCTGCCGCTGCACGGGGAATGGCTGCATGCTCCGACGGCCGCCGTGCTGTATCAGTTCCGCGAGGTGGTCCTGCGGAGCCGACGCACCCGCGTAACCCACCTTCAAGAGGGCGCGAGCGCGCCTTGTGAGTGCTAAACGGTGCCATAGCACTCAACGCCACTCACGACCAGTAGCGTGATCGATGTGCGGCTGGCGACGTGGAACGTGAACTCGGTGCGCTCTCGGCTACCGCGGCTGCTGCCCTGGCTGGAGGTGCGTGCGCCGGATGTGGTGTGCCTGCAGGAGACCAAGCTGCCTGCCGACGCCTTTGACGAGCTCGTCCGTCCCGCGTTGACTGAGCGCGGCTACGAGGTGGCGCACCACGGCGAAGGCCGGTGGAACGGGGTGGCGATCGCGTCGCGCGTCGGGCTGGATGACGTGGTAGCGGGGCTGCTCGACGAGCCGGCCAATCCCGTCGGGCGCAGCCCCGACCCCGAGGCGCGGGCGGTGTCCGCCACTTGCGCAGGGCTGCGGGTCATCTCGGTGTACGTGCCCAACGGTCGCACCCCCGACGACCCGCACTACAAGTACAAGCTGGACTGGCTGGTCGCGCTGCGCGCCACGGTGGCCGCCGGGGATCCTCCGTTGACCGTGGTCTGTGGCGACATGAACGTCGCGCCGGCCGACGAGGACGTCTACGACGCGGCTGCCTACGCCGACTCCACCCACGTCACACCCCCCGAGCGAGATGCGCTACGGGCGCTGGGATTGCACGATGTGGTGCGGGAGCGCTGGCCCGGCAAGCGGATCTTCACCTACTGGGACTATCGAGCCGGCATGTTCCACCAGGATCTGGGAATGCGGATCGACCTCGTGCTCGCCGGTGCGGACGTCGCGCCTCGGGCGTGCGCGGCGTGGGTAGACCGCCAGGCCCGCAAGGGCACCGCCCCCAGCGACCACGCCCCGGTGATCGTGGACCTCGACGAGGCACCGGACGGAGACTGCGGTCCCGTGGTGCCGCCTCCGTCAGCGCGGCGCTGAGTCAGGCAGCCCTGCGAGCAGCTCTACTCGGTGACGATCCGATGCGTGCAAAACTGAGGTCCGTGGCGGAGCTGAACGGCGTTCCGGTCGACCTCGACCAGGTCAAGGTTCTTGCTGTGACCAACTACGGTCACTTCACCTCGATGCTCGTCGACAACCAGCGGGTACGCGGGCTCGCACTTCACCTGGAACGGCTGATGCATGACTGTCGCCGGGTGTTCGATGCCGACCTGGATCCCGACCGCGTCCGACACCTTGTTCGCCACGCATTGGCCGACGTCAGCCGGTCAATGGTGGTCCGGGTGACCGTGTTCGACCCCACTCTCGAACTCGGGCACCTCGGTGCGGACGCCGACCCGCAGATCCTGGTCACCACCCGGCCAGCGGCGCAGATGCCGCTTCCCCCGTTGCGCCTCCAGTCGGCCGTCTACCATCGCGATATGCCTGACGTCAAACACGTCGGGCTGTTCGGTTCGCTTCGGCACCGCCGCATCGCCCAGCGCAACGGTGCTGACGACGTGCTATTCACCGACGCCGACGGCACCATCGCCGAAGCGGCCACGTCGAATATCGGCTTCATCGACGGCGACCGGGTCGTCTGGCCCCAGGCGGACTGCCTCCCCGGCGTGACCATGAGCCTCATCCGCCAGGCTCGGGACGAACATGCACCGGTCACTCACAGCCAGTTGCCCGACGTGGACGCCGTGTTCGCCACCAACGCCGCGGTGGGTATCCGCGCCGTCAGCGCTATCGACGATATCCAGTGGCCGGATGCGCATCCTGTCCTGGAGGTCCTGTGCAAGGAGTACACCGACATTCCCGCCGAGCAGTTAGACCACGGATGATCAGCCGGAAGGCGTTTCGGCGTTGCTGTCAGTGAAGACTCGGCTGCTGAGGAAGTCCTCCGGGATGAGGGTGGTGAGCTCGTCGCGGCCGACTGGTTTATCGGCGGCCATCATCCGGCTCGCGTGCCGTAGCCGGGCCCGCTCGATCGCGTTGCGGACGCTGCGGGCGTTGGCGAACCGCGGTTGTCTCTTACGGCGATCCAGGTATTCCCGGAAGGTCTTCTCAGCTTCGGGGCTGAAGCTGTAACCCTCTGCCTGGATCATGAGATTACCGATCTCTTCCAACTCTTGGAGTGTGTAGTCGGGAAAATCGATGTGGTGCGCGATGCGGGAGCCCATTCCGGGGTTGGATACAAAAAACGAGTCCATTCGGTCTTTGTAACCGGCAAGGATCACCACGAGGTCCTCGCGCTGGTTTTCCATCACCTGAAGCAGGATCTCGATGGTCTCCTGCCCGTAGTCGCGCTCGTTGTCTTCGCGGTACAGGTAGTAGGCCTCGTCGATGAACAGCACGCCGCCCATCGCCCGCTTGAGTACCTCCTTGGTCTTGGGCGCGGTGTGGCCGACGTACTGACCGACGAGGTCGTCGCGGGTCACAGAGATTAGATGCCCTCGGCGCAGGTAACCCAGCCGGTAGAGCATGTCGGCCATCCGCATAGCCACCGTGGTCTTGCCGGTGCCCGGACTCCCAGTGAAGGACATGTGCAGGTTGGGTCGCGAGGTGGACAGGCCGAATTGGGCACGGGCACGGTCCACCAGCAATAGAGCAGCGATCTCGCGAATCCGATTCTTAACTGGGGCCAGCCCGATCAGCTCGGCGTCCAAAGAGTTGAAGACCTCTTCGATGCCGGTCTCCGCGCGCTCCTTGGCGAGATCAATCCGGGCATCCGGCGGCAGCGTCTCTTGTTCGTCCTTGCCGGCTTCTTCGGATGCCTCCGGCCCGGCCGAATTGTGGCCGGGCCGGGCCATGCCAAAGCCCACGCGAGACGCGGGTATCTTGCTACCCGGTAACCGGTCAGGGGGTGTCATTGCTGCCCGTTGTACCGGTTGCCGTGCGGCTTGTCAGCCGCGTAGGGGTGCAGCGTGTAGCGGATGGTGCGGTCGTGTGCCTCCTGCCGCTCCACGCGGAAGCCGGGTTCCTCCGACGGCCGCTGCACGATGAACGACAGTGCGATGGTTTGCTTGCCGTAATTCGCGTTGTAGGCATTGAGTCTGATGTAGTGCTCCGGCTTGGCCTTGCGACACTCGTTTACTTCGGCGAGCACGCCTGCGGCGTCGGAGAGATCGAACATCGGCAGTCCCCACATCTCCCAGTAGGTGTTGCGGGGGTGCGGGTCGTCGGTGAACTCGACCGAGCACGGCCACCTGTTGTCCAGCGCATACTGGATCTGCTTGGTGATCTCCTCGTCGGTGAGATCGGGCAGGTACGAGAAGGTTCCCTGCGTGATACGCAACGTCGGCTCCCTAATCAGACAGAGGTCGGTGTCTCGACCACGTCGGGTGTGTCGGTCGACTCGTAGTTGAAGGTGATGTCACCCCAGGTGGACAGGGCGATGTCAAGCTCACGGCTCTTCTTGGCTGCCGCTTTGAGGATGTCCAGACCCTCCTTGCGGTAGTCCCGGCCCTCGTTGCGCGCTTTGATCATCGCTTCCAGGGCGACCCGGTTGGCGGTGGCGCCGGCGGCGATGCCCATCGGGTGCCCGATCGTGCCGCCGCCGAACTGCAGCACCACGTCCTCACCGAGGTAATACAGCAGGTCGTGCATCTGTGCGGCGTGGATGCCGCCCGATGCCACTGGCATCACCCCGGGCATCGATCCCCAGTCCTGATCGAAGAAGATGCCCTTGACAGGGTCCTTGGTCTGCTTGATGAGCCGGCAGGTGTCGTAGTAGCCAGCGATGGCGTTCGGGTCGCCCTCCAGCTTGCCAACCACAGTGCCGGCGTGGATGTGGTCCACTCCGGCCATCCGCATCCACTTGGCGATCACCCGGAAGTTCACCCCGTGGTTTTTCTGCCGGGTGTAGGTGGCGTGCCCGGCGCGGTGCAGGTGCAGGATCAGGCCGTTGGCTCGGGCCCACTTGGCCATCGACTGGATCGCGGTGTAGCCGATGGTGAGGTCGATCATGCAGATGACGCTGCCGACCTCCTTGGCGAACTCGGCCCGCTCGTACATGTCCTCCATGGTGGCCGCGGTGACGTTGAGGTAGTGGCCCTTGACCTCGCCGGTCGTCGCGGAAGCGCGGTTGACCGCCTCCATGGTGTACAGGTAGCGGTCACGCCAGCGCATGAACGGCTGGGAGTTGATGTTCTCATCGTCCTTGGTGAAGTCCAGCCCCCCACGCAGCGCCTCGTACACCACCCGGCCGTAGTTGCGGGCGGACAGGCCCAACTTGGGTTTGGTGGTGGCGCCGAGCAGCGGCCGGCCGAACTTGTCCAGGTACTCGCGCTCCATGATGATCCCGTGCGCCGGGCCCTGGAAGGTCTTGAGGTAGTGCAGCGGGATCCGCATGTCCTCCAGGCGCAAGGCCTTGAGCGCTTTGAACCCGAACACATTGCCGATGATCGACGAGGTGAGGTTCGCGATGGACCCTTCCTCGAACAGGTCGATGTTGTATGCGATGTAGGCGATGTACTGGTTCTCCGCACCGGAGACTGCGTCCACCCGGTAGCACTTGGCTTGGTAGGTGTCGTAGTTGGTGAGTCGGTCGGTCCACACCACCGTCCAGGTCGCGGTCGAGGACTCCCCTGCTACGGCGGCGCCGGCCTCCTCCGGGGGCACCCCGGGTTGCGGGGTGATCCGGAACGCGCACAGCACGTCGCTGTCCTTGACCTGGTAGTCGGGTTTCCAGTAGCCCATCTCGGCATACGGGATCACGCCCGCTGACCAGCGATCTGTCTTCTTTTTCTGCGATTCGTTGACTTCGGTGTCAGCCACGTTTGAGCCTCCTCTGGGCCTCGTCTAGGCCTCAACTGGTCAATACCGAGCTTGGTGGTACACAATCAGCCTGTCCATCAAGTCTTTGCCGTAGACTATGTACTGATTGCTCAGGGGTTGCTGTGACCGAGTCTCGTTTGCGCACGTTGGTGGCATTGGCAGCCACCGGATCGGTTCGCGGCGCCGCCACCCGCCTGACGGTCACCGAGTCGGCGGTGTCGGCCTCGATCGGGGCGCTGGCCCGTGAGCTCGGCGTGCCCCTGGTGGAGCCGGTCGGCCGGGGGCTGCGGCTGACCGCGTCGGGCACGGTGTACGCCCGCTACGCCCGCCGGGTGCTGGGCCTGTTAGACGAGGGTGCGGCGGCCGCGGTCCAGGAGCTCGACCCCGAGCGGGGGCGGCTTCGGCTCGCCGCGGTCACCACCGCCGGGGAGCACCTGGTGCCCGCCCTGCTGGTCGCGTTCCGCCGCCGGCACCCGAGGGTCGCGCTGGCGCTGGAGGTGGCACCCAGTGCGCAGGTGTGGGATCTGTTCAGCGCGCACGAGGTGGATCTGATCATCGCCGGAAGACCGCCCTCGGGTGTCGAGGCACGAGTGGTGGCCACCAAGCCCAACGAACTGGTGGTCGCGGCAGCGCCCGCGGTTGCCGAGGCGTTTGACTGGGTGACAACCCCATGGCTGCTGCGCGAGCAGGGTTCGGCGACCCGTACGAGGGTCGAGGCCTACCTCAAGTCGCAGGGCGTCGCACCGCCCCGGCTGGTGCTGGGTTCCAACGGGGCGGTGGTGGCCGGCGCGGTGGCCGAGCTCGGGTGCGCGCTGGTCTCCCGGGATGCCATCGCAGACGTGGTAGTCGACGGGCGGCTGGTCGTGGTACCCACTCCGGGCACCCCCATGCGGCGGCCGTGGCACGCGGTCGCCGGTGCCTATTCCGGCGCAGCCACCTGGCTGTTCGTCGAGCACCTGCGAGCTTCCGGCTGGCGACCACACGGCCCTCGGTCCGCCGGGGTCTCCTCCACGGCGTCTTCTGCGGCGTCCTTCGAGCGTCGTTGACCCCCACCCGCTCCACCCACTGGGGGAGGTACGCCATGCTGGTGCCGGTCTAGGGTCGATGGTGGCAGCGTGGACCGGCCCGCTGCAGTGGAGGGAGAGTCATGACCGAGGAGCTGCATGCGACTGCCCAGGCGATGGTGAGCCGGCCGCGCGGCATCCTTGCGGCCGACGAGAGCATCGGCACCATGTCCTCCCGGCTGGAGAAAGCCGGAGTCCCCGCCACGGAGGAGAACCGGCGGGCCTACCGTGAGATGCTCGTGACCACCCCCGAGCTGCACCGGGGGATCAGCGGAGTGATCCTGGCCGACGAGACCTTCAATCAGAAGCTCGACGACGGAACTCCCTTCCCGCTCGCCGTTCATGCGTTGAACATCCTGCCTGGAATCAAGGTCGATACCGGCGCAAAGCCGCTGGCCTTGTCACCCGGGGAGAAGGTGACCGAGGGTCTGGACGGCCTCCGGGAGCGGTTGGTCGACTACGCCGCGCGGGGCGCCCGGTTCGCCAAGTGGCGCGCCGTGATCACCATCGGAGATAAGACGCCGTCCGTTCGTGCGCTGCGGGCCAACGCGCACGCGCTGGCCCGGTACGCCGCGCTGTGCCAGGAGACGGCCATCGTGCCTATCGTCGAGCCCGAGGTGCTGATGGACGGCGACCACACCATCGACCGTTGCGCCGAAGTCACCACGGCGACTCTGGAGCACGTGATGGCAGAACTGGCAGAGGCCGGGGTCGACCTCGCCGGGACCGTGCTCAAGCCCAACATGGTCGTGCCGGGCTCGACGTCGGGCCAGCAGGCCAGCCCCGAGGACGTCGCCCAGCGGACGGTGGCCACGCTGCTGGCGGTGCTGCCCGAGACGCTGGCCGGGGTCGCGTTCCTGTCCGGTGGCCAGTCGCCTGAGGTGGCCACCGCGAACCTGGCCGCGATGCAGCAGCATGCGACACCGTGGCCGCTGACCTTCTCTTTCGGGCGTGCCTTGGTCGATCCGGCGCTGAAGGCCTGGCACGGGGATCCCGCTCTGGTCGGCGCTGGCCAGCAGGCGCTGGCTGACCGGGTCGGCCCGAACTCGACCGCGGTGGCGCGGCAGACAGCTTCCTCGTCCGCCTGATGTTCGGCTGTCTGGCCGTCGGCGGGTCTGTCAGCGGTAGAGGCCCTCGCGCAGCGCCGTCGCCACCGCCGCGGTTCGGTCAGTCACGCCCAACTTGCGGTAGATGCCGCGCACGTGACTCTTGACCGTCTCCTCGCCGACCACCAGCGTGGTGGCGATGGCGCGGTTGGCCGAGCCGGCCACCATCAGCGAGAGCACTTCGCTTTCCCGTTGGGTGAGGCCCAGGTGCGCGCCGGGCCAGAATTCACCGGCTTTCAGCCGAGCCGCCGACGCCCCGGCCCGGGCACTGAGAGCGGCGTCGAGCACCACCCCGCCGGCGTGCACCCGCTGCAATTGTTCGACCAGCTCCGGGCCGTTGATCTGCTTGAGCAGGTAACCTGCCGCTCCGGCCTGCATGGCCTGGAACAGGTACTGCTCGTCGTCGTAGACCGTGAGCAGGACGACCTTGCGTCCGAGGGAGGCCTGCACGAGGTCGCGGCACAGGTCCAGCCCGCTCTCGCCGCCCAGCCGCACGTCGGCGAGGACAATGTCAGGGTCCAGCCCGGCCACCACCCGCCGTGCGGTCGCGGCATCTGCGGCCTCGCCGACCACCCGGACCTGCCCGGCGAACCGGGCGAGCATCGCCTTGAGGCCGGTGCGCACCATCTCATGGTCGTCGACCAAGACCACACGCAGCGGCTGGCGGACCATTTGCTGAGTGTAATCGGCGCAGTGTAATCGGCGGAGTGTAATCGGCGGATCCCCTTACCCTTCCCTCTAGGAGGGGACGCCGGGATGGGAGGGCTTGCATACCGTCAGGCACTAGCGGATGAAGGCGCTCGCGGATCGGGCCCCAGGGTATCGGGTCGCCGCTTGGGCTCCACATAAAAAGGGGTGTGTCGTGCCGGACAAGTTGTTGCGGATGGAGCGCGCCGGGTCCAACGCGCGGCGACCGGTGATGCTTGCGATCGCCGGGGACAGCGCGGCCGGCAAGACCACCCTGACCAACGGGCTCGTCGAGGCGCTGGGTGCCGACCGGATCACCTCCCTGTGTGTGGATGACTATCACCGCTACGACCGGCAGGAACGCAAGGGACTGCCGTTCACCGCGCTACACCCGGACTGTAACTACGTGCAGATCATGGAGCAGCAC
This sequence comes from Pseudonocardiaceae bacterium, assembly GCA_035997545.1. Lineage (GTDB taxonomy): Bacteria > Actinomycetota > Actinomycetes > Mycobacteriales > Pseudonocardiaceae. Next base: position 15,901 of record DASYIL010000149.1, read on the forward strand.
CTGCAGTTGCTGGCCACCGGTCAGCCGGTGCTCAAACCGGTCTATGACCACCACACCGGCCTGCTTACCCGGCCTGAGCTCATCGAGCCCACCGAGTTCGTGATCGTGGAAGGCTTGTTGCCGCTGTACACGCCGTTGGCCCGGGCGTGCTTCGACGTCACCGTGTACCTCGACCCGCCAGAGGTGATCCGCCGGGACTGGAAGGTCAAGCGGGACACCGCCAAGCGCGGCTACACACCCGAGCAGGTGCTGGCCGAACTCGACAAGCGGGAGCCCGAGTCCGCGGAGTTCATCCGCCCGCAACGGGCCGTCGCCGACATCGTGGTCCGGTTCGGCCCCATCGAGGTGCGCCAGGACCCGCCGGGGACCCCGCTGTCAGCCGAGCTGACGCTGCGCTCGACGATCCGCCACCCGGACCTCACCGGGGTCTTCCGCGAGTCCGACCGGCGCGCCATGCACCTCAAGCTGGTCCGCGACGAGGACGGCCGGCCGGTGGAGGCGTTGCACGTGCATGGGTACGTGCCCCGGGAGGAGAGCCAGCTGCTGGAGAAGGCGATCTGGGCGGAGCTCGACGCCGAGGCGGAACTGCCGTCCTCACTGGGTCAGACCGGTGATAGCACCCGCAGCGAGCCGCTGGCGATCACCCAGCTGCTGTTGCTGTACCACATGCTCGACGCAGTTCGCTGACCCCGCTGGGCGCACCGGATCGGCAATAGGGGAGAAGGCCTTGCCGCTTGCTGTGCCTATTTGTCTAACGTTAACCGCGGGGTCTTCTGTGGCGCTCTTGATAGCTGCCATAATCGAGTAATGCAGTCCTAACTCACCGAAGTCTGGACCACTTACTGGAGCGGCTATGAAGCGGCGTCGAGCTATCGCCTGGATTGGTTCGATCACGGTAATCGGGTGCGCCAGTGCACTCGCGCTGGGTTCGCTCGTTGGTGGGTTCGGCTTAGGGCTGTCATGACTCTCGTCGATGACATCCGACGAATCCTGGGTTTACCACCAGCGGCGCCGCGTCCGCCCGGCCGCCACCGCCTCGAAGGTGCGCGCCGAGTACCCGCCCCAGTTGGGAAGGTCGGGTATCGTTTCCCGAATAGGCCCGGCCGCCACCATAAACCTCCCGATGATCGCGTCTTCGTACCGGCTACGCGATACGTCGAGGACACCCTGCCCGCAACAGGTACAGCGATTCGCTGGGGCAGGTCGCCGGGTGATGGGAAGACGGGAGCGGCGGGCCGCGCCGTATATGGCGTGGGCGGTGGCGGTGGCTGATTCGTTGGTTCGGCCAGCTGGCGGCTCGCGGATGTGGGCAGGGGGTCTCAGCGCAGCAGCCGTGCTGGCCCTGGTCGCGCTGATGGCGCAGGCGCACGATCCTCGCGTCCCGCAAGACCAGCCCGACGTGGTGTGGTGGTACGCGGCGCGTGCGTCGGGTCTCCTAGCCTGGGTCTTGCTCAGCGCTTCGGTCGTGGCCGGCCTGCTGTCGGGCACCCAGCGTGCCCGGGGGCGCACGAACTCGTCGACGTGGACACGGGGACTCCACGAGTTCTTCGGGACGCTCGCGGTGGTCTTCACCGTGCTCCACCTGACCTCTGTGCTCGCCACTGACCAGCTGCGGATCGGTCTGCGAGAGCTGCTCGTCCCGTTCGCCAGGCCGGACAATCCGGTGGCTCAGGGCTGCGGGGTGCTCGCCTTCTACCTGCTCATCGCGATCACGCTGACCTCCTGGCTGCGCGCGCTGCTGTCCTGGTGGTGGTGGCGCAGTGTGCACCTGCTGGCGTTCCCGCTGTGGAGCCTGGCCAGTGTGCACATGGTGCTGGCTGGTAGCGACATCACCAACCCGATCTTGGACTGGGGCCCCTCCGCGGTGGCGGTCGTGATCCTGTTTCTCGCGGTCGTACGGCTGCTCACTGCACTACCGGCTGTGCGACGGCGCCACCGCCGGCAGGCGCGACCGCGCCACAGCCGGCCAGCGGGACCGCGTCACCTGGCGGTGGCGGTGCCCGCGGGTTGTGAGCCGACCGGGACGCCTGCACCTGTCGGTTCGCAGCCGCAGCCGGCCGCCCTTGCTGCGGTGCTCCCCACAGTGGGGGCGGGGATGCGGCTGGTCATTGGCCAGATGACAGGGGAGGCCGACAACGTGCTGTCGTTGCGCCTGGCCTCTCCCGACGGCGCACCATTACCGAGCTGGGAACCAGGAGCGCACATCGAGTTGGCGCTGCCCTCGGGCCGCCGCCGGCAGTACTCGCTGTGCAGTGACCCGGACAACACCCGTTCCTACCGGATCGCGGTTCTGCAGGTGCCCGCCGGGCGCGGTGGGTCGGTGGAGGTGCATACCGGTGCGCGAGTGGGCCAGCTGCTTACCGTGCATGGGCCGCGTAATCATTTCCCGTTGGTGCCCAGCCCGG
>DASYIL010000150.1:0-19567 GCA_035997545.1 Pseudonocardiaceae bacterium
ACCGTTTCGCTCCCGGCGGCCGGCCGGTTCCCACACCCCTCAGCAGCCGCCGTTCCGTCCGAGGGTGGGCGGCACTCGGGTTGAGGGCGATCATGGGTAAGGGCAAACACAGGCGGCTGCGCCGCCGGGCACGGCTCGCCCCGCGGCGACCCGCACTTGTCGCATGGGTGGACCTGCGCACCAGGATCACGCACCTGCTCACCCCCGATGCCGCGGCGGCTGGCCGCGCGGGTGGGGGTCGCTACCTTGCGGTGTGCGGCGCGGACGTGATTCCCGCCAGCATAACCGACCCGGGGAACGGCTACTGCCAGTCGTGCTACACCGCCTCGATTCCCCAGCAGAGGACTTGGCGGTGACTGATCCCACCGCCGAGGCAGCGGGCTCGCTGGTCAATCACGGGCAGCGGCCCGCGTACTTCGAACAGCTCGCGGCCACCGCCGAGGAAATAGGCAGCTGCGATGGCTGCGCGACCAGATCTGCCCGCAGTGCCAGCGCGCCAAGGCCACCTGATGAGAGCATGTCCGATTTGCCCGTAGACTATTGCCGCCAGGTCAAAGACGCATCATTACGCGACGCTAGGCGCTCGTGTCCAATTCCATTGCTGCTGCGAGGTTGGTTGCGGCTATGCGCTGCTCGGGATCAGCTCGGCCCCACTCGTCGAAGCGGACGCCCTCGGCTTCAAGGACTTCCCGAGGATCATCCGTGCGTTCTGGGTGTAGCCAGCGGAAGTCCGGCGAAATGTGACCGCTGAGCCTCAGTACGCGGTGGGCGTTGGGGACTATCAGCGTGGCGAGGCGGGCGCCTACGGCCACCTGGTGTGAGCCGATCACTTCCGCCACATCGGAGTAGCTGGTCCACCGTCCAGCTGGCAGCGACGCGAGCACCTGGTTCATAAGCGTCCAGCGACGGTTGGGTGGCGGGGTGCTCACCGACTCGTCCGGGCCCGGCCAGATCGACACGATCCGCTGGCCCAGCACCCGGCCGCGGGCCTGGATCTCAGCACGCCCCCACCCCGAGGCGTCGGCGATCTCACGATTCATCGCAAGGCCACTGTCGGCGAGCAGTTTCTGCTTTACCGGGAAGTTGTCGTTGGCCAGTTTGGCGTTGTAGGCCGTGAGGCTGAGGTTGCCGAGCGTGTGCACCAGCGAGGCGTGCACCTCCTCGGGCGTTTCACCGTCGCTCGCTCCGGCGGCGAGCATCTCTTCCCAGTCCGCAGTCAGCGACTGCGGCAGTACGTGCTCGATGGTCAGCGTGGCCCGGCTGAAGTCGAGGGGCTCCCCGTGGCGGTAGTCCTCCTCCAGCGCGCGCAGGATGAAGGTGCGCTGTGGACCACGACCCGTCCAGTAGAAGTTGTTCACCAGAACGGCATCCTTGACGTGCTGATCCGTCGGGAACCTCTTACGGGGACCAGACAGCACCGCCGTGATGGCCGACGCCGTAGGGGATGCCTCGCCGAGGTCCTTGACCAGCGACATCATGATCCTGTTGACGTTGTTGGTGGGTAATCCCACGATCATCCGACGGACAAGGTAGCTCTCCCCGACCCGCAACGCTGCGGCAGCGGCGGGGGCGGTGAGTTGTCCGGCATCGTGGGCAAGCAGCACGTGCAAGCAGATCGGGTGGACCACCGCGGCCCCCCATCGGCTCAGCCGGTCCAATGCGCGGCGTAGTACCGGCGCGGCTTCAGTTTGGGGGTCGAGCACTCGCTTAAACACGCGGGCCTTGTGGTGCAGCTCAGCGACCCACTGTTCGATGGCGGTCTCGTCCGTCAGCAGGCCAAGCCGCAGCTGCTGCGAGCGGTAGATCGACTCCTGGGTCGCCCGATCGTCACCGCGCAGCACGAGGTCAAGCCACACCAGTTCCTCCAGCTCGGTGTCGCTGAGCAGCTTCTGCAGGGGCAGCCACTGGTGTGTGTAGACGTCGTCGCCGCGGTGGGGCAGCCGCATGAAGAGGTAGTTGCGAAGTAGGTCGGCCTGGGTCAGTGGCTGGCCCTTGTAGTTCAAGGACTCGAAGATGCGGTGCACATTGTCGTCCGCGTGCGCGGAAATCGTTACCAGAGTGAGCCGAGTGGTGATGGTCTGCTCGACGCGGCGGATGTCGTGCTCGTCGTCGGGGTCGTCTACCTGCTGCAGCTTGCGCAGGAAGAATCGGTAGGCCGCGCCGATCCGGTCCTCGCCACCCGCATCGGCGTATCGCTCGACCAGCGCGATCCACGCCTGGCGGTCCTCCTGGGTGGGTAGCAGCCGATAGTGCTCGTCACCCGAGGCATACTTGTTGACTAAGTAGTGCTCGTGGATCTTCTCGGCGAGCTGCGGATCGTCGTGCTGGACATGGTCACGGATGGCACACAGCAGCAGGCTGAGCGTGGTGAGCCGCTGCTGCCCGTCGACCACGAGCCACCTCACGACGCCCGCGGGCGTGTTCGAGGGACTCGGAGCAATCACCATGGAACCGAGGAAGTGCGTCGAAGCCGGATCGCTACCGTCCAGCGCCAGGACGTCGTCCCATAGCGGGGTCAGCGGGTCCTTGTCATCCTTGCGCTCCCAGCTGTAACGGCGCTGGTAGAGCGGCACGAAGTACTGCTTTTCACCCTGCAAGACCTCCCGGACCGTCGTCTCGCTCGCCTTCATGTTGTGCCTTCTTCCCGAGCAACCTCGGCGACCGCGACGCATTCGGTGGCGTTGTCATACGGCTGCGACGCTGCCCACTGAAGGTAAACGGGAAAAGTCCAGCAGGCGAACAGGGGACTGCGACAAGCCTCACAAGGGATGGCTAAACGGTCCACACTTGAAGGGGCACCGTCTGCATGATCTTCCGATCAGTGACCTTCACATCCCCGCGCGCGAGGGGAAGATCGTCGGCACGGTGCCCCGTTTTTGACCAAGAACACCAACAACCCCAGTTTCAATAACAGGGCGAGCTGCATCCATCGTCGTGCTTGAACTACATCGTCTGATGTAGCGAGAATGCAAAAATTGAATTACACTGGCGCGGTCGAGCGATCGTGCGTTTGCACGGCGTGCTGCATGTGCATATGCAACGGTGGAAGTGTCGTCATCCGGTACCCGGGTTGACGGACATTGACGGGCAAGTTGGCCTCTTCCACTCACAACGGAGAATGGAGACAAAACGGCCGTGTAGAACGAAAACTATTTGTCACCCTGATGACTATTCGATGAGCTACTCCAAACTGGCCGATCAAACGGCGGCAGTCGTCGCTGCGCTGGCTGAGCTCGGCGTGCGTGCCGAGGATCGGGTGCTGATCATGCTGCCTGACAGTCCCGGCTTCGCCGAGGCTTTCGCTGGCACGATGGAGCACGGAGCGGTGCCACTGCCAGTGAATTCACTGCTACCAGCGCACGGCATTGTGGCAGTCGCCGCTGAGGCAGGTGCCCAGCTGGTGCTGGCCTCGGCGGATCGGGTTCCTGCGCTAGCCGACCTGGCGGCCGAGCCACCGGTACTGGTCGATGGACCACGGGGACCCTGGGCAGCCGCGTTACGACTGCGCTTAAGTGAGGAGTTTCCAAGCCAGATTGAGGGGTCGAGCGAGTGACCAGAAGCTGGCTCACCGTTGGGTCCAGGACGTGACGCAGCAAGTGCCAGTAGCCCTAGCGACCAAGGATCGCTAGCGTTGTTGGCCTTTGTGGCCTTCAAGACTTACGATCGTTCGAAGTCGGGTCTGTCCTTAGTGTTCTTACTGATCGCCATTGTCATGCTCGGCTTAACTGCCATCCTTGGTGCAATTCTACCTGATATGCTCGATTGGTGGGAGCGTATCTGGTACGCGGTAATGGGGTTGCTAGCTTTGCTTGTGGGCTGCGCATTCCTTGTACTCATGTGGTTAGCTCGAACGATGCGAAAAAGCTAATTTGTCTGATCACAGGTCAGACCGGAACACTTTCCGACGCGGTCCGCCCGGGCCCTGATAGGTGCCCGCATAAGGGAAGCCGGCCGCCTCCGTCCACTCCACGTTGTCATCTAACAGGCCGAACACCGTCGGCATGTCATCGCTGGCGACAGTTCGATAGAAACGTCTCAAGTGTGTCTTTCGCTGCCATGCCGGCTCCTCCAAGGATGAACTTTAGCGACCTGCCTCGTACCGCCACGCCGCCGCGAGGACGCATCGAGAGTAGCGGTCGAACCAGGCGCCGTGTAGCAGCGACCGACCTCGATCGCCCGTGTAGCAACCGTGTGATCGTCACTGTGGTAGTTGGGTCAGGTTCGGAAGGGCCGGACGGAGCGACGAAAGCGGCGCTAGCCCGTGATTTGCCGAGGTTTCGGCGGCTTCCCCGGGGTTGCCTGGCCCTGACGAGGAACACGCCCTACCGGCAGCGCGGCCAGCTCGATGGCCTCCTGGCCCGCGCTAGTGACCGCGAGCGGGACGCTCTCGATCCGCGGCTTCTGCGAGCCGACCAGCGCAGCGAGCTCTAATTGCGTCAAGCTCGCTCCCTGGCGCCTCGGCAGGCCGCAGAGGTGACCGGAGAGATGCCGCGCGCTCGGCCAGCTTGCGCAGCTCCGTAAGCACGCGCTGCACCCGGCCCCCCGAAGGGGAGTGCCCGCAGTCGAAGTCGCGCGCGTGCTGGCGCCCAATCGCGATCAGACCGCCACTCACGGTGCTGATCAATCCCAGCCATAACGCGCGCCAACTCCGGGCCAGGCGCAGCCAGGCGCAACCTCCGCCGGCCCGTACAGTCGCACCCAACCGATCGGTCACCCAAAGAGATTAGGTGAGTCGGCTGAGGAAGCGGCCGACTCTGGCGGCGGTGCTGGGGTTCTCGTTCAGCGCGTAGTCGTAGAGCGCGATGGGGATCGCGAAAGAGTATGTCGGGTAGGCGTGGATCGAGCTGATGATCGCGTCGACGCTGAGGTCGTTGTTCATCGCCAGGGTCAGTTCGTTGATCAGTTCCCCGGCGCAGTGCCCGGCGATGTGGGCACCGATGAGCCGGCGTTTGCCGTCGATGAGGAACTTCATCAGGCCCACGGGTTCGGCGTCGGTCACGGCGCGCTCGTTGTGGCTGTAGGGGAAGCGCACGATCTCGTAAGTGTCGCCGGCGGCGCGCACCTCCGCTTCGGTGCGGCCGACGTGCGCGATCTCCGGGTCGGTGAAGGTCACCCACGGCAAGTGCCCGGGGGCGAACTTCGCCTTGATCGGAACGAAGATGTTGCGTACCGCATGCGCCGCCTGGTGGCCGGCGTAGTGGGTGAACGCCGGCCCGCCGGTCACGTCGCCGACGGCGTAGATGTGCGACTGGTTGGTCTGGAGCAGCTCGTTGACGGCTATTCCCCGCGCATTGATGGTGACCCCGGCAGCGTCGAGGCCGAGCGATTCCACAGTGGGCACCCGCCCGACTGCGCACAGGATCTGGTCCACCCGCAGCTCGCCGTCGCCCAACGTCAGCACGATGTCCCCGCCGTCGCGGTGCGCCGCGACGGGCGAAGTATTCAGCCGTAGGTCAATTCCCTCGTCGGTGAATTGGCCCTCCAACAAGTCGATCATCTCGGCATCGTCGCGGGGGATCAGATGCGGCCCGCGCTGCAGCACGGTCACCGTGGAGCCGAGCCGGTGTAACGCCTGCGCGAGTTCCACGCCGATCGGACCACCGCCGATCACCGCCAGCCGGCCCGGTAGATCGCTGAGGTCGAAGACGTCTTCGTTGGTGAGGTAGCCCACCTCGGCCAGGCCCTCGACGTCAGGTACTGCCGGTCGGCTACCCGAGGCGATCAGGACGAACTTGGCGGTGATGGCCCTGTCTTCGCTGTCTCCGCCCACGCTTAGCGTGTGCGGGTCGCGGAAGGTGGCGCCGCCGAGCAGGACATCGACCCCGAGCTCGGACAGCACTTCGACGTCGTCGAGCTTGCCGATGTCGGTGATGGCCTGCCGCACCCGGGCGTTGATCGCGGTGAGCCCGGTAGGCACCCGCTGCACGGACAGCCCCCACCGCGCAGCGGTGGCGGCCTCGTGAGCGACCCGGGACGCCTTGATCAACGCCTTGCTCGGCACGCAGCCGTAGTGCAAGCAGTCCCCGCCCAGCCGCTCCTTGTCGATCAACACGACCCGCTTGGCGAAGAACCGGGCGAGCCGGGCGGCGGTCAGCCCACCCGATCCGGCACCGATGATCGCAAGGTCGTAGTCGAAAGACGGCATGTCGCGTTGTCCCCCATCAGCCAGGGCGTTCTGGATGCAGACTGCACTAATCGCGCCCTGGATTACCGCAGTCTGCATCCAGAACGCTTGTCGTTACTAGGTGCGCAGGGCGGACCCGGTCGTCGGGCGTGCGCGGCAGCCAGCGGCGGACGACGACGCCGTCGCACACCAGCGCGTCGCCACCCATCTGCCGGGTGTCCTCCACCGGCCGCAGCAGGTGCTGCCCACGCGCCGCGGCGATCGCGTAGCGGACCAGGGTCCCCGGCGAGTACACCTGCCACAGCTTGGCACGGCGCATGCCGAGCAACCCGTAGAGCCGGCGGTCCTCATCGGCGAGGAACGGGCCCGGCCAGCTGACGTGGTCAGCGAGCGCGGCGAGCGCGTCGGGTGGGCTGAAGCCGGAGGCGACCAGCCCGATTGGGTAGCCGGCGGCGAGGTCTCGCACCTGCACGAGGTGCTGCTGGCAGGGCAGTCAATACCGATGCCGGATCGCGGTGAGCAAGTAGCAACCGGGCAGCTTGCCGAGATCCACGGCCCGGCCGGTGCGCGCGTCGGGCAGCACGAGCCCGTCGAGCGGGACGGGACGATCGACCACACGAGGCACCGCGACCCCGCTACCGGGCGTCGACGATCGGCAGCAACCGGCGGAGCTCGACGTTCTCGACCGGGTCGAGCACCGAGTGCTGCACGCAGGCGGGCACGAGTTCCCCGGTCTCCGGGTGGGCCATCGCGTAGTGGCAGGACGCGAGCCGTTCCTGGGTGGCGAGAATCCGCGGATCGGTGGCCTTCTCACCGCGTTGCGTCAGCTCCCACGCCGGCTTGACGTCCGCAGCGTCCATGAACTGGTGCACCACGAAGGAGACCGGTCGCACGCCGTGTCGCCGCAGGGCACGCACCCCGCCGGCGCGGCGCACGAGGCGGGCGATCCATCGGGCCGCGATCACCACGATCACCGGATGGCGCACGATCGTCCGCACCAGATTGCCGGCCAGGTCGGGTGCCCGCACCCCGGTGAAGTTCACCCCACCGAAGTAACGGAAGAAGGCGTCCCTGGTAGTCAGGTCAACAGCGTCGTCGCCGGACAGGAACGGGTGCCAGCGCGGGCCGACGAAGAACCCGTAGGCCGCCCGGTTGCAGCGCAGGTCGCCGTGCTGGAACGCGGTGTGGTCCAGTTCGCCGCCCGCACCCTTTTCGATCTCTCGCCAGACCTCGTCCATCCCGGTCTGCGTGTAGTCCTCGTGCCAGCGCCGATCGTCCCCGACGAACGCCGCGGGCTGGAACGAGAACATCCCGAACCCCATCGCGTGGCAGTCCCGCACGACGTCGGCGACTTGGCCGAGGTTCGCCGGGGTGACGGTCATGTTGTGCGCCAGGAAGAACCGCACCCCGTGGCGGCGGCGCAGCCGGGTGAACATGTCCACGAACCGCTGCCGGTACGGGTTGAGTTCCCGTTCGCTGCCCGCCCGCGGGATGTCGCGGCGGCCGAACATGAGCATGTCGAAGTGCCCGGCGAACGACAGCCGCCGCAGCCGTCGCCGTCCCTGCTCGTCCAGAGCGAGTTGCTCCAGGTAGTCGTAGTCGAAGTCGCCGTGGGACATGCTCATCGGCTCACGCCCGTACCGGCGCATCGTCAGCAACGTCGCCGCGTGGTCGTCGGGGCTGAGCAGGGTCACCTCCCCGCCGATCAGCTGCGCGTGGGCGCGTGGACCGCGCAGCCGGCGCAGCAGCGCCATCTGCTTGTCGACCTCCGCGATCGTGTGCGCCCCGTCCACTCGGACCCGGTTGGCGTCCCGGGAGTGGTAGCAGGGTGTGCACGCCAGGTTGCACCGGGGGAACACCCCGTGGGTCCCCTCACAGCCCACCGCGTGCCTGCCGAGGAGCTGACCAGGCGTCTTGACATGATCGGGAAGCTCAGCCCAGCGGCGGTCGAGCACCGCAGCGAACTCCGGATCGACCGGCCGCGTCCGACGTTCGAACCGCCGCAACACATCGATCAATCGCATGTGCACTGCGCCTTTCCGTGGCCTTCCCGTGGCCGCGGTTCGCGGCGGGCAGACGCCTCATAATTTTGCTGATCGGGTCGAACCGGTTCGCCTACCGGGTAAGAACAGCACCACAGCGGCCCGAAGGGAAGGTGTGTCGATGACGAGGTTGGCGCTATGCGGTGGGCCCTACTCCAACCCGTACGCGTTGCGAGCCTTCGTTGCCGACGTCCGTGCTCGCGGTGCCGACCGGCTGTGGTGCCTAGGTGACTTCGGCGCCTACGGGGCCGAGCCGGAGGCGATCTGGCCGTTGCTGACCGGACACGGCATCGAATGCATCGCCGGCAACTACGAACTCGCCATCGGTCGGGGGGACCCCGACTGCGGTTGCGGATACGCCGACGACGACGACAACGCCTTCGCTGCGATCGCCTACGACTACACGCTGCGGCACACCTCCGCGGAGTTCGCGGCGTGGATGCGGACCCTGGCCACCGAGCACCGGGAGACCGTCGACGGGGTGGCGTTGCACTTCGTGCACGGCTCCCCGCTGGCCGTCAACGACTTCTGGTGGGAATCGCTGCCCGACGACGCGCACCAGATGCGCATCGAGGCGTCCGGCGCGGACGTGATCTGCTGCACGCACTCCGGGCTGCCGTGGATCAGGCACTTCCCCGGTTCGGACCGTGACACGCTGGTGGTCAACGTCGGGGTGCTTGGCCGGTCGGCCAACGACGGCGGTCAGCACGTCTGGTACGCGCTGCTGGACTGCGTCGACGGCCACGCCACCGCGGAGCTGGTGCGATTAGACTACGACTGGCAGGCGCACGCCGCGTCGATGCGCAACGCCGGGCTACCGGAGGCGTTCACGCAGGCCGTGGAGACCGGATGGTGGACCACGTGTCTGGAGATTGTGCCGCCGCTGGAACGCTCCCGGGGCCGCTTCCAGCTCTACAAATCGGCGGTGCCGTCCTTCGCCGGCGCGCAGGTGTCCTGGGCCGCAGCGCCGGAGATCCTGGATAACGGCCTGCCGGTGCTGCCGCTGTTCGGCTCTGCGCTGTTCCCGCCGCGCCTGTGGCTCTACACCAACTTCCACTGCAACCTGGCCTGCAGCTACTGTTCCGTCGCCTCGTCCCCACAGGCCCGCCGCCGCCAGCTCGGTTTGCCCCGGTTCCGGGAGCTGGTCGACGAGGCGGTCGCGGAGGGTTTCACCGAGCTGTACGTCACCGGCGGCGAGCCGTTCCTCGAACGCGACCTGGTCGAGATGCTGCTGTACGCCACCGAGCAGCTCGACGTGGTGTGCCTGACCAACGCCATGCTGTATCAGGGCTGGCGGCGCACCCAGCTGGAGCGGCTGGTGGGTCGCCAGCGACTGATCCTGCAGACCTCGCTGGACGGTGCGCGGGCCCGTTTCCACGACGCCTACCGGGGTCCAGGGTCCTGGGCCAAGGCGATGGACGGTCTGGACGTGGCGCTGTCGCTCGGACTACCGGTGCGGGTCGGCATGACCGAGACGGCGGAGAATTCCGCCCAGGTCGAGCCGCTGCGGGCGCTGCTGGCCGCCAAGGGGGTGCGTGGCCGGGACTTCGCGGTGCGGCCGCTGGTCAAGCGGGGGCACTCCGCCGACGGGGTGGCCATCAGCGAGGAAAACACCGTGCCCGAGTTGACTGTCACCGCCGACGGGTGGCATTGGCACCCCGCTGGCGCTGACCTCGACACGTCGCCGGACATGCTGCTTGCCGGTCCAGACGTGAGCATGGCCGAGGCCAAGCGGCGCGCGGTGGAGCTGTTCCTGCGGCTGCGCCAGCGCGACGGCTCACTACCGCTGGTCTACAACTGCGCAGTGTGAGGGCCCCTGTAGGCGTTGGCCACCTCGTTGACCTGTTCGTAGCCGACGCGGAGCAGGAAGGTGCTGTTGCGTCCGTAGGATTTCATGCCGAGCACGAAGAAGTTCGGCTCCGGCACCCGGAGTGCGTCCACCCCGTGCGACGCCTGAGCCAGGCAGTCCGCCAGGCCGTCGCCCGCCGCGCCCAGCAGCGCCGCCGACAGGTTCATCGGTGCGGTGGTGGCGTAGCACTCGTGCACCTGGAGCTGCCGGTACAGCGGCGTGTCACCCAGGAAACCGGTCAGCCCGATGATGCGGTCGACGACGATGTCCTCGATGTCGCCGGTGCTCGATCGAAGAGTGACCAGCACACCGTCATCCGACGCCCGCAATGCGTCAACCACCACGGCGGTGCGCACCTGGACACCGGGGACCGCACCGGATCGCAGCTGCTGGGATATCTTGACCAGCTCCTGGCGCTGCTCCAGGGGGTCGCCGGGAACCTCCCCCCAGTCCGGGTTCGCTGCCCGCACCACCCACACGACGCTCGTTCCGGGTCGCTCGACCACCAGCTCAGCGAGATCACGCGCCACGGTCTGGGCTGATTTGCCGGCGCCGACCAGCAGCACCCGGCGGCCCGCCCACTCGTCGCCCTCGCGACCCAGATCGGGCATCCGGCGGGTGATCCGGTCAGCTAGCCGGAGCTCGCCCGGTGCCGGGATCCCACCGTCACCGAGGAAGTTGGACTGGCCGTAGCTGCCGGTGCAGTCCAGCAGCAGGTCTGCGTGCTCCACCCGCTCGTCGTCCGTGACATCGTTAGGGCCGGCTAGGAGCAACCGGAACGGGTGCGAACCGCGCTGCGCACTACCGATCTCCTCGTGCTTGAGCAGGCCCTGCCGGGCGACCGCGAGCACCCGGGTGCGGCGGCGAATGATGGCGGCCAGCTGGGGTAGCTCAGCCAACGGGCGAAGCAGCTGCTCGGCGAATTCACCCCCGGTCGGGCAGTGCTGGGCGGGCCCTGGCGGCTCCACGCCAGCGGCCTGGAGATGCGCGAGCATCCGCGGTGACACGTTCATCGACCAGGGCGTGAACAGCCGGATGTGGCTCCACGCGGTCACGTTCGCCGCCACCGAGGCCGCCGATTCGTACACGGTGCAAGGCCAACCGTTGTCAATGCAGGCCAAGGCGGCATCCAGGCCGATCGGCCCTGCGCCGAGGATCGCGACGCGGCCAGGTCCGGGACTGGGTGCGGGCGCATCGAGGCCCTCGGTGGTGGAGTCGGCTACCGCTTTCACGTGCACTCCGTCTGCTCGGTCACACTCGATTCGCCCCGTAAGGTGTGGCCTATTCCAGCATCCTGTTCGACGCTCATGGGAGATCGGATCGACCATGGTGAGAAAGCCGGTGACGGTGTCGATCGTGGTGCCCGCACTCAATGAGGCAGCGCGCATCGAGGACTGCCTGCGACGGTTGCGCCGCGACTTCCCGGACTGCGAACTGGTGGTGGTCGACGGCGGCAGCACCGATGGGACCTTAGACCTCGCGGGACAATACGCACCCACCGTCCGCAGCGCTGCCGGCCGTGCCACCCAGATGAACGCCGGAGCCGCGCTGACCACTGGCGACATCCTCTGGTTCATCCACGTGGACTGCCAGGTCCCGGCCGAGGCCCTCAACTTGCTCCGGCGCGCAGTCGCCGACCCCGGCGTGATCGGAGGCGGCCTGCAACTGAGCTTCGACCAGCGAACCCTGGGGCTGGACTATCTGGCGGTCAGCTCCAACCAGCGTGCTCGCCGGTTGCATTGGATATTCGGTGACCAGGCGATGTTCGTCCGCCGTGACGTGTTCGAGTCGGTGGGCGGCTTCCCTGAGCTGCCACTCATGGAGGACCTCGAAATGTCCCGCATCCTGCGGCGACGCGGCCGGCTCGCCGTGCTGCCGGCCACCGTCACCGCCTCGGCCCGGCGGCTGATCGAGCAAGGGCCGTGGCGCATGACCGCGTTGATGCAGGTGCTCAAGCTGCAATATTTCTTCGGCGTCGACCCTGAGCGGATTCGCCGACGCTACGAAGCCGGCACCCGCCGCCGGCGCCGGCGCCGGTCCGCCACCGCCTAAGATCGTGAAGTTTTAGCCGGTCAGCAGCAGGAGCTTTCCAGAGGTGCGCCGGCCCTGCAGGTCCTCGTGGGCGCGGCGGGCCTCGGCCAGCGGGTACCGGCCACCGATGCTGATCAGCAGCGACCCGTCCTGGATCGCATCGAACACCTCGCCGGCGCGCCAGGTGAGTTCCTCGTGGGTCGGGACATAGTCCGCCAGCTTCGGGCGGGTGAGGAACACCGAGCCGGCCGAGTTCAGCCGCATAGGGTCCACCGGCGGCACCGGCCCGCTGGCCGCGCCGTAAAGCGCGAGTATCCCGCGCGGGCGCAGCGAGGCGAGGCTGGCGTCGAACGTCGACGCGCCCACCCCGTCGTAGACCGCGGCGACGCCGTCCCCACCGGTCAGCCGGCGGACCTCGGCGGCCACGTCGTCAACCTCGCCGTAGCGGATCACCTCCGCCGCCCCGGCCTCCCGGGCCAGCCGCGCCTTCTCCGGGGTGGACACCGTGCCGATCACCCGGGCGCCGCGGGCGGTGGCCAGTTGGGTGAGTAGCAGGCCCATGCCGCCCGCTGCGGCGTGTACCAGCACGGTCTCGCCAGGCTGCACGGCGTGCACGGACACCGTGAGGTAGTGCGCGGTCATGCCCTGCAGCAGGCTGCCCGCCGCGGTCTCGGTGTCCACGCCCTGGGGCACCGGCAGGGCCTGCTCGGCAGGTACCACGGCACGCTCGGCGTAGCTGCCGAGGCTGGTCGCCCACGCCACCCGGTCGCCGATCGCGACGCCATTAGTGTCGGGTCCCACGGCGGTGACGGTGCCGGCGCCCTCCGAACCGGGGATGAACGGCAGCGGCATCGGGTAGGCGCCGCTGCGGTGGTAGGTGTCCACGTAGTTGACGCCGGCCGCGGCGACCTCGACGAGCAGTTGGCCGGGACCGGGCTCCGGATCTGGCAGCTCGGCGAGCCGCAGGACCTCAGGGCCGCCGGTTTCGGTGATCTGGATCGCGCGCACGGCGGCAGCCTACGAACCGCTAGCCAGGGCGCGCCTGGCCAGCCCGAGTGGCAGGCACCCGGAACCGGCCAGAGTGTCGTGGAATCCCCGCAGGTCGCCTGGCCATTCCGCGTGCATGTGCTCGATCTCCAGGCAGCCGGTCAGGTAGGAGGGTGCCTGAGTCGGCCAGGCGCAATACCGGTCGACCTCGGCCTGGGCGGTGCCGGGGGACAGCGACGCGCGCGTGGCCATGAACTCCTGCGCCTGCGCCGGGTCCATGTCCTCGCAATGCAGGGCGGTGTCCACCACGATCCGGGCTGCTCGGAAGATCCGAAAATCCAGGTGCGCGAGTTCGTGCGCCGGGTCGGTGAAGTACCCCTGCTGGCGCATCATGCCCTCGGCGTAGAGCGCCCACCCTTCCGCGAAGTAGCTGCTGCGGTGCACCGCCCGCACCGCCGGGGATCGGTCGGCCGACCAGGACAGCTGCCAGTGGTGCCCGGGATAGGTCTCGTGCACGGCGATGGTGGGCAGCTGCGCGCGGGCGTTGGTGCGCAGCCGCTGCGTGATCTGCTCGTCGGTGGCCCCATCCGGGGTGTAGGGCACGAAGAAATGGCCCATGCGGGATCGGGTCAGCGCAGGTGGCTGCACGTAGGAGGCCACCGCGAGGATCGGGCGTTGGAACGCCGGTGCGGGCACCACCTGGCACTGCTCGCCCTCGGCGAAGGTCACCAGTTTGTGCTCGGCGAGGAAGGCCCGGGCCCGCGCGGTCTCGACCTCGTACTCCGCGCGCATCGCCTGCAACGTGGGCGGGTGGTCGTCCTGCAGGGCTTCCATGGTGGCCCGCCAGTCGGTGCTACCGCCGGGCACCCGAGGCGCCAGCTCGCGCATCTGCGCATCGAGGGTGCCCCAGGCTGCGACGCCCCGGCGGTGCAGCTCGGCCGCCCCGTAGCCGAGCAGCTCCTGCTGTTGTAAGAGCGCTGAGTAGAGCGTCTCGCCCATCCGCCAATTACCGGTGGCGCGCTCGGCGAAGTCGGTGAGGAAGCCGGCAGTCTCCTCGAACGCCTGCACCGCGGGTCCGGCGGCGTCCGCGAGGCGCGCCCGCAGCTCGGGGTCGCTGACCTCGGCGGGCAGCGAGTCGCGAAGGAACGCGGGGCCGGCTGTCGCCTGTCCGAGAGCCCGGCGCACCAGCAGCGGCGCGGAGAGCGCGGGGTCCAGATTTTCCCGGCACGACGCGAGGACTCCGGGCAGCTCCGCGAGCCGGGCCACCGCAGCGTCGACCAGCTCCGGCTCGGGGCGCAGCTTGTGCAGGAACGGCAGCAGCAAGCCGGCGAACACGGGGGAGAGATACACCGACGGGTCGCGTCGCCAGGCAGGCCAGCCGGCCGTCAGCAGCTGTCCGCGCAACGCGGAGACGATGAGGTCTCGGTCGATCCCTTCCGGTTCGGCCTCGAACCGGACCAGCCACGTCGCGGTCTCCCGCTCCGTGCGGTGGAAGGCAGCGGCGCTGAAGTCGCCGAGCTGGTGGGAATACCCGGGTGCGCCGAGTGCGTCGGCGTGCACCGGGTTCCGGTCGAAGTACCAGTCGAGGTAGGCGGCGATCTGGCCGGCCTCAGGATCATGGCTCACGATCCTCGAAACTATCCCAACCCCTGCGCCGACCGAGACGCTGTCCCAAGCGGGGCCTACTTCGGGGGCGCCCGGGTGGCCTCGGCCGCAAGTCAGGCAGTGTCTGTGATCCGGAGCGTGGGCCAAGCGGGTGCGCCGCGCTGGTTGACGCTGCCTGGCCTGCTTCTCACACAGGTCGCTTGACCTGGGTTCGTGGCCTGCCGGTGTCCGATGATGGTGGCCTTCGGTCAGGTGAGGCCGTGCCGCTGTCCTATGGTGCACCTGGGCGATCTCGTCCGGCGCATCGGAGGTCACCGGCGCCCTGTCCAATCCGAGACCGGCATGATGAGGAGCAACCGCACGTCATGGACCTGTCCGAGATCCTGTCCCGTCTTGCCGATCGCGGCCGTCTAGTGCGGGTCGTCGCGACGGGCGGCGGCACCGGGGGACACACCTACCCTGCCGTCACCACGATCCGGACCGCCAGGGGACTGCTTGCCGAGGCAGGCATTGCGCTGGACGTTCTCTACGTGGGCAGCGCCACCGGACTGGAAGCGCGGATCGCGGGGCAGGAGGGGCTTGACTTCGCGGCGATTCCGACTGGCAAGCTGCGTCGCGCGTCCAACCCGATAAAGATGATCTCCGCTGCCAACCTGCGCGACGTCGGCCGGGTCGCTCACGGCGTCGTTGCTGCGAGAAGCATCGTCCGCCGGTTCGGTCCGGATGCGGTGCTGTCTACCGGCGGGTATGTCGCGGTGCCCGTCGGGCTGGCTGCGCGCTCGGCGAAGGCACCGTTGCTGGTGCACGAGCAAACCACCCGTCTTGGTCTGGCAAACCGAATCCTGGCACGCCGGGCTGACCTCATTGCGCTGTCCTCAGCGGCCTCGCTGCCGTTGCTGTCGGAGTCGCTGCGAACTCGTGCCGTGGTGACCGGCAACCCAGTGCGTCCAGAGCTGCTCGACGGCGATCCCGCGGCCGCGGTGAAGGCGCTGGAGTGGGCCGGGCACGACCCCGACCTACCCACCGTGTACGTCACCGGCGGGGCGCAGGGCGCCGTTCAGATCAATCGCCTCGTGGAAGCCGTGCTGCCGAGCCTGCTGCGGCGGGCGAACGTCATCCACCAATGCGGCCAGACTTCCCTCGCGGCCGCCCGGCAACTGGCCGTGGGACTCGCTGCCGCCCTCGCCGCCCGGTACCGGGTAGTGGACTTCGTCGGCGCAGAACTACCCGACGTGCTCGCCTTGGCCGACGTCGTGATCTCGCGCTCGGGCGCCGGTACACTGGCCGAGCTCACCGCCCTGGGCAAGCCCTCGGTGCTGATACCGCTGATCCCCACCGGCGGTGACGAACAGGTACACAACGCACGCCACCTCGCCGAGCAGCACGCCTGCTACGCGCTCGTCGGCTCCCAGGCCACTCCCGACGCGCTCTGGGCCCACCTCGACGAGCTGATCAGCGATCCATCCCACCGAGCAACGATGGCGGCCGCCGCCCGCCAACTCGGCCACCCCCAGGCTGGCCCCGACTTGGCCGCGCAGCTACTGAAACTGTGCATCCCCGGATAGGGTCGGCGTCGGCTTACACCGTGCCCGCGCTGGCCAGCGGTCGCGAGCTGTCTGTGGTGCCCGGTAGGGGCAGGTGGTCGCGGGTCCGGCAGTTCGTCCAGAATGCGGCCATCGCCACGACTACCGAGACGGCACCCAGCACGTGCAGCGAGACCAGCACTTCAGGCACCCCGGTGAGGTACTGCACGACACCGAGCGTGCCCTGGGCGAGGACCACGCAGACCAGCACCGTGTAGCGCCACCAGGTGCGTGCCGGCACACCCACCGCGCGCAGCGCGAACCCCAGGCCGGCGAGCAATCCGAGGAAACCGATGAGCAGATCCGCGTGCAGTTGCGCCATCGCCGGGACACCCAGCGCCAGCCGGGGGGTGGCCGTGCTCCCCGCGTGCGGGCCCGCCGAGGTCACCAGTGTTCCGGCGATCAACAGCGCTGCCAGCACCGCAGTGGCGGTGCCCAGCAAGCCGCGCAGCGGGCCAGGCAGGTACCAGCGCGGCGGGGCGTCGCCTTCGGCGAAGGCGGCGACCAGCAGCACCGCCAGCCACACCAGCACCATCGACACCAGAAAGTGCGCGGCGACGGTCCACCAGGCCAGCCCGGTCAGGACTGTGATGCCCCCGAGGACGGCCTGCGCCGCAACACCCAGCGGCATCGTCGCGGCCAGCAGGATCAGCCGCCGGCGCCGGGGCCGGACCGCCAACGCGATCACCAGGCAGGCCAGCCCGACGAGGCCGACCAGGACGGTGAGCAGGCGGTTGCCGAACTCGATCCACTGGTGCAACGCGGCGATGTCCGGATGTCGCACCGGCACCAGGCTGCCCGGGAAGCATTGCGGCCAGGTCGGGCAGCCCAGGCCCGAGCCGGTCACCCGCACCACCGAGCCGGTCACCGCGATGCCTCCCTGGGTGATCACCGCGGCGATCGCTGTAGCCCGGGACAGGGTGGCTAGTGACCGGTTGGCAGCAGGCACGACGCTGATGGTAGGCAGTCGCTGGGCCTGCCTCATGGCAGGGCAACCGCCACCGTTGTCAGTGGGTGATTGCCGGGGCGAGTCCGGTCAGCTGCACCGAGAGGTCCCAGAGCCGGCGCGCGGCCGTGGCGTCCCGGGCGGCCCTCGACGGTGTCTCGCGCACTGGCGCGGCGCCCCGGGTGAGGAACCGGGGGCCGTAGAACTCCCCGCCGTGCACGGTTGGGTCGGTGACGGCGCGCAGCATGGGCCGTGCGCCGAGTTCCGCGTTCTGGGTGACCAGCGGGGCCAGGTGCATTGCCCGGTTGAGCAGGCCGCTGCCTTCGGTGCCGAGGTCGGTGTTGGAGGCACCGGGGTGGGCGGCGACGGCGATCGTCGAGGCTGCTGCGTCGGTGAGGCACCGGTGTAGCTCCGCAGTGAACAGCAGGTTGGCGAGCTTGCTGTGGAAGTAGGCCCCCCAGCGCTGGTAGGGACGCTCCCCACGCGGGTCGGAGGCGCCGCGGGCGAAGCGGTGACCCATGCTCGACATGCTGCCGACCCGCGAGCCCGGGGTGGCCAGCAGCAGGGGCAGCAGGCGCGCGGTGAGCGCGAAGTGGCCGAGGTGGTTCACCCCGAACTGCATCTCGACGCCCTGCGCGGTGCGGGCCTCGTCGATCGCCATCAGCCCGGCGTTGTTGACGAGGATGTCAAGCCGGTCGTGCGCGGCGAGCAGGCCGTTGGCGAAGGCGGCGACGGAGTCCAGGTCGGCGAGGTCGAGGCCGCGCACCCCGAGCCTGGCGGCGGGACAGCGGCGCCGCACCTCGTCGGCTGCGGCGTCCGCCTTGGCGGTGTTGCGGCAGGCCAGGACGATCTGCGCGCCGCGGGCGGCCAGGGCTGCGGTGATCTCAAGGCCGAGCCCGGCGTTGGCGCCGGTGACCACGGCCGTGCGGCCGGTCAGGTTGGGGATGTCGGACGGGGTCCAGGCCATGACTCCTCCAAGGTGAATGTATGTTCACTATTGCACGATAGTGAGCCATGGTTCATCTTGTCCAGGTGAGATCCGACGCTCAGCGCAACCGCGCCCACATCCTCGGCGCGGCCCGCGAGCTCGTGGCCGCTGCCGGGGTGGACGCGACCATGGAGGACATCGCCCGGCGGGCCGGCGTCGCGGTCGGGACGCTCTACCGGCACTTCCCGGCCAAGGAGGACCTGGTCGCGGCCGTGGTCGAGGACTCGATCATGTACATCGCCGAGCTGGCCGAGCGATCGCTCGCTGCCGTCGACGGCGGGGGAGGGGCGGGAGAGCAGCTCGGGGCGCTGTTCGCCGCTGTCGTCGAGCGGCACGCCACCGATCGGGCCCTCAAGGCCGCCTCCGGCATGCTGAAGATCCCGTCGGTCGCCGACCTCGCGCTCGCCCCGCCTGAGTCGGCTATCGCACGGGCTGTCACGGCGATCACTGAGCTGCTGGAGCGGGCCCGGTCGGTGGGGGCGGTGCGCGCCGACCTCATGCTGGCCGACCTGGTCATGCTGCTCGGCGCCGCTCCCGCCGGCGAGGCACCGCCGGAGATGCGCCGACGCTACGTCGAGATCGTCCTCGCTGGCCTGAGCGGCGGAGCGTCCAGATAGGCCAGTCGTCGGAACGCCGGCCGCGCTCGGTGACCGGTCGTCGGTCACCTCCCCGTGGCTGTGTGCCAGGTCCAGCAGGGGGCCGAACTCGTGCTACGGCCGCATCCCGACCAACAGTCGACACGGCGGCGCCCCGTCACCGCGACGGGCCCGGGCCGGCGTCTACTCGTCTGCCAGCTCACCAATAGAGAATCATGGATCCTTCACGGGGACTCAGGACAGCCGGAGTGTGCGGGCGGCCAGCAGGCCGGCGCCCGCGGCCCAGGCCAGCAGTATCCCCAGTGCGGCCCAGGGGGTGGCGCCCTGGGCCAGGGCGGCGTGCAGCCCCTCGGCCAGCGCGCCGGAGGGCAGCGCGGCGGCGAGTACCGACAGCGGAGGAGGCAAGGCGTGCACCGACAGCACGATGCCACCCGCCACGACGAGCAGCAGCCACACCGTGTTGGCCACCGCGAGCACCACCTCGGCCCGCAGCGCACCGCCGAGCAGCACCCCGAGCGCGCCGAACGCGGCCGTGCCGGCGAGCACCAGCAACGCGGCGGGGGCGACACCTGCCGGGTCTGGGCGCCAGCCCAGCGCGGCGGCCACCACCCCGAGCACCACTAGCTGTACCAGTACCACCCCGAGCACCGCGAGCATCCGGCCGGCGACCAGCGACCAGCGTGGCAGTGCGGTGGCGGCCAGCCGTTTGAGCACGCCGTAGCGGCGGTCGAAGCCCAGCGCGATGGCCTGCCCGGTGAACGCCGTGGACATGACGGCGAGCGCGAGCACCCCCGGGGCGACCGTCGCGATCCGCGG
>DASYIL010000151.1:0-8210 GCA_035997545.1 Pseudonocardiaceae bacterium
TAGTTCCAACATTTCCGATGACTGGTCGACGCCGATAACGTCGTGACCGTGCGCGACGAGTGTCACGGAGTGCCGCCCCGTGCCACAGGCCGCGTCGAGTGCACGACCCGGCTGCACGCCCGCCAGTAGGCTGGCCACTACAGGTTCCTCGACAGCCAAAATGAAGTTGGACAGCGAATCGTACTTCGGCGCCCACGCCGCGTATCCTCGCGTGGCGTCAATCTCAGACAGCCATTCGTCGCTGGTGGGGACCAAGGATTCCGCCGGATCCGCGATTCTCCTCATCTCCGCCACCCTCGCTTCGACGAACTCCTCGTCGCCATCGATCGCGGTGCGCAGCAGCGCAATACCCTCGATGCCCATCATCAGTTCACGTATACGTGCTCGTCCCGCCATTTACTCTCCTGCTGGATCATGGGCGGTATTCTGTCCGCTTGTGGCGCTAAGACTCTGGGCAGACCAATCCCCTTTCGGACGAAACGGACACGCAGGTGATCGAGGGCTACTTCGGGCGCGAGAGCATTGTTGTCGGCGAGCAGCTCCACATTCATGCGTCGACGGACGCCGCCTTTTTCCGGGTGGATTTCTACCGGATCGGAGCGGTACAGGAGTTTGCTGGCTCCGCAGGCTGGTTCCAGGGAAGGTACGCACTTGCTCCGGCACATCCGGACGGCGTCGCTGAGCATGCGTCGCCCGCCGTGGACTGGGACTGGCCCGCCTACGAGTTCACCACGCCGGCGCACTGGACCCCCGGGGTCTATGTCGCCTTCTTCGTCGACTCCGGCAGCGGCACTCCCTTGGTCCCCACCGAGACGGGTCGTTCGCCGGGGGATGTGCCCTACCACCTCGACGCCCTCAAAGACCTCGGACGGGTGTTCTTCGTCCTTCGGCCCCGCGTCCCGGGACGCGCCAAGATCCTCTACAAGCAGTCCAGCTTCACCCGGCATGCCTACAACCGTTCCGACGGGCCGGGAACCGAGCGAGCGAGCAGCCTCTACGACAATGCCATCTACGTGCCGGGCGACGGCATCGAACCTCGTGGGCACAAGGTCAGCATGCACCGCCCCGGGGGCATTGACGACCTGTCCTACTGGGACGCCCCTTTCATCGCCTGGCTCGAACGCGCGGGCTACCAGGTGGAGTTCTGCACCGACCTCGACCTGCACTCCGATCCGGAGTTGCTCTCGTTCTATCGACTGCTGCTCAGCGTTGGCCACGACGAATACTGGACCACCGAGATGCGCGTGAATGTGGAGACGTTCGTCGAGGCCGGCGGAAACGTGGCGTTCTTCAGCGCGAACGCCTGCTGGTGGCGCGTACATGTCACGGACAACGGTACTGCGCTCGTCGCCGACACCGACCACCGCGTGGGCGAGGTCTACCCGCATCAGCCCGCCACCGACCAGTGGTGGGCGCCGGAGCCGTCCGGGGCTGGGGCACCGGAGAACACGTTGACCGGGGTCAGTTTCCGCAACGGTGGGATGTGGCCGGGGGAGTGGCCCGGTGACCGCCCCTGTCCCGGGTTCACCGTGCAGCACGCCGACCACTGGGTATACGAGGGCACGGGCCTGCGTGATAGTTCCGACGGCGGCGTGGCGGACGTGCTCGGCGCGGGTCTGCCGCTGATCGGGTACGAGTGTGACGGGGCTGCCTTCCGCTACGACGGGGACGGCGTGGCGCGGGCGACTGGCACGGACGGCACCCCGGGATCGTTCCTCATCTTGGGCATCGCGGTGCTGGAGCCCGTACATGAGGACTTCCACGACATACGTATAGGTCACTGGAACTGCACTTCCAGGGAGCTGGACAACACCGGGCCGCGAGCGGCGACCATGGGCGTCCACACAAGAAACGGCACGGTCTTCACCGCGGCTACCACCGACTGGCCGGTGATCGTCGCGCAAGGTTGTGACGAAGGAGTTGACCGCGTCACCCGCAACGTGCTGGACCGACTGAGCAACTGAGCCCTTCAACCCAGGTCGACGACCGATCGCAGATCGGTGACACACTTGCCGGTAGGTCCGTGGACCGGGCTTGCGCATCCCGGCTCGCGCAGAGGTCACCACGGTCACGAACATCCCGGCAAGTCCCACCTGCTCGATGGCCTCGCCGAGATCCCAGCACCAGTGGGCCCAGACCGCGTGGTCACATCACGCCGCTGCAACTCGGTCAGGACGCCGACTACGTCCTCATACGGTTCCATGATTGCCTTGGATTCCCGATCGAGGTCGAACACCAGAAAGTCGATCCGACTTTCGCGACGCCACACCCGCGGGCTCGTGAGCGCAGCCGGTTCAACTTCCAGCTGACGCCACACCCGCGGGCTCGTGAGCGCAGCCGGTTCAACTTCCAGCGATGGTAGGACTCACGGCATTGCGAGTGCGTTTCATACACTTCCCCGTCAGCAGGCCCCGCCAGCCATCCGTCGCGTCACCGGGTCGCGTCTTGGAGAAGGTTGTAGCAGGCGAACGCCGTATGGTGCGGCGTTCCCCAGCTCGACAGCCGTGCGAGTGTGTCATTGAAATTGCAGAGCACGTCACGGAGCATGGGCGACCCGCTCAGAATCTCCCGCTACGGCGCGGGAAGTAGTCCTCCATGACGCCGTCGCGCTCAATGTCGACAGTGGAGCAGTGCAAACCGCCGCCAAAAGGACCAACTGCCCGGAACGGCACCGGGACCACCTCGAACCCGAGCTTGTCGAGTTGCTCGGCCAGGCGCACCTCTCGCTCCTCGACACAAATGGTGCGGGCGTCGAGGTTGAGCATGTTGACCGCAAGCCAGGGGCTGCAGAAGGAAAGCCTGGGCAGATGCTCCCAACTGGCTGGCTGAACCGCATCGACGACCTGCCAATCGTTGACCTCGAAGTACTTCATCAGTTCCGCATCTGCGAGCCGTTCGCCGCAATGCAGAACCAAGCCGGGGCGCAGCGGTACCCATGTGGAGTCGATGTGCAGCGGATGAGTATTGGTGGAGATGACGTCGTGCACCCGGTGGTCAGAAAAGTGGCGACGGAGCCATTCGCATCCTTGTCGGTTGGTGACCAGGGACAACTGGACGAACAGGTCTTTGCCGAACCGAGCGACATCCGCTGCGTCGAAAAGTGGTTCGGCCTCGGTGAGCACCAGATCGTGTGCTGCTACCCTGGCAAGTTGTTCTTCGGTGCTTAACGTGTTGTACACGTCCCAGAACCCCGGCACGTAAGAGGAGTCGGTCAATCGTGGCTTCGGTGCAGCCTCCCACCGCATAGCGGGATCGGACGCGAACAGCGACTGCAGGACCGGCCGGTAACAAAGGTATTCGAACCAACGGCTCCGATAGCACATCGTGGCTTCGAGGATCTCCGTGCCGACAGTGAGAAGCACGTCTCGTGGCGGCATGCAACCGAACATCGAGTCGTGCTGCCAATCCGGGGTCGTCACGCGTCGACCAAAGTCGAGAGGAATGGGCCGGTCGACTCGGATGCCCCGGTGCTGGAGCACGTCCGCGAAGTTATCCAACTGCTCGTTCGCTTCGTCGGTCATGTCCTTTGGCATCGGTCCATAAGTGCCCAGCGGGAACCCGTCGTCTGGAAAATCGCGTTGCACCGCCGGCTCGGGGGCCTGGACCATAGACCCGGTCGCCCGCCCAACGATGGTGTGGCGGAGTGGATCCCAGCCATTCCAGGAGTTGACCCGTATGGTCTGCTCGGTCGTTGACACTCTGCTGTGTCCTCTCCAGCCCTTACTAACAATTGTTCTGCTCGATTATTGCTCAGATGAAGAGGTCGCGATCATTTTTCAGGACTGATCGGCTTTGCCCAGCTGCAATCTTGTGAAGTTCGAGATTGGAGGGGTGTCGGGCGCAGTGAAAAGAACAGTCTCGGCGAGGGTCGACGATGCCGCGATCAGAATATTCCCAGATGTCGACGAGGCTTTTGGTTACCGCATCTCCGAGCATGGCGGCCGGATTCCCCCGGTGGTAAGGGCAGACATAGACCCCGGACGAGGTCACCAGCGTGCGGAGTTCGGCGACACCGCAGCGTTGGTAGTCCTTCGGCTGAATCGGGCCCTCCCGTTCCCGGAGAGACCGCAAGGTGGAGGAGTTGATGATCTGGAAGTCCGGGCCCTCAAGATGATGCGCATGCTCGAGCTGTGCCTCGACCGAAGCCAATACCTCCTCGGTAACCCCCACGACATGGTGCTGCTCGTCGAACATGGCTTTGACCTCGAAGTAGTCGCAGCCGATGTCTTTGGCTAGCTCCGCACCCATAAGCACCTCGTGGTGGTTGCTGACGGCGGGCCTGCCCTTCTCCTGGCGCACCATGACGAGAAACGAGTAGCCCAACGCGCCCTTCTTGACCGCAGCGAGCTGCCGCATATTGCCGATCACCTGGCGAAAGACGCTGCCGCCTTTGCGGTCTGGCCGGAACGTCCGGTACGTGTCGGTTGTCGCGGCATCTACCGATACCCGCACCCAGGATGCGTACTTAGCGAGACCGGGCAAATTGCGATCGATCAAGGTTCCGTTGGTTACCACTCCAATCGCGATCCCCGATTCGCCCAGCGTATGGATGAGCGCGTGCGTACCCCGGTGGGCCAGTGGTTCACCCCCACCGATCAGGATGACTGCCTTAACGCCCAACGTTATCAGTTCACCAGCCAGCGAGTCCAGCCTTTCGCGCGTGAACCGACCTTGGTTGAGTAATTTCCCGCTAATGCATTCAGGGCAGGCTAGATCGCAGAAGCTTGTCGGATCGAGGTCGACCACAACGGGAGCATTCGAACGACCGCCCTCCGCCACTTTTGAGACCACACCATAGATTGCTGGTTGATATAGCTTCGCCGTGAGATCCAGACGGTCCATCGTCACGAATTTATACCTCCTCGTTGTTTATGATAGTTGTTTATGATATTCGTTTGTATGAATTTACTCCTCACACTCATCAACACTGAACTCACTCACAAAACCAGGTGGAGAATCGCCACATCTTAAGGCCACTCATGGCCGGACCCCCTAGAACGAGCGCAAAGCGAACACGCTGCATTTGCCAACACACCAAAGTTCTGTTCCAACAACAAACGGGTGGACATAGCCCTGACAAGTTTACCCCAAGTTTTCACCGGGACGGTCCGACGTTGCAACCGTAACCATGCTAAAGTGTGGATGCGCAACACGCGCCATCACAATGAGTGACTCTGAGGCGCGCGGATCGCGACCGATCGGGGTATCCAGGTCGTGGGTTCCCACGGATAGCGCAAAATGCGCGTGATCATCGTGAATAGCTAGATCCAGGCCCAGCCATCAGCTTGCGTATCGGTGTGTCCTGACGGCGTAGCAGCCAACACTCTCTGTCACTCTCTCTGTCCGACCGTGATCAGCACCTGCTGCTCGGCCCCGAATTATCAAGCGCTCACTCGGGACTCAGCGGCCCAGCCGCAATCGCTTGACAGTGCCAGGCTTCGAGGTAGCTAAATCTCTGTGCAGTGTCTGGGGTGCTGTTCACCGCGAACCTTGACGAGGGACTTATGCGTTCTTCCGGCGAACTGCATCTTCCGAACTATAACGCCATCTGGAGCCGAGAATTCAGTCTGCTAATCGAGGACTTCAAGGATTCGCGTGCCCGCAGCTTGGATACTTCGGATGCGGTGATAGGGGAAAGCGTTGGTCTCTGACCGGCTCCTGCACGTAGTGGAGATAACGTTCGAAGTTGCGTTGCATTTCCTTTCACTCCTCAGCGCGAGACACCTTCCGGCCTTGGTGGCGAAGATGGAATGATACCCATTCCAACGCCGGTACGATGAAGTGACCCCGAGCCGTCATCAGTGCGCCGAAGGCAAGGTCCTCTACCCCCCAGCCGTGAAAGCGACCCTCCGCGAAACCGCCGGCTGTAATGATGTCTCTCCTCTTTGAGCATATACTGTGCCCTGTCACCATGCCGGGAAGGTCCCAGGATCCGACGACGCGGCCGTTTCCCAACTTCTTAAAGTTTGCAGTCTCGGCGATGGGGGTAAAGGTTCTACGGTCACTCCGTGGAGCCCTCTGGTCGGCAGCGAGAAATACCCTCGAACCGGAATCGTGGGCGGTTTGGAACCTCCAGTCTCCATTGATGCGCGGTTGTCTACCCTTGGGATCGAAGAAGACTTCTCCGGAAATATCCTCACGGAACCCGACAAAGACACAGCCGATCGTATGGGCGTGGCGAAGCGCAAGACGGTAAGTCATCGTAGGGGGCATCAGCATGTCGTCGTCAATAAAGACCACGGTGTTTCCCTCGGCACACTGAACACCCACATTGCGGGCCACGGAGAGACCACGGTTGTCGATGATCCTGACCACAGTGACAGGAACGGACAATCCCATCTCGGAGACGAGCTCTAAGAGAGAGGGCCGGGAACCGTCATCAACCAGAACCAGCTCAAAGTTCCGGTAGCGTTGTCGCTGCAGAGAGGCCAGTGTGACGGGAAGGGTGCCGTGTCCGTTGAAGGAGGCGATCACGACGGAGAGAGTCTCGTCGACTCTAGGGTCTGCTAGAGGGTTTCCGACCACTCGGCACAAGTTCTGACCAGTCGAGGAAGCGAAGGCGCGCTCAACCGACGAGTAATCGTTGTCGGTGTTGAGCATCGCTTCGAAGATTGAACTCAAGCGTGCGGAGTCCCTTCCGATTGGTCCGGTGGATAAAGTGACATTGTTCGAAGGGTCATGTCGGCAAGCTCGATGGCCTGTTCGGGACTTTCTGCCCACCGTCCAAGATCCCAGCCTGCGGTCCAAGTATCCCAATAATTTCTGATCTTGCGATTCCGGTCTCCCAGTACTACGTGTGGGAGGCCGAGAAGGGCGCTGAGAATTTGACCGTGCAACCGGTCCGTAATGATGACACGTCCTCGACCGAGGAGGCGACAGCCGCGGACGAGTTGCAGTCCGGCGAGCTCGTCATAGGCTCGCCACAGGGCACGGTCATGGAGCAACCTCGATGCCGGCCTTCGGGCAACAGACGTGAGGATGGCGCGACGTTCCCGCCTGACAAACTGTTCTCGGGCCTGCCAACTCCGGTCCGCCTCCTGCCCCGCCGACCAATCGACTTCATACACGTTCGGGTTTCGATGTCGGTGTGGGTGGGGCATGGCCTCGTGATCATCTCTGCTGAGCCAGACGATGTCGTAGTCGGGGAGGGGGGTGGCCGGCAAGTGTTCCAGACCAAACGCCATGTCGGGGCAGAGAACGCTGGGCGCCCGAAAATGTTCCTTGGCCAGTTCTAAGCTCTGGTTGTCACGGGTCATCAGTGTGAAATTCGGGTGTGCGTCGAACACAGCCCGTGCTCGATCGAGGTTCGCGCCATCCCCGAAGTGGATCGACTGCGGAAGTTGTATGATCCGATGTCCTGGGAACCCTGCGATGATTCGTTCTCGAAAGTGCTGGCTAGTCGGCCACAAGTCGCCGAGGTTGCCGCCGCCCTGTATCAGGATGGTGCCTGAGGGAAGTCGGTCGGCGAGGTCCCGTTCCAAGAATGACTCGTGATCGCAGACGTACTCTATCGAGACTCGGCTCTGCTGTAGTAGAGCGCGTTCCCCCAACCAGATTGCGCTGTCGCCCACGTTGCGGTGCAGGGGGAAATCGATGAGGGCGCAAGGGGTTCCTGGGGCCACCAACTGCTCCAGCACCTTGAGCGCCGCCGCGCGCAGCTGCGCGTGTTGAATCCGCGCAGAACGGTCCCCGCCTTGACGAACGCGGTTCAGGCTCGCGCGGTACCACACCTCCCCATCACTACCGTAAGGCATATTGCTAAAGTCCCTGCATAGTGGCGTCGGGGACGTGGTCCACTCGCGACGTCGAGCGGGTCGCACTCGGGCTTGCATCTCGTCGGCCTTCGTGGGACGGCGCTTCTGCATTGATTGAGAGAGTGGACAGGGAGAGCCGCGGCGCCACGGCAGTCAGATGGAGAGTGCGAGTCCGGCGAAGGTGCCGGGAGCCAATGTCTTGGGTCGAGGTGGGTGGTGAGTACGTAGTGGCCGCGGCGGTGGCTCTGGGCAAACGCGTGCCAGCGCTGATCACTCGCGCTGAGCGGAGTCGCTGGAGACCACGCGGAACCCGCCGAAACCCGACCGCAGCCGAGACCCTCGATGAGGGCGAGGACGCATCGGCACAGCCTGACCGAGCTTGCCACCCACCAACGCAACGGTGCCGAGGACCGATTCCCTTCACGAGCGTCGCACAACGTACGGCGGCAAGTACAT
>DASYIL010000152.1:0-28475 GCA_035997545.1 Pseudonocardiaceae bacterium
CCGGGCGCACGCCGATGACGTCACGGTGACCGTCGGTTCGCAGATGGCCCTGGACATGGTCACCCGAATCTTCTGCGATCCGGGTGACGTGGTGGTCGCGGAGGCGCCGTCCTATGTCGGCGCGTTGACCACCTTCGCCTCCTATCAGGCGCAGGTGGTGCACGTGGCGATGGATGACGACGGGTTGATACCGGCAGAGTTGGACGCTGCGCTGCAGTCCCTGCGCGCTGAGGGCCGCACCGCCAAATTCCTGTACACCATCCCGAACTTCCACAACCCGGCTGGCGTGACGCTGGCCGTGGCACGCCGCGCCGAGGTGCTCGAACTGTGCGCCGAGCACGGTGTGCTGATCATCGAGGACAACCCCTATGGGCTACTAGGTTTTGATGGCCAGACCTACCCGGCGATGCGGGCCGCTGACCCGGACAACGTCGTCTACCTGGGTTCGTTCTCCAAGACCTTCGCACCCGGCCTACGGGTCGGCTGGGCGCTGGCTCCGCACGCGGTGCGGGAGAAGCTGGTGTTGGCCGCGGAGTCGGCAACGCTGTGCCCGCCGGCGTTCACCCAGGCCGTGGTGTCACGCTATCTGGCCCAGCACGACTGGAAGGGTCAGATCAAGAACTACCAGGAGGCTTACCGGGTCCGCCGCGACGCGATGCTGGCGGCGTTGCCGCAGTACCTTCCGGCGGGGTGCCAGTGGACCCGACCAGCGGGCGGATTCTACGTCTGGCTGACGGTGCCCGACGGCTTGGACTCCAAGGCGATGCTCCCGCGAGCGGTCACCCAGCGGGTCGCCTACGTGCCGGGCACCGCCTTCTACGCTGACTCCGAAAAGTCACGAGGGAGCAGGCAGATGCGGCTGTCGTTCTGCTACCCGACACCGGAGCGAATCGCCGAAGGTGTGCGCCGGCTGGGCGCCGTGCTGAACGGCGAGCTCGAACTGCAGCGCACGTTCGGTAGCGTGAGCCCGCGCGCAGTATCTGGTCCGCAGTCCCCAGCACCCGACACCGCCTGAGTTCAGTCCACTGAGCCGTCGTAAGACATATGGGGCCGCCAAGAATGGGAGAGTCGCCAGGTGACCGATCGCACCGTGGCTGTGCTGGCCGGTGGGTTGTCGCACGAGCGCGACGTGTCGTTGCGCTCGGGGCGCAGGCTGTCCAGTGCGCTGCGTGATGTCGGCCTGCACGTCGATGAATGGGACGTCGACGCCAAGTTGGTCGGCCGGCTCACCGGCAGCCGGCCGGACGCCGTCGTGGTGGCGCTGCACGGCGGGGCGGGGGAGAACGGTGCTGTGCAGTCGGTGCTGGAAATGCTACGGGTCCCCCATGTAGGCACTGGTTCGAGGGCTTGCCGCCGGGCCTGGGACAAGCCGACCGCCAAGGACGAACTGGCCCGCGCCGGGCTGACCACCCCGGACTGGATGGCACTGCCGCACGCCATCTTCCGCGACCTCGGGGCGCAAGGCGTGCTCGACGCGCTGGTTGCCCGGCTCGGCCTGCCGCTGATCCTCAAACCGGACCAGGGTGGCTCGGCACTGGGTGTTCACGTGGTGCGCGAGGTTGCCGAGCTGCCGGGCGCCATGGTGAGTTGCCTAGCCTACGGGGACACGGTCCTCGCCGAAAAGTTTGTCGAGGGCGTGGAGGTCGCGGTCACGGTGGTGGACGAGCCGGACGGCCCGAGGGCGCTGCCCGCGGTGGAGATCGAGGCCAAGTCCGGCTTCTACGACTACGCCGCCCGCTACACCGCCGGGCTCGCCACCTTCCATGCCCCGGCCCGGCTGGCCGCCCCGGCGGCGGCCGCGGTGGCCGACCTCGCAGTGGGCGCGCACCAGCTGCTCGGGCTGCGCGACGTGTCCCGGACCGATGCCGTGGTCACCCCGGACGGAGTGGCGCACTTCCTGGAGGTCAACGTGGCCCCGGGGCTCACCGAAACATCACTGTTGCCGATGGCGATCGAATCCGACGGCGGAGAATTGGGGGCAGTGTTCGCCGACCTGATCGAGCGCGCAGTCACCCGCGCCTCACATCCCTGGGATCCGCGTTCTGGGGACAGACTGTAGTAATTCGCAGGCCGTTTAGTTTCTGTCCCCAGAACGCGGTCATTGCGAGGTCATCAGGGCGACGATGCGTTCAAGGTCGTCGACGGATCCAAACTCGACCACGATCCGGCCCTTGCGGCGGCCCAGTTCCACCTTAACCCGGGTGTCGAAGGTGTTGGAGAGGTTCTCGGCGACCTCCTGCAGCCCGGGTGCCCGCATCGGACGAGGTGCTGGCGCCTTCGGGGCGGTCTGGGCGGGCTCGCTGCGGCTCAGCGTGACTGCTTCCTCGGTGGCCCGCACCGACAGCCCTTCAGCAACGATGCGCGCCGCCAGGCTCTCCTGGGCGGCCGGCTCGTCGAGCCCGAG
Source organism: Pseudonocardiaceae bacterium (assembly GCA_035997545.1). GTDB lineage: Bacteria > Actinomycetota > Actinomycetes > Mycobacteriales > Pseudonocardiaceae. The sequence goes on from DASYIL010000152.1 coordinate 2,405, forward strand.
CAGCGCCCGGGCGTGCCCGGCGGAGAGCACACCGACTGCGACCCGTCGCTGCACCGCAACTGGCAGCCTGAGCAGCCTGATGGTGTTGGTGATGACCGGGCGACTGCGCCCGATCCGCGACGCGAGCTGTTCGTGCGTCACACCGAAGTCCTCCAGCAGCTGCTGGTAGGCGGCCGCCTCCTCAAGCGGGTTGAGCTGGACCCGGTGGATGTTTTCCAGCAACGCGTCGCGGAGCATCGCGTCGTCGGCGGTGCTCCGCACGATCGCCGGGATCCGATCCAGCCCAGCCAGCTGCGCCGCCCGCCACCGCCGCTCGCCCATGACCAGCTCGTATGAACCAGTGGGCAGTTGCCCGATCGCCGGCTCAGCCGGCAGTGGGCGAACCACGATGGGCTGCATCAGCCCGAACTCACGGATCGAATGCGTGAGCTCAGCCAAGGACTCCTCGTCGAAGACCTGCCGGGGCTGCCTCGGATTGGGCAGGATCGCCCCGATAGGCACCTCTTGGTAGATCGCCCCCGCCACCCGGCCACTCAGGGTGTCCGGGCGGCTGTCTCGGTGCTCGAACGACATCGAGTCACTGGCCGCGGTGCTGGCCGGTCCAGTAGGGATCAATGCGGCCAGGCCGCGGCCGAGCCCGCCCCTACGCTGTGACCCAGGCATTGGGGCTCCAGACACTGGGGATCCAGGCGTTTGGGGGAGTGCGCTGCCGGGTGCCATCAGCGACGCACCTCGCGGGCACCTGGGTAGCCGTCACCCGGGGAGCCTTGGCCCAGGTAACCCTGAGCCAAGGCGATCTCCCGCGCGGCGTCCAGGTAACTCAGCGCACCACGGGAGCCGGGGTCGTAGGCCAGCACGGTCTGCCCGAAACCCGGTGCCTCGGAGACCTTCACGCTGCGCGGGATCACCGTGCGCAGCACCTGGGCGCCGAAGTGCTGGCGAACCTCGGCGGTCACCTGGTCAGCCAGCTTCGTGCGCCCGTCATACATCGTCAGCAGGATCGTGGACACCGTCAGCGCGGGGTTGAGGTGCGCCTGCACCAACTCGATATTGCGCAGCAGCTGTCCGAGCCCCTCCAGCGCGTAGTACTCGCACTGGATCGGGATCAGCACTTCTGGCGCGGCGACGAGCGCGTTCACCGTGAGCAGCCCCAGCGATGGAGGGCAGTCAATGAAGACATAGTCGACGTCCAGCGCGTCGAGCGCGAAGCCTGACAGCGCCCTGATCAGGCGCGACTCTCGGGCCACCATGGTCACCAGCTCAATTTCGGAGCCGGCGAGGTCGATGGTCGCGGGAATACAGAGCAGGTTCGGTGACTGCGGACTCACCGCAACAGCGTCCTGGAGCGCAATCTCCCCCAGCAGCACCTCATAGACCGACCGGGTGCCCGAGCGGTGCTCGACCCCCAGGGCGGTGGAGGCATTTCCCTGAGGGTCCAGGTCGACCACGAGCGTGCGCAGCCCCCGTAGCGCCAGGGCCGCCGCAAGATTGACCGTGCTCGTGGTCTTCCCCACACCCCCCTTCTGGTTGGCCACCGCAAGTACCCGACGTCGAGCCGGGCGGGGTAGCCGTTCGGTGGGGTGCTGTACCCGGGCGGCGCGCTCGGCCTCGTCTCCAATCGGTGTCCATCCAACGTCGGGATGCGATGGCGCTGATGATGTCGAGGGGGCCGGGGGATAGGGCACTTGATGGGCTCCGCTGTGTCGATGGGCTCCGCTGTGTCGATGGGCTCCGCTGGGCTGATGGGCTCCGCTGGGCTGATGAACCCGATCGGGCGCAGTCGACTCCGGCGCGGGATCGACGGCGCACAGTGGTCCAATTCCAGGCGTCACAGTTTCACGTGAAACAGCAGCCAGGAAGACGGGGACGTCCAGCCCGGACAGATCCGGATCCGCACGATCCAGCGCTGCGCCTTCCTGCGCTACGCCTTCCTGCGTTGCACCGTCGTGCCAGCTACGGAAGCTCACGCTCACCGATCCTTCCTCCTTTATGTCTTGCGGTATGGGCGACACGCTGGGCCAGTCGAGGCACCACCGACGACTGTTGTCGACGGCCGCACAATCGTGGCACCACACTGCACGACGTCCGCCACCCCTCCCGTGGTGCGCACCGCGCTGCCGTCCCGCGGTCTCCTCATACGCACGGACACTCTTCACCTCGAGCAACCGTCCATCCGATGCCGCCAGCGGAAGGCTCCAGCCTGCCAACCATCCCAACGGGGCGACGGCCCGGGCAGTCACGACATCCGTCCCGTCAAGCTGATCCCGTACCGCCGGTCTTCGACATGACCGGCCCTTGGTGTAGGCGCCGATCGGCTCCAGAGCGCGGCACCGTGGTCCGCCCGGCCGGGCGTCACGCGATCGCGGCGAATAACCACAGTGTTCGCGAGAGTCGTCGCGGGCGTACCAAAGACAACGTGCTGGGACCTGAATGAATCTCGGCCATACCACAGGTCCGGGGCTGCACGGCCCTGCGCGCCATTATCCAGCCGCTCAGTGGGCCACGCTCACCGATCCTGCCTCCTTCGTGCCCTCGGGCTACCGGCGACAGCCCTCGAGCTACGGGTGACAGGCTGGGCCAGCCGAGGAACCACGACGACCGTTGTCGGCGGTCGCACGATCGTGGCACCACAGTGCACGATCTCGGCCACCCCCCCTCCGGCGGCCCGCACTGCGATGGCGTCCCGCGCGGCCTCCTCATACGCCGTGGCGCCCTTGACTGCGAGCAGCCGCCCGCCCGATGCCACCAGCGGAAGGCACCAGCTTGCCAACCGGCCCAACGGCGCAACGGCCCGGGCAGTCACGACATCCTTCCCGCCAAGCTCGTCCCGTACCTCCGGGTCCTCGGCGCGACCGCGATACACAGAGACCGCCAGACCGAGTTCAGCCACTACCTCCTGCAGCCACGCCACTCGCCTCGCCATCGGCTCCAGGAGGACTATGGCGAGATCCGGCCGAGCCAACGCGAGAGGTATTCCCGGCAGACCCGCGCCGGAGCCTACGTCCAGCACCCGACAGCCTTCTGGAAGGAGCTCACCGAGCACTGCGGAGTTGAGCAGGTGGCGTTCCCACAGCCGCTCCGCTTCTCTCGGGCCGATGAGACCTCTGCCGATCCCGGGCCCGGCGAGCAATCCAACGTAGCGCTCGGCCAGCGCGTGTCGGTCACCGAAAACCGCGTGTGCGACCGCCTCAACGTCCATCCACGTCTGCCGTTTCACGTGGAACACTGACCGCTCGCGGCGCCACCGAGCGCCGGGCAGCTCAGGCCCCCGAAAATTAAGGCCCGGAGAGTCAAGCCCGAGGAAATCAAACTCAAGAAAATCAGACCCAAGAAAATCAGACGGAGCGGAACACCACGACGCGGCGTCGCGGTTCCTCGCCCTCGCTCTCGCTGTGCACACCGTCCACCGCAGCCACTGCGTCGTGCACGATCTTGCGCTCAAAAGGGGTCATCGCCTGTAGCCGGGCTGGCTCACCACCATCACGTACCCGCTCCGCGGTCGATCGGCCCAGCTCGCTGAGATCGCTGCGCCGCGTGGACCGCCACTGCGCGATATCGAGCATCAGCCGGCTGCGGGCACCGGTCTGTTGCTGCACCGCCAGCCGGGTCAGCTCCTGCAGTGCCTCGATCACCGCGCCGCGAGGGCCAACCAGCTTCTCCAAGTCCTCCCCGCCGTCGATGCTCACCATGGCACGGCCAGCCTCGACGTCGAGATCGATATCACCGTCGTAGTCCACAAGATCGAGCAGCCGTTCGAGATAGTCACCCGCAACGTCGCCCTCCTGAACGAGCAACTCCTCGCTCGCCGGACCGGTGCGCGTCGACGGCGCGGTCCCGGCCGTACCATCGGCATCAACCGCAGCGTCGGTGTCCGCCTCGTGATCAGCGGCAGCAGGCGAGACCGCCGACGACAAGCTCAGCGGCTGAGCCTCCGTAACCGCAGCCTCCGTTCCCCCTGCCTCGGTCGCCAGTGTCTCGGCCACAACTGTCTCCTCTCCGCCGATCACTCCTTCAGCGGCGCTTCCGGTTGGTCTTCTTCCGTGCTCGTGGGCGTTGCTGGATCATGCCAGGCATCGCCGAGCTGTCCGTACGCTCCTTGCTCTGGCCGTTGGAGGACCCTACTGCCTCGTCGCGGCTCGGCTCCGTCGATCCTGCTCTGTTCGGTGTAATCCCGGCATCCGGTTCACCAAGCCCGGGACCGTCATCGGTCCGACCAGCGGAGGTATCGGCGGTCTCCGTCTTGGTCTCCGTCTTCGACCGGACCGGCTTCTGGCCCGGTCGGGGGGCGAGCGACTGCCGCTGCGCGATCGCAGCGTCCTTCTTCTCGGCCTCCTCCGCATCGATTCGCCGGTAGACCACCCACTGCTGGGCTAGCGTCCACAGGTTGTTGGACAACCAGTAGATCAGGATCGCCAACGGGAAGAACGGGCCACCGGCCACGACGCCGAGCGGGAACAAGTACAACATCAGCTTGTTCATCATCGCCGCCTGCGGGTTGGCGGCGGCCTGCGCTGCGTTCTGCCGCTCCACCGAGTGCTTGGCGGTGAGGTGGGTGAGGATGCCGGCCACGAGGGTCAGCGGGACGGCCACCCAACCGATGTTCCACCGGGTGATGTCCCCGTACCGGGCCAGCAACGCCGCAGGCTCGGTGATGTAGGCCGACAACGGCACCCCGAACAGATCAGAGTGCAGGAACAACCGCACATCGGCCGCGCTGAACACGTAGTTGCCGATCTGCTCGTTCCGTTCGGGAGTGAGGAAGTCCCGGTTGAACGAGCGCAGCACCTGGAACAGACCGATGAACACCGGGATCTGCACCAGCATCGGCAGGCAGCCACCGAGCGGGTTCACTCCGTGCTGCGACTGCAGCTTCTGCATCTCCGCGGCCATCTTCTGGCGGTCGTCGCCGTATTTCTTCTTCAGCTTCTGGATCTCCGGCGCGAACTCCTGCATCTTGCGCATCGAGCGGACCTGGCTGACGAACGGCTTGTACAGCAGCGCACGCAGGGTGAACACTAAGAACACCACCGCCAGCGCCCAGCCGACGCCGTTGCCCGGACCCAGCAGATAGCCGAACACCTTGTGCCAGAACCACAGGATGGCCGACACCGGGTAGTAGATGAAGTTCAGCACGAGGACTCACTCTCGGCATCGGAGCGGGCGGCATGGGGGCGGGGCGATCTCGAGGGAGGAACCGGGTCCACCCCTCCAGGGTGCCAGGGTGCGCAGCGCAATAGCCGTCGCACGGTCAACCACGACCCACGCAGCGCACCGTGAACGGTCAGAGCTTCGACCGCGTACGCGCTGCACGTGGGGTGAAACCGGCACGTGGGCGGCAGGGCCGGCGAGATCCACCGGCGGTAGAACCGCAGTATGAGCACCAGCATCCGAGCTACCGGACCAGGCCGGTGAGCCGGGGAAGTCACCCTCATCGCCGGCTGCCGGGGCGGGATACGGCACCGGTGAGCCGCCGCAGCGCCGCGCCCAGGTCATCGTCCAGCGCCGCGCTACTCGCGCCAGCCGAAGCCGGCAGTGCGCGCACCACCACCAGCGCTCCACCGGGCAGCGCCGCCAACCGCCCTCGCATCAGGTGACGCAGCCGGCGCTGCACCCGGTGCCGGACCACGGCACCGCCGACCGTACGGTCGACCACGAAACCCACCCGCGGCGGAGTATTGGCGTCACCGCAGCGGGCCAGATGCACCACAACGGCGCCGCTTGCCGCCCGGCGGCCCCGCCGCACCGCCGTCGCAAAGTCGTCGCGGCGGGTCAGTCGAGCGGAAGCGGACAGCAACGGGGGAGATCAGGCCGATAACTCTTTGCGACCCTTGCGGCGTCGCAAAGCGATGATGGCGCGCCCCGCTCGGGTGCGCATGCGCAACCGGAACCCGTGTGTTCTCGCACGGCGACGGTTGTTCGGCTGGAACGTGCGCTTGCCCTTGGTCACGGCTGTCGTTCTCCCGGTGCTCGTTGCTCGGTTCTCATTGCACGGTCGCGGCCGTCGGGGCTTGGACGGTCGGGTCGTCCCGGCCGGCACCGGCGGCACTACTGCGAGCGGATCCCAGTGCCCGGCCCGGGCAGGTAGTGGACGAGAGCGCGCACGAATGCCCGCCGGCGGGCGGGAGACTCACCGAGCCTAGGCCGCCGGTACCAGCGCCGTCAAAGCGGACGTCTCGCGTCACCTCCAGGGCGACACGCCGTTACACCCATGATGCTTGCACTCACAGGGTTCTTGTGGCAGCACCTGACGCTGGTTAACGTGCCTGCTCTCGCAGTGGGGAAGGGGGTGGAGGCCGACCCGCTGGCTGACACGTCGGGGATCCGGGAGTGCGCCGATCGTTTCTGTTGACCGTCATGCACAGCTGTGGACAAACTTGTGGACGCCGATGCTTCTGAAGATCACTACTGGGCTCCTGACGTCCACCACCGGCAAGTCCACCACGGCCGAAGGGGAGTCAGCGGGTGTCAGAGCGGCAAACCGGCCTCGGCCAGGTGTGGAACGAGGTCGTGCGGGAGCTCTCCGCCGGGACGCTGTCGCCCCAGCAGCGCGCCTGGATGCGCGTCACCCGCCCGATCGGCCTGCTGGATGGCACTGCGCTGCTGGCTGCGCCTAGCGACTTCGCCAAGGACGCCATCGAGCGGGCTCTGCGCGAACCGATCAGTGCGGCGCTGTCGCGGCATCTGGGCCGGCAGGTCTCTCTGGCGGTGAAGGTGGACCATCCGTTGCCGGTGCCCCCGGAGCTGCCGGCGGCGACCCGGCCATTCGGCGGTGCCGAGCAGCCCAACGCCACTGAACTCAACACCACGGAACGCAGTACCACTGGACCCGGTCACTCCGGCCCAGGTATTACGCCGTTGGCTGGAGACTCCGTCCGCGTCGCCAGCGACTCTGGTAAGCAGACCGAAGGGGAAGCCGCGTTGGCCACCGTGCACGAGATCTGGCCTACCTTTACCGGCTCGGTGGCCGCGGCGCCGACGCGGCCACCGAGCTCCCAGACCAAGCTCAACGAGAAGTACACCTTCGACACCTTTGTCATCGGAGCGTCCAACCGCTTCGCGCACGCTGCGGCGGTGGCGGTGTCCGAAGCTCCGGCGCGGGCCTACAATCCCCTGTTCGTCTGGGGCGAGTCCGGGCTGGGCAAGACGCACCTACTGCACGCCGTCGGGCACTATGCGCAACGGCTGTTCCCCGGCATGCGGGTACGGTACGTCTCCACCGAAGAATTCACCAACGACTTCATCAACTCCTTGCGCGACGACCGCAAGGTGGCCTTCCAGCGCCGCTACCGCGACGTCGACGTGCTGCTGGTGGATGACATCCAGTTCCTGGAGGGCAAGGAAGGAACCCAGGAGGAGTTCTTCCACACATTCAACACCCTGCACAACGCGAACAAGCAGATCGTGATCTCCTCCGACCGTCCACCCAAGGGACTGGGCACCCTGGAGGACCGGTTGCGCACCCGCTTCGAGTGGGGCCTGATCACCGATATCCAGCCGCCCGAGCTGGAAACCCGGATCGCCATCCTACGCAAGAAGGCCGCTGGCGATCGGCTGGCCGCGCCGGATGAGGTACTGGAGTTCATCGCCGCCCGCATCGAGCGCAACATCCGCGAGTTGGAGGGGGCGCTGATCCGGGTCACGGCGTTCGCCTCGCTGAACCGGCAGCCGGTCGACAACCAGCTCGCCGAGATCGTGCTGCGCGACCTCATCCCGGACGCCCAGTCGCACGAGATCGGCGCGCCCAACATCATGGCAGTGGTCGCCGAGTTCTTCGGTGTCACCATCGAAGACCTGTGCGGGCCGGCCAAGACCAAACACCTCGCCCAGGCCCGGCAGATCGCCATGTACCTGTGTCGGGAGCTGACTGATCTGTCGCTGCCTCGGATCGGGCAGGTCTTCGGCGGCCGCGACCACACCACCGTGATGCACGCGGAACGGAAAATCCGCAAGGAGATGGCCGAGCGCCGCCGTACCTACGACCAGGTGCAGGAACTCACTTCCCGGATCAAGCAGCGCGCCCGCTCCTGACGTCAGCTCACTGTGCCCCTGGTCCGCACCGCGCAGTGGGTCACCATCAGTGGAGTCATTGCGTAAGCAACAGTGCTCCGACGCTCACCGCCAGCGCCACGACCGCCAAGCCGAGACCGGTGAGCATGAACTTGCGCAGCGGGACACGAAGGCCGTGATCGCGGCAGGACTCCAGGCACAGCAACGTCGCCAGGGACGCCCAAGGAGTGACGATCGGCCCCACGTTGGTGCCGATGAGCAGGGCCAACAGCTGGTCGCCGTTCCCTGCGGGGACAACTGCCTCTCCCGCCGTGTAGGCAGGCAGGTTATTGAGCACATTCGATAATCCGGCGCCGGCCGCCGCGGCCCGGTACAACCCGGCCCCGCTGTGACCGGATCCGATGAGCGAAGTCATGATCTCAGCCAGGCCGTACCGGCTCAGCGTGGGAACCACCAGGAACAACCCGGTGACCAAGACCAGCAGTTGCCACGGGATCAGGTGCAGGCGCAACTTGGTGCGATCGAGGACGAAGTAGGCGACCACGACAATCATCGCAGCAGCCGTTGCGGCATAGCCGATCTGCTGGTGGATGAACGGGATGGCAAGAATGAACAGCACGCAGGCCGCCCCGGCCACCCACAACAGCACGCGGTCCTGCGGCCGTCGCAGCGCTAGCGGCGGCGGCGGATCGTAGCGATCGGCATCCCGCTCGCCCCGACGCCAGTAGAAGACCCAGAGAAAGAGCATGGTCACCGCGAGAGAGGCCAGCTGCGGCACCCACATCCGGGCTGCGAACGTCGGCGCTGCGAGCTTCACTCGATCGGCGGCGAGCAAGTTGGTGAGGTTCGAGACCGGCAGCAGCAGGCTCGCCGTGTTAGCCAGCCAGATCGTGGTCATGGCCAACGGGAGGGCGACGATCCGCGCCCTGGGGGCAAGAGCCAGCATCACCGGCGTGAGCAGCACGGCCGTCGTGTCCAGGTTGAGGAACATCGTCGTGAGGGAGGCGAAGGCCACACAGAGCAAGAACAGTGCCGTGTAGTTGCCCCGCCCCACGATCGCCATCCTGGTCGCGATGACATCGAAGACCTGCGCCTGCCTGGCCAGCTTAGCCAGCACGATCACGCTGCCCAGGAACAGCAGCAGAGGCGCGATCCGCCGCACGTTGTCCTCGGCCTCTGCAGCCGGCAACAGGCCGATCAGTACACACCCAATGCCCGCGATGAGCAACCCGATCCTGATCCAGTCGAGGATGTTGGGTTTTCGTAGCATCGCGAGCAGGCCGCGAGGCCACCGGGCGTCATGCGCCTTGGCGGCATCCTCCTGGGTAGGCGTAACACGGCCGGGTACATACGACATGATCCAGGGTCAGTTTCGTTAACGCACCGGGTTGGCGTGCACGTCATACTGATGGTATGCGGTGGCAAGGGGACACCCCGGGTGCCCGAACGGGGCCGAGTTCGGTAACCCACCAATCCACCCACACCTGGGGACAACTCTGTGGATAGGTGGACAACGCTGTGCATCACACCGAACCGCCCGGCCGCGGTCCACCGCCGGCCGCCGCGGTCCACGGGCGGCACACCTGCACTGTCCACACCGCACCGCACCGGCGGAGCTGTGCAGACGTCGTCGATCCCCACCGCCCACAGCACTTACTACTGTTACTGGTGTTCTCTCTATCTAGGAAGACCCTCACTACCAGCGCCGTGGATGAAACAACGCACGCAGACCCAGCCCGTACGGCACTATCGCCCAGCACCTACGGTGTGGGTACCCACCATCGGGAGGATTAACCGTGCAGCTTGGACTCGTCGGACTTGGCAAGATGGGCGCCAACATGCGCGATCGGCTGCGTGCCGCTGGCATCGAGGTCGTCGGCTACGCCCGCAGCCCCGGAACCCGCGACGTCGACTCGCTGGCCGAGCTGGTTGACCGGCTCACCGCTCCCCGGACAGTGTGGATCATGGTGCCGGCGGGGGACCCGACCCGGGACACCGTGGCGCAGCTCGCCGAGTTGCTCGCCGAGGGCGACCTCGTCGTCGACGGCGGTAACTCGCGCTACACCGAGGACCAGGCGAACGCCGAGCTGCTCGCCCGCACCGGCATCGGGTACCTGGACTGCGGTGTCTCCGGTGGGGTGTGGGGCCGGGACAACGGCTACGGGCTGATGGTCGGCGGCGCCAAGGAGCACGTCGAGCGGTTGATGCCGGTGTTCGACGCGCTGCGCCCGGAGGGTCCCCGTGACGAGGGATTCGTGCATGCTGGCGGCGTCGGAGCCGGGCATTTCGCCAAAATGGTGCACAACGGCATCGAGTACGGCCTGATGCAGTCTTACGCCGAGGGCTTCGAGCTGCTCGAAGCGGCCGATGTGGTCACCGATGTGCCCGCGGTGATGAAGGCCTGGCGGCGCGGCACGGTAGTCCGTTCCTGGCTGCTCGATCTGTTGGTGGCGGCCCTGGACGGCAACCCGAAGCTGGCTGAGTTGCGGGGTTGGGTGGAGGACTCTGGGGAGGGTCGCTGGACGGTCGAGGAAGCGATCAACCACGCGGTGCCCGCGCCGGTGATCTCCGCGGCGCTGTTCGCCCGGTTTGCCTCCCGGCAGGCTGACTCCCCGGCGATGCGCGCCGTGGCCGCATTGCGCCAGCAGTTCGGCGGGCACGCGGTGCAGGCGGTCAAGCTCGATCCGGCCCTGGAAGATCCCCAGTAGTTCCGGTGTATGTGCGACAGCTTGCGGTCAGCGATTTCCGCTCCTGGGAGCACGCCGAGCTTGACCTGCCGCCCGGTGTAGCGGTGCTGGTCGGTGCGAACGGGCAAGGCAAGACAAATTTGATCGAAGCGCTGGGTTACCTGTCGACACTGAGCTCGCACCGGGTCGCCACCGACGCGCCACTGGTACGTCACGGCGCCCAGCGGGCCATCGTGCGCACCGCGGTGGTGCACGCTGGCCGGGAACTGACCATCGAGCTGGAGATCTCCCCTGGTCGGGCCAACCGGGCCCGGATCAACCGCTCCCCGGTGCCCCGACCCAGGGAGGTACTCGGGGTGCTGCGCAGCGTGCTGTTCGCGCCGGAGGACCTGGCGCTGGTCCGCGGTGACCCGGGGGAGCGCCGCCGGTTTCTTGACGACCTGCTGGTACTGCGCGCGCCCCGGCTGGCCGGCGTGCGATCCGACTACGACAAGGTGCTGCGACAGCGCGTCGCGTTGCTCAAATCCGCCGGCGCGGCGCGTCGAGCTGGCGGGGCGGGTGACTTGCGCACTCTGGACGTCTGGGACGGTCACCTCGCCCGGCATGGCGCGGAGCTGCTCGGGGCCCGGCTGGACCTCCTCGTCGAGCTGGCCCCTCGGGTCGCCGCGGCCTACCGCGACGTGGCCCCGGAAGCTGCCGAGATTCAGGTCGATTACCGCAGCAGCCTGGGCGACGCGCTGCCCGACGGCGTGTACGAGCATGGCAAGGCCGATGTCGACCTGCTGGAGGTGGCGATGCTCGCCGAGCTGGCGCGGGTGCGCTCGGCTGAGGTCGAGCGCGGAATCTGCCTGGTCGGGCCACATCGCGACGATCTTGAGCTCGGCTTGGGGGGGATGCCGGCCAAGGGCTATGCCAGCCACGGTGAATCCTGGTCGTTCGCACTGGCGTTGCGGCTGGGTAGCTACCAGCTGCTGCGCTCCGGCGGCGCCGAGCCGGTGCTGCTGCTCGACGACGTCTTCGCCGAGCTGGACACCCATCGCCGGGCCCGGCTGGCCGAGGTCGCGCTGGCCGCCGAGCAGGTGGTCGTCACCGCGGCGGTGCCGGCTGATGTCCCCGAGGAGCTCGATGGCGCGCGGTTCGACGTGCACGATGGGCAGGTGCACCGTGTCCGATAACGCCGTGTCCGATAACACCTCCCCGGCTGGGGACAAACCTGTGGATAGTGTGGACAAGTCGATGTTAAGTCGACCCGCAAGTCCATCTCAGACGCCATCTGACGGGCCCCGGGGTGCCGACATCGCCCGCGCTGCCCTGGAAGCGGCCCGCTCGGCCGCTTCCCGCTCGGGTGGGTCCGCGCGCCGCGGACCGGCTGCCAGGGGCACTGCGCCTCGTCGACGTCGTGGCTGGTCCGGTGCACGGCCGGACGACCGGGACCCGCAAACGCTGGGCCGGCTGGCATCCCGGCTGGTGGCCGATCGCGGCTGGGTGGACCGGGTGTCGTCAGGTGTGGTGTTCGCCAAGTGGGCGCAGCTGGTGGGCCCGGAGGTCGCTGAGCACGCCCAGCCGGTGTCACTACGGGACGGGGAGCTCACCGTGCAGGCCAGCTCGACGGCGTGGGCCACCCAGCTCCGGTTACTGCAACGCCAGCTGATCACGCGGATCACCGCCGGCGTCGGCCCAGGCGTGGTGACCCGGCTGCGGGTGCAGGCCCCAGCGGCACCGAACTGGCATCGCGGCCCCCGGCACGTCCGCGGCCGTGGTCCCCGAGACACCTACGGCTGAGCCCCATGCCCGCACCCGACCCCGTGTGCACGGTGTGTCAGCCTCTGGTGCACACCCGACCACGCCGAAACTGGCCACTCAGAGTGCGCTACGCAGCACAGTGCGGTCTCTCGGCGGTCCGGACGTGCGTTGGTGCGAACTAATCGCTCTACGAGCGTGTCAGGGGTGCCCTTGGCCCTCCTACATCTGAGGGGACCAGTACAATCAAAGGTGACACCGCCGCAGCGCCGGTGTCACCACCGGCCGTGTCGAGGATCCCCTGGCGGTCGAGCCACCGCATCGCACCATTGCAGCGCACCCTGAGGAGATACCGAGGACCGTGGCCGCCAAGAAAAATGACTACAGCGCGTCGTCCATCACCGTCCTCGAGGGCCTCGAAGCCGTCCGGAAGCGCCCTGGCATGTACATCGGATCCACCGGGGAGCGCGGCCTGCACCACCTGGTCTGGGAGGTGGTGGACAACGCCGTTGACGAGGCGATGGCGGGCTACGCGAGCCGCGTCGAGGTCACCCTGCTCGCCGATGGCGGGGTGCGGGTCTTCGACGACGGCCGGGGCATCCCGGTGGACATGCACCCGGTGGAGAAGCGGCCGGCGCTGGAGATCGTGCTTACCACGCTGCACGCCGGCGGCAAGTTCGACGGCGAGTCCTATGCGGTCTCCGGTGGCCTGCACGGCGTCGGGGTGAGCGTGGTGAATGCGCTGGCCAGCGCGCTAGAGGTGGAGATCCACCGCGACGGGTTCGTGTGGCGGCAGCGCTACGAGGATTCCAAGCCGGTGCACCCGGTGCGCAAGGGCGAGCCGACCCGCAAGACCGGCACGACCCTGACCTACTGGGCCGATGGCCGGATCTTCGAGACCACCACCTACAACGCCGAGACGGTGGCGCGCCGGCTGCAAGAGATGGCCTTCCTCAACAAGGGCTTGACGATCGTGCTGCGCGATCAGCGCGTCAACGGCAGCAACGAGACCGAGGACGCCGAAGGCCGGACCGCGCAGATCAAGGAGCGCACCTTCCATTACCCCGGCGGCCTCGAGGACTTCGTCAAGCACCTCAACAACTCCAAGGACCCCATCCACCGCAAGGTGATCGGGTTCGAGGCGAAGGGCGAGGGCCTCGAGGTCGAGGTCGCGATGCAGTGGAACGCCGGGTACACCGAGTCGGTCTACACCTTCGCCAACACGATCAACACTCACGAGGGCGGCACCCACGAAGAGGGCTTCCGGTCCGCCCTGACCACGGTGGTCAACCGCTACGCGCGGGACAAGAAGCTGCTCAAGGAGAAGGATGCCGCGCTCACCGGCGACGACGTGCGCGAGGGCCTGGCCGCGATCGTGTCGGTCAAGCTCAAGGAACCGCAGTTCGAGGGTCAGACCAAGACCAAGCTGGGCAACACCGAAGCCAAGTCGTTCGTGCTGCGCACCTGCAACGAGTGGTTGATCGACTGGTTGGAGCGCAACCCCACCGAGGCCAAGACGATCCTCAACAAGGCAATCTCGTCGTCGCAGGCGCGGCTGGCCGCCCGCCGGGCCCGTGAGCTGGTGCGCCGGAAGTCGGCAGGTGACCTGGGAGGTCTGCCCGGCAAGCTGTCCGACTGCCGCTCCACCGATCCGGCCCGCAGCGAGGTGTTCATCGTGGAGGGTGACTCGGCGGGTGGCTCGGCGAAGTCCGGCCGGGATTCGCTGTACCAGGCGATCCTGCCGATCCGCGGGAAAATCATCAACGTGGAGAAGGCGCGGCTGGACCGGGTGCTGAAGAACACCGAGGTGCAGGCCCTCATCACCGCGCTGGGGACCGGGATCCACGATGAGTTCGACCTCGCCAAGCTGCGTTACCACAAGATCGTGCTGATGGCCGACGCCGATGTGGACGGTCAGCACATCCGCACCCTGCTGCTGACGTTGCTGTTCCGGTTCATGCGGCCGCTGGTCGAGCACAGGCATGTGTTCCTGGCCCAGCCGCCGCTGTACAAGATCAAATGGCCTCGGGCGGAGGCGCAGTACGCCTACTCCGACCGGGAACGGGACGGGCTCATCGAAGCCGGCATTGCGGAGGGCCGCAAGCTGCCGAAGGACGACGCAATCCAGCGCTACAAGGGCCTTGGTGAGATGAGCGCCAAGGAGCTGTGGGAGACCACGATGGACCCGACCAACCGGGTGCTGATGCAGGTCACTCTCGACGACGCGGCGACCGCCGACGAGCTGTTCAGCGTTCTCATGGGCGAGGACGTGGAGTCGCGCCGCTCCTTCATCACCCGCAACGCCAAAGACGTCCGCTTCCTGGACGTGTAGTCGGCCGGCCTGCCGCTGCCGTCACGGCTGAGTGGCGTCAGCGGAAGGATCGACCCATGGGCAGGATCAGGGTGGCCATGGTCGCGGCGGGTGCCGGGCTGGTGCTCGCGCTCACCGCGTGCGGGGCGAACAGTCCGAGCTCGGGCAGAGGCGGGTCCGCCGGAGGCACGAGCGCCGCCACGTTGGTCGGCGTGATCCTGCCGGAGACCGCCACGTCGGCCCGCTACGAGAGCTTCGACAAGCCGCTGCTGGACAAGGCGCTGCGCGCCGAGGGGCTCGACCCGGACATCCAGAACGCCCAGGGCGACGTGCAGAAGTTCTCCACGCTGGCCGACGGAATGATCAACAGCGGGGTGCAGGTCCTGGTCATCGACGCGCCGAACAGCGAGGTCGGGTCGGCGGTCGCGAGGAAGGCGCAGGCCGCTGGTATCCCGACCATCGACTACGACCGGCTCAACCTGGGCGGGTCCTCGGACTACTACGTCTCGTTCGACGCCGTCCGTATCGGCGCGCTGCAGGGCGAGGGCCTGGTGCAGGGGGTGGGCGGCAAGCCGGGTGCGAACATCATCGAGATCGAGGGTGCTCCGACCGACAGCAACGCCACCCTGCTCTACCAGGGCCAGCAGTCGGTGCTGAAGCCCAAGTACGACTCCGGTGCGTACAAGCTTGCCGGTAGTCAGCGCATCCCCGAATGGAACAACCAGCAGGGCGGTGTCACGTTCGAGCAGTTCCTCACGGCCAACGGCGGCAAGGTGGACGGCGTGCTCGCGGCAAACGACGGGATGGCCGGTGCAGTGATCACCGTCCTGAGGAAGACCGGGCTGACCGGCAAGGTGGCGGTGACCGGCCAGGATGCCACCCCAGAGGCGCTGCAGGCGATCCTGCGCGGCGACCAGTACATGACGGTGTTCAAGCTGATTGCGGACGAGGCGAACGCCACGGCCAAGCTGGCCGCCGCGTTGGCCAGGGGCGACCGGACGGCTGCCGATGCGCTGGCCACGGGAACCTCAACGGACCCGACGGCCAACCGCACGGTCAAGTCGGTGCTGCTGATCCCAATCCTGATCACCAAGGACAATGTCAAGCAGGTCGTGGACGCCGGGAGCGTCACGGCGTCCGAGATCTGCGTGGCCGACACGGCCGCCGTCTGCACGCAGCTCGGCATCAGGTGAGTGAGAACGCGGTGACCAAGCCGATCCTGGAACTCAAGGCGATCAACAAGAGCTTCGGCCCGGTGCAGGTGCTGCACGACGTGGACCTCACGATCCGTCCCGGCGAGGTCACCGCTCTGGTCGGGGACAACGGCGCGGGCAAGTCGACGCTGGTCAAGTGCATCGCCGGGATCCATCCGACGGACTCCGGGGAGATCTTCTGGGCCGGCGAGCCGGTGCGGCTGGACGGCCCGAGGGACGCCACTGCACTGGGCATCGAGGTCGTCTACCAGGACCTGGCGCTGGCCGACAACCTCGACATCGTGCAGAACATGTTCCTGGGCCGCGAACGTGGCCGGGCCTGGGCACTGGACGAGGCGAGCATGGAGCAGGCTGCGCGCGAGACGCTGGCCACGCTGTCGGTGCGCACCGTGAAGTCGGTCCGCACCCCGGTCGCGGCACTCTCCGGTGGGCAGCGCCAGACCGTCGCCATCGCCAAGGCCGTGCTGTGGGACAGCAAGGTCGTGCTGCTCGACGAGCCCACCGCCGCGCTCGGCGTCGCGCCGACCCGCCAGGTGCTGGACCTGGTCCGCCGGTTGGCCGAGCAGGGCCTCGGCGTCGTGCTGATCAGCCACAACATGGCCGACGTGTTCGAGGTCTCGGACCGCATCGTGACCCTCTACCTCGGCCGGATGGTCGCCGACCTGCCCACCCGAGAGCTCACCCACAGCCAGGTCGTCGAGCTGATCACCGCCGGCCGATCCGGCGAGCTCGGCCTGGCCCGTCCCGACACGGCCACCCTCTGAGGCCCAGCGATGACTGACACCACCGCCCGCAGCACCGGTGCGGCGCTGCGGGACTACTTAGCTCGGGTCCGGGGTGGCCAGCTCGGATCGCTGCCGGCACTGCTCGGGCTGATCGTGCTGGCGATCGTGTTCTCGGTGGCCTCGGACAGCTTTCTGACCCTGGGCAACATTGCCAACCTGCTCGCCCAGGGCGCCGGCGTGACGATCATCGCCATGGGCCTGGTGTTCGTGCTGTTGCTCGGCGAGATCGACCTCTCGGCGGGCACCGCGTCCGGGGTCACCGCGGCGGTCCTCGCCCTGCACCTCGTCTCCGGTGGCAACCTGCTGGGCGGGCTGGGTCTGGGCGTGTTCGTGGTGTTCTGCGTGCTGCTGGTGCTAGCCATCGGGATCGGCATCCAGCTGCGGATCTGGGCTGCCTCGGTTGCGCCGGCGATCGCGCTGGCCATGGTGCTGCTCGGGGTGGGACCCAACCCGTGGTTGGCGATGCTGCTCGCGGTGTGCGTGGGCACCTCGATCGGCCTGCTTACCGGCTTCCTGGTATGCCGGATCGGCATCCCGTCCTTCGTGGTCACACTGGCGTTGTTCCTGGCTTGGCAGGGCGTGATCCTGCAGCTCATCGGTACGGGTGGGACGCTCGGCCTGCGCGAGGACACCCTGTTCGCGGTGGCCAACGGCAACCTCTCGGTGGCCGGTAGCTGGGTATTGTTGCTGCTCGCCGCCAGCGGGTTCGGCGCCGTCGTACTGGGTCGGCACTACCGGCGGCTGCGCGGCGGCCTGGTCACCCAGCCCACCCCGCTGGTGTTCGCCAAGGTCGGGGTGACCGTGGTGCTGGCGGCGGTGGGCACCTACCTGCTCACCCGCAACCGCTCGCAGCGCACGCTGATCGAGATCAGCGGCGTGCCGTACGTGGTGCCGATCGTGCTGGTGCTACTGGTAGCCGGCACCTACGTGCTGGACCGGACCAGCTATGGCCGGCACATCTACGCCGTCGGCGGCAACGCCGAGGCGGCCCGGCGGGCCGGCATCAACGTGCCCCGCATCCGGGCCAGTGTGTTTGTCATCTCCGCATCGCTGGCCGCCGTCGGCGCGATCGTCTACTCCTCCAAGGTGGGCTCGGTCGACCCGAGCGCGGGGGGTGGCACCACGCTGCTGTTCGCGGTCGGCGCCGCGGTGATCGGTGGGGCCTCGCTGTTTGGCGGCCGGGGCCGGCTGAGCAACGCGGTGATCGGCGGCGCGGTGCTGGCGATGGTCGGCAACGGCCTGGGGCTGCTCCACCAGCCAGCCGCTGTGGTCCTGGTCGTCACCGGCCTGGTGCTGCTGCTCGCGGCGAGCGTCGACGCGCTGTCCAGGCGAAGGGTCACGGGCAACCGGTGATCGCACGGGTGCCGGGGCTGCCCGAGCCGGTACTGGACGCGGCGGCCAGTGCGGCGACTGCCTGGGGTCGCTAGCTCACTGACTAGGGCGTCATCGAGCGTAATGTGCAGGTGCATGGTCCCGGGATGGCCCACGATGACGGCGCTGAGCGTCAGCGATTAGCAGTGCTCGATGCCGAGTTCGCCGGCCCGGATACCGCTGATAAAGGTAAAATGCCGTGACGGTGCCGTTGGTCGCTGTATTTCGACCGTTCGTCGCGTCGTTCTTCTTCGCGGTTCTCGCAGGCGGCGTTTTTGTCAGGGTTACCCGAGAGAATTGGGGTATGAGACCGGCCAGTTGTGACGATCTGCAGGTGACATTGCGCTGCGTCGACGCACTGCGCGAGTCGGTTTCGTCGCTGCGTCCGCAAGAATTGCTCGACGCAGTGTGCGGTGTCGAGGTGCTGGCCCGCAAGACCCATGCTGTCATGCTGGAACTCGTCGCCGGCCTCGATGCGGCGAAGGTCGCTGCGGAACAGGGATTCGGCGCCACCTGGCGGCTGCTTTCGGCGATGCTGGACCTGAGTGCCGGTCAGGCCAGGGACCGGGTCCGCGACGCCGAGCAACTCGCCGCCCGGCGCGCCCTGACGGGTGAAGTGCTCCCGGCCCGCCTACCGGCCACCGCCGCAGCACTGGCGTCCGGCGCGATCGGCACTGGGCAACTGAAGGTGATCACCCAGACCATGGCGATGCTCCCGTCCACGGTCTGCCAGTACGACCGCGACTGGGCCGAGGCGACCCTGGCCGAACACGCCCACAACTTCGACCCACGACGACTGAGGGTGATCGCGCGGCGCATCATCGACCAGCTCGATCCCGACGGACCACCGCCAGGGAACGAGCCCGATGACCCCTGCCCCGCCGCCGGCGAGCTGCGGATCCGGGATCGGCGCGACGGCGGGATCAGCCTGGAGGGCTGGCTCGACGCACTGCACGGCAGTGCGTTTCGCGGCCTGATCGAACAACTCGCCAAGCCCCGCCCGCTGGCCGAAGACATCCCCGACCCACGCACCGCAGCCCAGCGCAACGCCGACGCCCTCGTCGAGCTGTGCGACCTGGCCCGCACCAACGACCAGATGTCGACCGCGGGCGGCGAACCACCCCACGTCACCGTCACCCTGGACTACGAAACCCTGATCAAGAACCTGTCCGGGGCCACCCTGG
Organism: Pseudonocardiaceae bacterium; assembly: GCA_035997545.1. Taxonomy (GTDB): domain Bacteria; phylum Actinomycetota; class Actinomycetes; order Mycobacteriales; family Pseudonocardiaceae. The sequence continues at coordinate 21,704 of DASYIL010000152.1, forward strand.
ACTACGGCCAGCGACTATCAGCGGCCCAGGCCAGGCTGGCGGCATGCGACTGCAAGATCATTCCAGTGGTGATGGGCGGCGACAGCGAACCGCTCGACGTCGGCCGCGCCCAGCGCACCGTACCCCTCGGTATCCGCCGAGCACTGGTCGCACGCGACGGCGGCAGGTCGCCCCGCAGCGCGTCGATGAGCACGGTGCACGTCCACGCCCTGCTGGGCGGTCTCGATGCGGCCGAGCTTGCTGGTCGACCAGTCCAGCCTCGGTGCCGCCTCTTCCAGGCTGAGCCCGGCCTCCTCGCGTAGCCGGCGCAGCGCCCTGGCGAGCTGCCGCTGCCGCAGCGTCCCCCTGATGCGCACCTCACCTCCGTCGTCGGTGCCGATCATGGTCGTGGGAGGGCGGATGTGGGTTCCCACCTCGGGTCATCCAGCGGCGTTCTCCCGTCCGGACTCTAGGACGTTCACTGCACTGATCAAGGGAGAAACGACCAGATGAACACGCAAACCCCCGAGGTCATCGCGCTGTGCCGGCTGGACGAGGACGGCGAGCAGCAGGTGGCCGGCTGGGCGATGGTGCTCGCGGACCGGGTGGTGGGCTACGTGCCGGACCGCGCCGGAGTCGGCGCTGCCACGTACGACTTCGAGTCGCTGGACTCCGCTGAGTGGATCCTCGGCTACGTGGGCCTCTACCCGGTGACCGACTTGTCCACGTTGCCCGGCGCACCACGCTGAGTGTCGCGGCGATGGTGGCGCTACGGTGCCGCATGCCATCGACTGGACTACTTACTATCGACGATCTTGACGAGATCGGCGACACCTCGTTCGATGCTGATCAGCCGCTCGGGGTCGCTGCAGAACTGGTCGACGCCGTCGATCGGGGGCTGGTGGCCGATCAGGCCGATACAGGGTACGCGCTGATCCTGGCCGCCGAGATCACTGAGCGCGAGGGGGATCTGCCGGCCGCTCTGGTGTTGGCTGAGCGGGCCCTGGGGGCGTACCGCGCCCAGGGTGATCCGGACGGTTATTCGCGGGCTTTCCATGCCGGATTGTTGCTGCGGCTTGGTCGTGAGGATGAGGCGATGGCCGAGTTGACGGCGCTGCGCCCGTTGCTGTCCGAGGACGCCGACGCCGTGTCCTACATCACCGAGGCGTTGGAAGCAGGCGGGCGTGCCGAGATCGCCGAGCAGTGGCTGACCGAGGCGCTGGTCGCGGCGCCGCAATGGCTGGAGGCGGTGGAATCCCAGCATGGGCAGCTTGGCTACGCGGAGGCTGCGGCGGCGGCTTTTCGGTTGGCTCAGTGCCGGCACCAGATACGCCGCGAGCTGAACCTGCCACACGATGCCCACGATCACCTCGCTGACGTCTTACAAGAGGCGGTGCTCGATGCGCTGAGTGCCATCGAGCAGGATGACGAGGGGACCGCGCTGCTGTTCTGGCCGCAGCCGGAGTTCGACCGTCTGCTCCTGCGCTGGCCAACCCTTGCCGAGGAATACGGCCAGAGCTGGGACGAGTACCGGGCCAGGCTGCAAGGGTGCCTGGAGCAGTGGTCGGAGTCCGGTCATACCCGGTTGGCGTTGTTCCCCGGTGCCGTCGACCAGTTGGTCCACTACGCCGATCGCGAGGGCGGTGATCCCACCGATCCGCAGGTCCTTCAGGGCTACGCGCAGCATCCGGAGGAGAATTCCCAGGAGACCGCGTGGCCGCCAGGCCGCAACCATGAGTGCTGGTGCGGGTCGGGCCTGAAGTACAAGAAGTGCTGCCTCCCCCGCGCCCGCACCTGATCATCCGTTCCCCAGCGCGTCCAGCCGGGGCGCACGGTGCGTCATCGATAGACTGACTTGGTTGCGCGCACGTCAGTGGCCGCTGAAGGGAACCAACCTCCGTGACCGAGACCACCCTGCCGCCGGGCGGAGACCGCATCGAGCCGGTCGACATCCAGCAGGAGATGCAGCGCTCCTACATCGACTACGCGATGAGCGTGATCGTTGGGCGGGCGCTGCCGGATGTCCGCGACGGGCTCAAGCCGGTGCACCGCCGGGTTCTGTACTCGATGTACGACTCCGGCTTCCGCCCGGACCGCGGCTGTGTCAAGTGTGCCCGGGTCGTCGGCGACGTGATGGGCAACTACCACCCACACGGTGACTCGGCTATCTACGACGCGTTAGTGCGGCTGGCCCAGCCGTGGTCGATGCGTTACCCGCTGGTCGACGGCCAGGGCAACTTTGGCTCCCCGGGCAATGACCCGGCCGCGGCCATGAGGTACACCGAGTGTCGGTTGGCCCCGCTGGCGATGGACATGCTGCGGGACATCGACAAGGAGACCGTCGACTTCGAGCCGAACTACGACGGGCGCACCGAGCAGCCCGTGGTGCTGCCGGCCCGGATCCCGAACCTGCTGGTCAACGGCAGCTCAGGGATCGCGGTGGGGATGGCTACGAACATCCCGCCACACAACTTGCGCGAGGTCGGCGCGGGCGTTATTTACCTGCTGGAAAACCCCGACGTCGACGACGAGACCTTGTTCGACGCGCTCGTCGAGCGGATCAAGGGCCCGGACTTCCCCACTCACGGTCTCATCGTCGGTACCGACGGGATCGCCGACGCCTACCGGACCGGTCGCGGCTCGATCCGGATGCGCGGCGTGGTGGAGGTCGAGGAGGACACCAAGGGCCGCACCACCCTGGTGATCACTGAGCTGCCCTACCAGGTCAACCCGGACAACCTCGTCGAGTCGATCGCCGCCCTGTCCCGGGACGCCAAGCTCAGCGGCATCGCCGAGATCAACGACGAATCGAGCGACCGCATCGGCATGCGCATCGTGATCACGCTCAAGCGCGATGCGGTTGCCAAGGTGGTGCTCAACAACCTCTACAAGCACACTTCGCTGCAGCAATCTTTCGGCGTCAACATGCTCGCCATCGTCGAGGGCGTGCCGCGCACGCTGCGGCTGGACCAGGTGGTGCGGCATTACGTGCGCCACCAGCTCGACGTCATCGTCCGGCGGACCAGGTACCTGCTGCGCAAGGCCGAGGAACGCGCCCACCTGCTGCGCGGTCTGGTCAAGGCGCTGGACATGCTCGATGAGGTGATCGCGCTGATCCGCCGGTCCCCGACGGTGGACGACGCGCGCACCGGGCTGATGGAGCTGCTGGACGTCGACGAGATCCAGGCGAACTACATCCTGGAAACCCAGCTTCGTCGGTTGGCGGCGATGGAGCGGCAGAAGGTCATCGAAGACCTCGCCGAGCTCGAGCGGGAGATCGCGGACTACCTGGACATTCTCGACAAGCCCGAGCGGCAGCGCCAGATCGTTCGCGATGAGCTGGTGGAGATCGTCGAGAAGCACGGCGACGAGCGCCGCACCATGATCACCGGCTACGACGGCGATGTGTCAAACGAGGACCTGATCGCCGTCGAGGACGTCGTCGTCACCATCACCCGCACCGGTTACGCCAAGCGCACTCGCACCGACCTGTACCGCGCGCAGAAGCGTGGCGGCAAGGGTGTACTGGGCGCAGGTCTGAAGACTGACGACATCGTGGCGCATTTCTTCGTCTGCTCCACGCACGACTGGATCCTGTTCTTCACCAACAAGGGCCGGGTGTACCGGGCGAAGGCCTACGAGCTGCCCGAGGCCAACCGCAACGCCCGCGGCCAGCACGTGGCGAACCTGCTGGCGTTCCAGCCCGATGAGCAGATCGCCCAGGTCATGCAGATCAAGGACTACTCGGCGTCGCCATACCTGGTGCTGGCCACGCGTGATGGTCTGGTCAAGAAGAGCAAGCTGACTGATTTCGACTCCAACCGCACCGGCGGTCTGATCGGTATCAACCTGCGCGACGACGATGAGCTGGTCGGGGCGGTGCTGTGCTCCGCCGACGATGACCTGCTGCTGGTCTCGGCGCAGGGTCAGTCGATCCGGTTCAGCGCCACCGACGACGTGCTGCGCCCGATGGGGCGGGCCACGTCCGGGGTGTACGGCATGCGGTTCAACGACGGCGACGAACTGCTGTCCCTCGCGGTCGTCCGCGCCGACCTGTTCCTCCTGGTTGCGACGGCGGGTGGGTACGCCAAGCGGACCCCGATCGACGACTACCCGGTGCAGGGACGCGGCGGCAAGGGCGTGCTTACCCTTCAGTACGACCGCCGGCGTGGCAGGCTGGTTGGAGCGCTCATCGTCGACGTCGACGACGAGCTGTACGCCATCACCTCCACAGGTGGGGTCATCCGGACCACCGCCAAGGAGGTTCGCAAGGCCGGCCGCCAGACCAAGGGAGTGCGTTTGATGAACCTTGGTGAGGGGGCCAACTTGGTCGCTGTCGCACGCAACGCCGAAGAGGCCGGCGACCCAGACGCCGGCGGTGCGCCTACGAAGGGTGAGTCGTGACGAGGCCTGAGAACGCCGAATCCACCGAGACAGAGGCACGGCCGGCGGAATCCGAGGTCGCCGCCGAGGATCCGGTCGTGTCCGTCCCCGCTGCTTCCATCCCAGCTGAGAAAGACCCAGCCCAGACAGCCGCAGCCCAGAAAGGGCCGTCGAACAACGGTGCGGACTCGACTTCACCCCCCCTGCAGCGCCAGCGGACCGCGAAGAGCGAAGTGGATCAGAAGACGGTGACGCTGCAGGTGGGGGCACCCGAGCACGCCCGTGGTGCCCCCCGGGAGCAGGCCAATCGGCAGCAGTTGGGTGGCCGGGCCTACGGCTTCTCGCCTGGCCTTGGGCCCCCGGTCGCCCAGGGCGCGACCAGGCACACGCCGTCAGCATCGACCGGCGATCAGGACAGCCGGGGGGCTGCTCCGGAGTTCTCGCCGTCCACGGTGCGTGTCGGGGGGTACACGCCACCCGAGCGGGTGGTATCCGCCCCGCCGACGAGCCCCCGGGTGCGTCCGGCCCGGGTCCCCCGCCGGACGAGCCTGGAGCTGCAGCGGCTCGAGCCGTGGTCGGTGCTCAAGCTTTCGTTGGTGCTGTCGATCGCCGGGTTCCTCGCCTGGATGGTGGCCGTGGGAGTGCTCTACGGCGTGCTCGCGGGGATGGGTGTGTGGGACCAGCTCAACGGCACCTACTCAGACCTCACCTCGGTGAACAACCCCCAGAGTGGCGCGGAGCTGATTAGCGGTGGTCGGGTGTTCGGGGTGGCGTTCGTGGTCGGCTTGGTGAACATCGTGTTGATGACCGCGTTGGCCACCGTCGGGTCGCTGATCTACAACGTGGCAGCAGATCTCGTCGGCGGCGTCGAGGTCACCCTGTCCGAACCGGATTGACCGGCAAGCTCGGGCGGCTTGGGTGAAGGTGGAGCTGTACGGTAGCCTCGCCAGGTCACCGGGGGGCCTATAGCTCAGTCGGTTAGAGCGCATCCCTGATAAGGATGAGGTCGCTGGTTCAAGTCCAGCTAGGCCCACTGAAGTGCAACCGTGGTAGGAGGCGATTCATCGTGAAGAAGATTATCCCGCTGTTGCTCGTTGGCCTGATTGCTCTGGTCCTCGTGCGGCGCCAGCGTTCCGCCAAGGCGGAGGCTGACCTCTGGCGGGAGGCTACGACACCGACCGCCTGAGTCGGACTACCGGGCGCGTCCGCCGCGTCCGGAGCCGGGGACGTAGCTCAACTGGTAGAGCACCGCCTTTGCACGGCGGGGGTTGAGGGTTCAAGTCCCTTCGTCTCCACCGCGTCTGAGGTGCCGAAACTCCAGCTTCGGTGATCAGTTAGTACGCGACGTGGCACCATACGTGGTGCGATTGTCGCATGCTGCCATGACCGAGGCTCCGGGTTGTCGTCGCCGTGCTCGCGGAGGCGTTGAGACCCTTCCCAGCGGCGCTCTGAGAGTGCGTGTCTATGCTGGTAGGGACACGGTCAGCGGCCGTCGACACTACCTCAGAGAAAAAGAAGTAGTCCCGGCGGGGCCGGACGCTGAGCGGCGGGCGGATGCGGTTCGCGTCAAGTTCCTCGCGGAGGTCAACGAGCGGCGTAACCCGCGCACGAGCACGACGGTCAACCAGTTGCTCGACCGTTACCTGGACATGCACACCGGCGGTAGGAGCATTGTCAGCGGCTACCGCGGCTACGTGGACAAGCACGTGCGGCCGTTCATCGGGCAGGTCAAAGTGAGCGCGTTGGACGCCGAGCTACGTCGTTATCGTGATCACTGCAGCGGACGGAAGCAGATCCAACACCGCTGTGCGAAGCGATCTAAGTCAGACTGCCCCGTTGGTCGCCGCCGTCGGTCTGCCAATACAGCAGTTCCGGCTGCACGAAGCCCACATCCACGGGCTCGGCGTCGTCGGTGTTGGCGGCGACGAGCCGGTTCAGCGCGGATTCCTCCCGCACCCGGGCCCGGTCACTAGCCACAGACGTCGATACCCGCTGCGCGTACCCGCCTCACACCACACAGTGTGGAATAGCTACCGCACTACCGACATAACCGTTGCTCGCACCGCGATAATCGGTCAAGTCCTGAGCGTCCTGATCGGTCGCCTGCTGATCATGCGGCAACGTTGTTGCGTCGCTCGGTTTCAGCAATGACCAGTGGCGGCTCGAGGAGATGCTGCGGTGGGTGGCAGGCGTCGGGGACGGGGTCTGCGACGTGCTCATGCGCTACGCGCAGCCCGCCACCGCGGGTTCTACTTGGTGCCGTCGGTCACGGCGTTCGTCCGGTTCGCCGCCGGGCGAGGGGTAGCGGCTAGCGGCGTGGTTCACCGGGTCCGCGACGCTCCTGCCCCGGCCACGGCGTCGCGCCGTTGCGCGGACCGGAACCGTTGCTGGTACGCGCTGGGCGACACCC
>DASYIL010000153.1:0-34412 GCA_035997545.1 Pseudonocardiaceae bacterium
CCCCCAGACCGCTATTCGGCTCCGAACGGCGCCGGGGGGTGCCCACCAGCTTGCGAGATGGCCCGCGAGGGACAGCGGGGTATCGGGTCAAGGCAGGACACCAGGACCTCCCGGGACTGCGGATTGGCTACCACGGCGTCGTCCCGATCCCGGTATACCAGCTCGCCGCTGGCGTCGATCTCCAGCACGTACCCAGCCTCGGCAAGCTGGCCCTCGTCCAGGTCTACCAGCCGTTCGGTGCGGCTGGGCACCACCCGGTAGATGGGCCACGGGAGATGGCCGTAGGTCTGGTGCAACTCATTGATGAGGTAGACCATCTGCTGCTGCCAAGGCAGTGGCATCTCCTCAGCCAGTGACCGTGGCATCACCACGTAGCCCTCGTCGACGCCCAGCTTGGCCAACGCGAGATAGTCCCGTAGCGGAGTGGCCGAAGCCGGCCGACCAGCCGGTCGCGGAATCGGGTCCGACGCGTACACCGTCACCTCCGGATGTCAGGCCTTCGCGACCGGCACCCCGGGCCGGACCGCGAACGGCATCAGTTCGTGCTCATCGAAGCTCACGGTCCGCTGCCGCAGCGGCACCGTCTGGTTGGCCGCCTCTACCATGCGACCGTCACCCAGGTACATCGCAACATGGTGGATGCTATCCGGGTTCGAGGTGTCGTAAGCCCAGAACAGCAGGTCCCCCGGCTGCGCCTGGCGCACCGGCAGCTGGGCGCCGGCCCAGTACTGTTGCCGCGCCACCCGGGGCAGCGTGACCCCGGCTGACTGGTAGGCACGCAACATCAGTCCTGAGCAGTCGTAGGAATTCGGGCCGGTGGCGCCCCAGACGTAAGGCTTGCCGACCTCGCCCAGCGCGTACTGCATCGCGCGCCCGGCGATCTCAGAGGGCGCCGGGAGCGGCGTGGTGCAGGAGGCTCGGACGAACTCCGTGACGTTGCCGCCCACGACGTCGATCACGTTGACGGCCAGCGGTTCCCACTGGTGGTAACGGGCCGGGAAGGCTGACCGCTCGACGTACTGCGCGGTCTCGCCGGGTCGTTGGGTTTCCCAGTCGGGCACCGTCAGCAGCACGTCGTAGAACTTGTTGATCTGGTAGACGGGATCGGTGACCTGGGCGGCGCTGCCCCACCCCATCGAGGGGCGCATCTGGAAGATGCCCAGCGAGTCCCGGTCGCCGTAGTGGAGGTTGTGCAGCCGCGACTCAGTCATCCCAGCTTGGATGGCGATCTGCCAGGCTCGCGGCGGCAGCCCGCGCTGCTTGCCGATCGCGATGATCAGGTCAAGGATGGCCCGCTGCTCGGAGTCGAGGTCGCTGACCTGGACGGCCACCCGCGGCGCTTCCCGTCGATCGGTGGAAGCGAGCACCGAACCGCACGGCTGCCCGAATGTCCAGTCGCCGGAACCGACGCCGCCGAGCAGGACGGAGATCACGGCCACCGCGATGAGGCCGCCGAGCAAGCCGACGACCAGAAGCCCGACCAGCCACCGCCGCACGGCTCAACCCGCCCGCTGGTAGCCGGCCACTCGCCACCCGGCAGGGGTGGAGACCAGCAGCAACCGCACCACCACCACGGTGGTCGGCACATCCACCTCGGCCGAACTGGCGCTCGAGCTGACCGTTCGCGGCTCGTCGATGATCTTCGCTGCAGGCACATTCGCCGGGTCAACCGACCGCAGTTCGGGCAACAACTCGTCGGTGGTGTATGGCCGCAGTTGCTCGACCCACCGCGCCGAGCTGATGCCGTTCGGGACGGTGAGAAACGCATGTACCCAGGAGCGTGCGACAGCGAGCGCGGCGACCGGGGCCGGGGTACTGGGAGGCGGGGTACTGGGAAGCGGGGTGCTGGGGAACAGCGCCCGAGACTGCTCACCAGGGGCGACCCCGGGCACCGCCATCCCGGAAACCGGAGCCAACGGGCTGCTCGACGGCGCTGCACGGACTGGACTACTACCCCCGCTGTCGGGCAGCACCAGTCCGACCCCGACGGTGATCGCCACCAACACCACCACGGTGCCGGCGAGGTGCGCGGGGGAACGCAGCGGCCAGCCCCAGAAAGTCCGGTAGACGGCCGCGCGGCCACGGTGGGTGCGGATCGGCACTGCGCTGATCTTCCCCCCGTTCAGTCCGTGGCCCGCACGCTGTCACCATCAGTGCCCTCTAAGCCGACTTCGAGACCAGCGGAGGGCCGGTACACCACCCACACCGGGCGCCCGGCCACCTCCTCGAGCTCGGCTTGCCGCGGCGCGCGCGGGTTGCCCGACGCCGACGGCACGTACATCGGTTCCTCACCGGCCCGGTCGGAGACCACATTCACTATCGACGGCAGCACGTCGGCGACCCGGCTGCGACCGTGTCCGGTCGAGCTGAACCCGGTCGGCAGCGCAGCTGCCTGAACCGGCCGGGACTCGATCTCGTCCGACCCGAGCGTCGCCCCGCCGCCTCGGCCAGGCCCAGCGGGACCGGCGGGAAGGAGCACTGAGGTAGCCGCCAGGTCACCGCCACGGCGGTCCGACCGGTTGGCGACGACCACTACCGGTACGGCCGTCTCCGGACGCACACGGCTGCCAGTCACGGGGTCTCCGGTCGATGTTCCCTGATCAGCCTCGGCGCCGCGGGTCTCCTCCCAGAACCGCTCCGATGGGGTGGACTCGACGGCTGTCCCGCGCCGTCGCAGCCGGGCCAGCACACCCGGTGGTGCGGCGGGTAGCGCACCACCCACCGCACCGACCGACAGCTCCATCATCTGCCACATCCGCCGGACCGGACGAGCCACCAGCAACATCACCAGCGTGATCATCCCGGCGAGCAGCATCTGGGCGAGCACCGAGATGCTGCGGGACGGGTCGAACAGCCACACCATCACCAGCGTGTGCAGCGCGGCCAGCGCCGAGAGCACAACAACGTTGAGCAGAGCGGCACCGACGACGCGACCAACTCCGCGTAGCAGTTCGTGGTGCAGGATCGCGATCAGGCCCACGACCGGGCCAAGCAGGATGACCATCCGCAGCAGTACCTGGGCCAGCAGCAATGCTGCCTGGGCGAGAAACTGGAACAGCCCGAACATCACCGCCTGCAAGGCGGCCAGGAACCCGACACCGATCCGGCTGCCGCCAACCCCCTGGAAGTAGCCGTAGGCGCTGCCCGTCCGCTCGGCGATGGACTTGTACTCCTGCTTCTTGCGGTCCGCGACACCGGATTTCGGATCCTCCGCACCGTCGGCGATCTCCTGCTTGGTGAATGCCTGCGCGCGGACCAGGTCGCGGCCCAGCTCAGTGGCCTGCGGCCCGTCCGGGGAACCGAACTCGCCGCGTAGCCAGTTACGGTAGATGATCTGGTCGTGCAGCAATGTCGGCAGCGCATCGCGCTGCTCGATACCGACCTCGTTGAGGAACCCACTGCGTACCTGGTTGCTGCCGTCGACCAAGACCCCGTCGAGAACCTGCGTATACAGCAGCGGGGTGAGGTAGGTCGCTGCGGCCAACCAGATGCCGGCCAGCGCCCACGCGGCCCGCTTGCTGACCGTGGCAAGGTCACCCCGCCAGATCGACCGGAACAGCACAATCGCGAGCAGCACCGCGATCAAGCCGAACCAGGGCGCGTACACGCTGTCATACAGCGCGACGGTGCCGGAGACGATCAGGTCGTTCAGCGGGGCCAGCAGGCCCCCGTCGACAAGCGCGTAATGCAGCCCGTTGGTAGCGCCGACGATCGCCTTGCCGATGTTGAACAGCAGGTTGCCGGTCCACGTGTCGATCACTGCGTTCGGGTTGCGCAGGCCCGAGGGACCGCACCCTAGGTCGTAGGTGTGCCACACCAGTCCGGCATAGCCGACCTCGTGGTACACGCTGTTCGGCCCGCCGGACTCCAACGGCGTGGGGTCGATGGCGCCGACCATGCCGGCACCAGGCCGGTCCGGATTGGGTGCGTCCTTGCAGTCACTGACTCCGGGGACCTGCCACGGTGCTAATAACCCCGGTGGTCCTGGCGACCCCAGGGCTGGTGATCCCAGTGCTGGCGACCCCAGCGCGGCCTGCACGCCAAGCAGTGCAATGACCACCATCAGCAGCGCCGCGGTCGTCCTGCCGCGCAGCCTCCGGACGGTCATGCCCTTGCCTTGCTGGTGGTGTTCCGAGCTGTCCCGTTGCGCACCGAGCTGTTGCGCTCGGCAGCGGCGACGTCGGCCCCGGCATCGGCTCTGGCCGCCATCGCCTCCCGGTCTGGTTGGGTGAGATCGAGACCAGCGGGCAGCTCACCACCCGAGATGTCACCGCGCAGAGCATCCGGAGTGGTGTCCAGCGCAGCGACCAGATGCTCCAGATGCGCGCCGGAGAAGTCCACCCGGACCCGCTCCACCCCACCGGCGCCGTCGCCGAAGATGAACTGGCGAGGTGCCCGGTCCCGTACGGTGGCCAGCCGGTCACCGCCCGGGCGACGACCCAGGGACGCCACCACCTGCTCATAGCCCGCCCCGACGGGCACCTTGAGCAGTCGCAGCGCGTCGGCCTGCGCGGTCTCGTCGTCCAGCCGCCCAACGAACACCGAGTCCAGCAGCGACACGAAGCCCTGGATCTTGAGGAAGTCTGCCGGGATCTGCGACGACAGCAGCACCCGCACATTCCACTTGCGGGAGTCCCGGGCGAAGCGGTTCATCAGTACCCGGCCGGTGGGGACCTCAGAGAGGAAGAACGCCTCGTCGATCCAGACCCCTTTGCGCTGGTCGCGGGGGCGCTCGTAGATCGACCGCTGGGTCAGCCATGCCGCGAGGTTGAGCAACTCCACACCGAGCGACTCCGCATCGGTCCAATGCTCCCGGCCGACGTTGTCCTTGGGCAGGGTCAGACCGGACATGGTGAGCACGGTGAGCCGGTCATCGCGCACCTCGGTGTAGGGATCGGCGCCCTTGTCGGGTATGAGCAACGACATGCGCTCGCGCATCTCGTCGAGGAAGTCGGCGACCACGATCGCGTGCTCGTGGTGCTCGGAGGGATCACGGCGCAGCATCTCGAACACCTGGCCGGGATGCGCGTCAGGCCGCCCACCCACCGCGCGGACCGCCCGGAGCAGCACGATGCGGGTCTTGGCCATCCGCGCAACCTCGAAGGGCAGCACTCCGGTGAGCGCGTCGAGCACCAACCGGCGCCGGGTGGCGGCAGTCAACGCCTTCTCCCGCCGCCAGGCCCGCTCGGGGTCCTCCTCGTCAAGGAAATGCGCCAGCTCGGGCTCGGCGACCACCCGGTACGGGTTGAGGATGCCGGGCTGGGCGTTGAGCAGGTTGATCGGCCGGGCGTAGGGCCGCAGCTCGGGCAACTCACACAGCTTGGCCAGCGGGCCGGAGGGGTCCAGCAGGGTCCAGTACGCGCCGGCACGCAGCGTCTTGTAGACGATGCCGCCGCCGAGGAAGGACTTGCCGCCGCCGAGCCCAGCAACCAACGCGGTCAATCCGGAGGAGTCCCGGATCTCCTGGGCCATCCAGGGGTCCCAGGCGACCGGGCGCCGGGTGGCGGTGCAGGTCTCGCCGAGTAGAATGCCGCGCCGGTCTCCCACCTCCGCGGTGGCGGTGGGCACTGCCGAGGCGGCCCAGATCACCGAACCGCGGCGCAGGTAGGCACCCGAGGACAGCGGCTCACCCGGGATGAATTCGCGGGCCAGCGCGTACTGCGCCTCGGGATGCTCGATGGCGATCTTGGGCTTGTACAGGTCCAGCAACTGCTGCGCCAACCGCAGCGCATCCCGATCAGTAGGCCCCGAGACGGCCAGCCGCCACCACGAACGCACCCGGGTGCCCAGCGCGGTGAAGCCCGAGGTCATCTCATCGTCGATCTCCAGCACCCGGCCGGCCTGCCGGACCAGGCTCTGCGGCGGCTCGAGGTCGTGCTCGTCGGTGTAGTGCCGCACCTGCGAACGCACCTTGTTCATCTGCCGCTGCAGCTCCCCGGCGACCTCCTCCGGACGGCGAACATAGATGCGGGCCGACCATTCGACCCCGGCCGGCAGCCGGTCTGAGCGCTGCACCCAGGGGTCGTCGATCTCGGGGATCCGCAACCCGTGCATCTGCCCCACGGTGAGCACGACGACATGCCGGGTGGTCCCGGCGTTGGAGCCGGTGCGACCGCGGATGGTCAGGGTGGGCGCGTAGGGCTCGGTGTGAAAGTCCGCCGCGTCGGTGAAACTGGCCAGATCCTCGGGCTCCCAGGTGGAGCCGGGCACCGCGGGAAGGTTGCGCGGGGCGGGCAGCCCCAGCGAGCACGACCGGTGCATTAGCCACGAAATCTCCTCGGCGGTGGCCGGCCGGCCCTCCAGCCCGGCAACGCCGATCACTCCGTCAAGGTGCTCGACCTCGGCGTCGATCGCGACCAGCTCGGCGTCGACGGCGGTGGGAAATACCCGCCGCAGCACCGGCGCGGCCCGTTCCACGACCCGGTCGACCATGGAACGGGTCTGCACCTGCACGCCGAGATAGACCTCTTTCTCGGCCATCGAGTGCCCGAGCAGCTGCTGCTGCTCACCGACCATGTAGTCGTCGAAGGACAGCGCACCGGCGGTGTCGGGCAGCCGGCCCACCGCATTGCGCGCATGCGCCTCGGCCCACATCCGGATCGGGTATGGGCGAGCGGTGACCCGCAGATGCATCCACCGGCCCTGCAACTCCGCGTACTGGCCGGCGATGGCGTGGATCAGGTCCTGGCGTTGCGAGTCCGAGCGAAACGACCAGCGCTGCGGAGCGAGTCGGTACCAGGCGTATACCTCCTGACCGTTGCGCACCAGGTGCCCGTCGATGGAGCGCAGCGCGATGGAGGGGGTGTAGTGGGGGGCCGCCGTCTCTCCTGGCAGCGTGTGGCCTCGCCGGTTCGAGCCGCCCCGAGGGGTAGGCGTGGCGGCCATCGAGTGCTGACTACTCGGTGCGGTGTGCTGGTCACGCTCACGTCTGCGGGGGGGACGCCCGAACACCATTGCCCTCCTCTCTGCTACTCCCCCGACTGATACGACCCCGACGACGGCTCGACCCCTGACCGGGCCGGGGGCGGTTACGTTGGACGCGGATCTGCGCCGCGCTTGCGGCACCCCCCGGAGCCGCGGTCTTCTTCCGGGGAGCGGTGAGCTCGTGGACCCACATCGTGGCAACGGCGGTCAGTGGACGTTCGTGGCTGATCCGGGAGCCGATCATCCGGGTGAGCAGGATGGTGATCAGCAGTCCCCAGCCGGTCGAGAAGAAGCCGAAGCCGATGCCCAACTGGCGCTCGACGCCGAGCACCACGAGAAACACCACCATTCCCACGCCCCAGGCCACATACCGGACGCGCCAAGGGAACGTCGCCTTCGGTGGCCCAAGCCAGACCGCGTCTACCCGGTAGACCTCGTCATCGGTGCGGATCCGCAATGTGCGCTTACCTCCCGATCAGCCGCTGAACAGGCCAGCGATCCACGTTCCGAGGTTCACCCCTGCTCCGGACACGGCCAGCCCGACGACTCCCAGCGCGATGATCACGCCTCCGACCCGCCGCATCACCCCGGCGTTGTCTCCCTTACCGCCACCCAGCCACAACAGCAGCACCGCCACGGCCAGCAGCAACAGCGGCACGACATTGTTCAACATCCACGTGCGTAGGTTGTTCGTGCTCAACTCCGCTTGGGCGACCACGATTAACGTAGTCATCGCAACCCCCTCGGGGTTTGATCACGGTTTAGCACCGAGCGGACGCCCGGCGGGTGCTGAGTAGACCATGCCAGAGTTGCCTGAGAGTACCCGGTACGCCACGCCCAGTGGTCACCCAGATAGACGAGACCGGTCCCGACCACCCCGGCGCGTCCTCCAGGTGCCTCGGGCGCGGCGGATGGGAGCCCACCCACCTCGAAACGATTGGCTACAGCGCGACGGCACCGCACTGTTCCGACTACCGGTGCTTGATCTTCAGGGATTTACCTATTCAGCGCCGTCCTGGGCCCCGCCCGCGAACGCGTCCAGCGCGCGGATCTTGTTCGTGACGTCCAACGCAGCCACCTTGTAGGCCTCCGAGAGCGTCGGGTAGTTGAAGACGGTGCCGACGAGGTAGTCGACCGTTCCGCCGCAACCCATGATGGCCTGCCCAATGTGCACGAGGTCGGTGGCGTTCGTGCCGAACACGTGCACGCCGAGCAGGGTGCGGTCCTCGGTCGAGACGAGCAGCTTCAGCATTCCGTACGAGTCGCCGACGATCGCGCCGCGGGCGAGCTCGCGGTAGCGGGACAACCCCACCTCGTAGGGCACGGCGGACTGCGTCAGCTCGGCTTCGGTCTTGCCGCAGTATGAGATCTCGGGCACCGTGTAGATCCCGATCGGCTGCAGTTTCTGCAGATCGTGGGTAGGTTCGCCGAACGCGTGGTATGCCGCCAGCCGTCCCTGGTCCATGGAAGTGGCCGCGAGCGCGGGGAAACCGATCACGTCGCCGACTGCGAAGATGTGCGGCACCGCAGTGCGGTACTGCCCGTCCACCGTGATCCGCCCGCGCTGGTCGGCAGCGAGCCCCGCCTTCTCCAGGTCAAGTTCGTCGGTGACGCCATGGCGGCCCGCGGAGTACATCACCATGTCCGCGGCGATCCGCTTGCCGCTGGCGAGGCTCGTGATCGTTCCTTTGGGGGCGATCTCGACCTTGGCCACCTCCTCGCCGAAGCGGAACGTGACGGCCTGGTCGCGCAGGTGGAACTTGAGCGACTCGACCACCTCGGGGTCGCAGAACTTCAGCATCTGCGGGTGCTTCTCGACAACGGTCACCCGGGTGCCGAGTGCCGCGAACATTGACGCGTACTCGAGGCCGATCACGCCGGCCCCGACGACGACCATCGAGCCGGGTACTCGCTGCATCCGCAGCACGCCGTCGGAGTCGAGCACGTGGTCGTCGTCGAACTCGACCTCGGCCGGTCTGGCCGGCTTGGTGCCGGTGGCGATCACGATCTTCTCGGCTGTAACGGTGGTGTGGTCGCCGCGGGCTTCGCCCTGCACCGTGACCGTCTGTGGGTCCTCGAACCGGGCGGTGCCCCCAAGCAGATCGACGTGGTTGCGCAGCAGCTGGCTGCGGATCACCTCGATCTCGCGGCCAACGACGTGCTGGGTGTGGGCCAGCAGGTCGGCGATCGTGATCTGGGATTTGACCCGGTAGCTGGCGCCGTACATGTCCCGCTGTGCGAAACCGGTGAGGTAGAGGACGGCCTCCCGCAGCGTCTTGGACGGAATCGTCCCGGTGTTGACGCAGACCCCGCCCATCATGTTGCGGCGCTCGGCCAGGCACACGCGCTTTCCCAGCTTGGCGGCCGCGATGGCCGCCTTCTGACCGCCCGGCCCTGACCCGATCACCAGCAGGTCGTAGTCGTACACACGACGGTCCTTCCCACCATTGCGAACAGCCCCGCCAGATCGCGGCGGCCGCTTTCCACCGGTCAGCGTCGCGGCCTGGGGTCACACCGGGCAAGCCGGGAGGTTAACAATGCAAGACGACAGTGTTGCCCTCTTCGCGCAGCGTCATGGCCGTCATCGGCACCTCATGCGCCAAGGACTATCAGGCCACGCTTCACCGCATCCAGGAGATCAACTGGTGACCGACAGGCTGACCCAGCACGAGCCGCGCCGTTCCGTCTGGTCGCCGCACCGCTGAGGTGGTAGGAGGGGAACGACGATAGTCGCGCGACACCGGAGGACGGATGTTCCCGATCACGCTCGAAATGTGCCGGTGACCACCGAGAGCGCCGCGGAGTCCCGCGCCGGGGTGGGGCTGACCAACCTCGACCAGCCCCTGTTCGACGGCGCGGACGCGACCAAGCGGGACCTGGTGGACTACCTGGACGCCGTCCGGGACCGCATCCTCCCCGAGCTGCGGGATCGGCCGCTGTCGGTGATCCGCGTGCGGCCGGGCCAGCAGCCGTTCATGCAGAAGAACGTACCGATCTACACCCCGGCCTGGGTGCGGACGACCACGGTGTGGGCCGAGGCGTCCCGGCGCGAGGTGTCCTACGCGCTGTGCGACGACCGGCGCACGCTGCTGTGGTTCGCCAACCAGCGTGCCGTCGAGTACCACCCGACGCTGGTCCGCGACCAGGCCGACCACTCCACCCACATGGTGCTCGACCTTGACCCGCCGGCCGGCGACGCATTCGGGCACGTCGTCCGCGCGGCTCAGCTCGTGCGGCAGGCCCTGGCCGACGCCGGGCTGGCGGGCGCGGTCAAGACTAGCGGGGCGAAGGGTCTGCACGTGTTCGTGCCGCTCGACGACACGGTGGGGATCGAGGACGCAGCGGCAGCGACGAGGGCGGTCGCCGCGCGGGCCGAGCGGCTCGACCCCGCCCTCGCGACGACCGCGTTCATCCGGGAGGACCGCGACGGCAAGGTGTTCCTGGACTCGACCCGGTCCGGCGGCGCGACCGTGGTGGCGGCCTACAGCCCTCGGGTCCGCCCCGGCGTACCGGTGTCCTTCCCGGTGACGTGGGACGAGCTCGACCGCGCGGTGCCAGCCGACTTCACCATCCGCACCGCCGCCACACTGCTGGCTGACGGCGACCCGTGGCAGGAACTGATGCCCGAGCCACAGCTGCTGCCCGCGGACCTGATCGAGGAAGGCCGCACCATCCCGATCGCACGGGTACAGGCGATGCACGAGGGAAAGCGACGCGCCCGCGCCCGCCGACAGTAGCCATAGACGGCCACCCCGGACATACCCGCCACCGCACTCCCAACCCGCATCGTAGCACCAGAATTTTGACCGAGTCACAGATTCGGCAGCTCACAACCCTCACAGCGGCAGTTCAACGCCTGTGAGGGACTAGTTACGTGAACCCAACGGTTGCGTAACGACCGGCTAGCCAGGGGTCCAATACGGTGTGAGCTGCCGCTGAGAATGAAGGCGCGGAACTGGGGTCGCGCCGGTGACGATGTCGTCGGGGGTCGCGAATCTGGTCTCCAGCGCTACGTCCAGATTCTGGCCCTCATGAGCGTGGAGCGCCGCCTGAGTGCATGGGGGTTAGTCATGACCATGGAAAACCGGACCGAAGAAGTCGAAGGGTACGATCTGCTGGTAACACCAGAATTCGCTCCGCTCGCCGAGTTCGCCGGGTTTGGTGCGTACGAGGCAGTGGCCGTCCAAGAGACCGGTAGGGAGATCTCAGCGCTCATCGACCGTATCCCAGGGGCAATATCGGGATACCTTATGATGCGGCCGGAATCCGCGCCACTGATGGGCGGATCGGATCTACCGGTCAGTGAACCGCTGATAAAGGAGTGGCTGGACAGAACGATCTCCGGGCCGTTTGACGGTGAGCTGGCTGCCTTCCTGGGAGAGATCAGCCATGTCGGGGGAAAAGAAGTGACCTTTCCGGGAGTGCAGATACCACTCCCGCCCCAACTGATCCTGGCTCTCACTGCCTGGTTGCAGGGACAGATCCTGGAGGCCTTGGGCGAGACCTGCGACCTCGCCATTGTCTCCGCCGCCGGGGCAGCTTGGATGAACCAGCTCCTGCTGCAGCTCGGAATCATCCTTGCACCCAGCCTAACAGAACCGGACGGTCCCCTCGGCCATCATGAAGCCGCCGAGTTCCATCCCTACGCGGAGTTTGCGGGTTTTGGCGCCAAGGAGACGTCGATTCTGCGCAAGACCGGCCCACTACTGGGACCAGCAGCAGGGGGCGTAGTCACACTTGCTTACGATTACCTGCTCTCCCGTCCAGAATCGGCTGGATACTTCCAGGACGCCTCGCATCTCACGCAGCGTAAGATGACACTCAAGACGTGGTGGTCCAGGACCACCACAAAGCCGATGGACGGCGATTTCCACGGCTATATGTCCAGAGTAGCCGACGCCCACGTCAAGGACGGTGGGACGCATCCCCACGTAGTTATACCGGCTGACCTGACCATCGCCCTCATGGGGTGGGTCGAGATGAGAGTCATGACGGCGTTGAACACTATCGCCCCCGGAGACGCCGGAGACGACTACGTCTTCGGGAAGCTCCCTGAGCCGCCAGCGGCCGCGGAAGTGGGTAAGGCATGGATGCGGATGCTGACGCTACAGCTAGGGGTCCTGCTCAAGCCTTACCTCGCATCGTCCGTCACGCCGGCGATCGCCTGAACCCGACCCCCCGGCTCGGCGGCGTCGGGGGGAACGCAGGGCGAGCCCCAGCACACCCGATGAGCGTGCCATTCGGGTGCCACAACGAGGTAGCGTTGGCGCCGGTGGCGTAGGCCAGTGGCGTAGCAGGCCAGGGGCAGGGGTCCAGGTCCTTCAGCGGCGCTCCACCTGGACCCCTGCCCCTGGCTTGCTACGAGCCAAGCTCGACGTCGTCCGCGTCGGCCTCTACGTCACCACAGCGCCTCCGTGCGCACCGCACGGCTCGAGCGCCTCCGTGCGCACCGCACGGCTCGCCGGTGGCACTCCGGCAAGAGACGACGGGAGGGCCGTCGCCTACCCCGACCTGGTCCCGGTGACGGCGCCGACGAACAGCAGCAACCCACCCCGGCCGCCCCCAACAAGATCCGTACGCTCAACGACGCAGACCCGACCCTAGGGTCCAGCTCCCCGGGCGCAGGTGGCGAGGTGCGGGCGGACGAGCTGGCCTGTAAGCCGGATCCTGTGCACCGGGCGCCTTGCGGCGGCCCGGCCGGCGGCCATCCATCTTGGCCTGCCGTCACCGGCAGGCTCGTGCGGCCTACCCGCAGGCATCGGGCGGGCCACCCTCAAACGCCTGCGCAGCGCACCGAAGCCGACGCGCCTTTTGGCCTTGCTCCAGGTGGGGTTTACCAAGCCGTCCCAGTCACCCGGGACGCTGGTGGTCTCTTACACCACCGTTTCACCCTTACCCCGCTTACGCGGGGCGGTTTGTTTTCTGTGGCACTGTCCCGCGGGTCACCCCGGGTTGCCGTTAGCAACCACCCTGCCCTGAGGAGTCCGGACTTTCCTCGGCGGGCCCGTCATCGAGCCCGCCGCGACCGCCCGGCCAGCTCGTCCGCCCCATCAGCATAGTTCGTCCCGGGCCCGGTTAGCGTGGCACCTCGTGCCGCCCGTCGACCTTGGCCTCCTGGTCGCCGCCGGCGTGGCATCGGGCGTTGTCAATGCCGTGGCCGGTGGTGGATCTCTGCTGCTGTTCCCGGCGCTGTTGGCGGTGGGCTTTCCCCCGTTGGCAGCGAACGTCACCAACTCGGTCATCCAGTGCCCCGGTTACGTGGGCCTGGCACTGGGCAGCCGGCGGGAACTGCGCGGTCAGCGGGGCCGGGTGCTGTCGACCACTGGCGTTGCGGTGGTGGGCTCGCTGATCGGAAGCCTGATGTTGCTCGTGCTACCTGCCGAAGTGTTCGACACGGCGGTGCCCGCGCTGGTTGCGCTGGCCAGCGTGCTGCTCGGGGTGCAGCCATGGCTGGGCCGGTGGATCGGCGAGCCCGAACCCGATGCCCCGGATCGCCGCGCGTTTCTGCTGCCTGTGATATTCCTCGCCGCGATCTACGGTGGCTACTTCGGAGGAGCGCTCGGCGTCATCCTGATCGCGGTGCTCGCCCTTGCCGCGCATGACGACCTGCGCCGGCTCAATGCCGTCAAGGGTGTGCTGTCGCTGATCATCAGCGTGGTCAGCGTGGTCGTGTTCGCGATCGGCGCACCGGTGGACTGGCTAGCCGTTGCGCTGCTCGCCCCCACCACGCTGATCGGAGGCTTCCTGGGCGCAAAGCTCGCCGGTCGCCTGCCCGCGCCGGTATTGCGGGTTGCGGTCGTCGTGGTGGGCTTGGCAGTGTCGATCTACCTGTTCGTGAGGTAAGCGGCGTGCACCACGTACGGACACCCTGTGCACCAGAGGCTGACACACCGTGCACCACGGGCGGACACGCCGGGCTACGGGAGGTGGGAGGTGTCGTTGACCAGATTTACCGAAGCGGGACCGTCGGGGTAGAACTCCGCCACCGACAGTGATGCAAGATCCAGGTGTAGGCGATGCAGCAGCGACGGGCCGGCGTCCAGCGCCATCCGTAGTAGGGCCTTGATCGGCGTGACGTGGGTGACGATGACCAGGGTGGCGCCGCCGTGTTCGGCAATCAACTGGTCGCGCACCCGGCGCACCCTGCGGTGCACCGCGTCCATGCTCTCGCCGTCCGGCGCGGCCACCGAGGTGTCGGTGAGCCACCGGGTGTGCAGGTCCGGGTCTCTCTCCCGGGCTTCGGCGAAGGTCCGCCCCTCCCAGGCGCCGAAATCAGTCTCGATCAGTCCGTGGTGGACGCTCAACGGCACGCCCAGCGCATCGGCCACCGGCTCGGCGGTCTGCCGGGCCCGCAGCATCGGCGAGCTGAGCACTGCCACGACACCGTCCATCGCGGACAGTCGTGCGGCGGCCGCGGCGGCCTGCCGCTCCCCCAGCTCGGTCAGCGGTAGGTCCCCGCGCCCGGAGTAGCGGCGTTGCGCGGAGTGCTCGGTCTGCCCGTGCCGCAACATCACCAGCCGCGTCGGGGAACCGGTGGCGCCGGTCCAGTGCGACGGTGCCGTGGTCTGTGTCACGGTCTAAGCCCCAGGCTTGCGGGTGACGCCGGTCTGGGCGTCCATCGCGTCGTTGGCCAGCCGGTCAGCGTGGGCGTTGCGCGCCCGCGGCACCCACGTGTACGTGACATCGCCGAGCTGGCGGGCCAGCCTGGCAGCCTCGCTGGCCAGCGGTCGCAGGTGCGGTTGCTTGACCTGCCAGCGCCCGCTCATCTGTTCCACAACCAGCTTGGAGTCCAGCCGCACCTCAGCGCACTTGGCGCCTTCCTTGAGTGCGGCGCTTAGCCCGGCGATGAGACCCCAATACTCAGCGACGTTATTGGTGGCGGTGCCCAATCCCCCCGAGACCTCGGCGAGCAGCTCCCCGGTGTCGGCGTCCCGTACCACCGACCCGTACCCGGCCAGTCCGGGATTCCCGCGTGAACCACCGTCAGCCTCGATGATGACTCGCCGGGTCACAGCCCCGACTCCCCCCGCACCAGGAGGACGCCACACTCCTCGCAGCGCAGCACCTCATCGGGGGCCGCCTCCCGTAGGCGTCCGATCGCGGTGCGATCCAGTTCTAGCTGGCAGGCGCCGCAACGTTGCTGTCGGAGCAGGGCGGCGCCGGTGCCCCGCTGGGCTCGGATCCGCTCGTAGAGCGCCACCAGGTCCGCGGGCAGCGCACCGACCAGAGTGCGGCGCTCTTGCCTGCGGTGCTCCTCGATGGATCCTAGGTCCGCCAACGCCTCGTCCCGGCGGCGAACGGCATTGAGGCGCCGCTGCTCGATGTCGGTCAGCGCGGCGCGGCCACGGTCGACGTCGGCGCCAGTGGCCTCGCGTCGCTCCATCACCTCCAGTAGGTCGTCCTCCAAGACCGTCTGGCGGCGTTGCAGGGTGCCCAACTCATGTTGCAGGTCGTCCAACTGCTTACCGGAGCTGATCGACCCGGAGTCGAGCAGACCGCGATCCCGGTCCTCTCTGGCTCGCACCTGATCAATCTCGGCCTCCAGCTTGCGAATCTCGCGGTCCAGGTCCGACGCCGCCGTCTCCGCCGCGACTAGCGAGTCCCGGCCGGACAGCAGGTCCTTTTCGACCTGCTCGATCTCGGCTAGCTCGGGTAGCGACCGGCGTCGGTGGGCGGTGCGGGCCAGCTCGGCGTCCACCGCGGCCAGGTCGAGCAGCCGACGTTGCGCGGCAGGATCGGCGTTCACCGTGGGGAGCTCCCATCGGGTTGCGCCGAGCCGATCGTCCAGGGATCGGTGCGGCGGTACGAAATACGGACATCGACCGTACCGCCGAGAGCCGTTGAGACCACTGCCGCGGCCTGGACACACCACGGGTGCTCGCTGGCCCAGTGCGCGACGTCCACCAGCGCCGGGCCCCCAGCGGCCAGGTGTTCCGACACCGGGTGGTGCCGCAGGTCGGCGGTGACGAAGGCATCAACGCGGGCCGAGGCGGCGGTACCGAGTAGCGAGTCCCCAGCGCCGCCGCAGATCGCGACGATGCGCACCGGCCGCCGCGGGTTGCCGGCGGCCCGGACGCCCCCCGCGGTCTCCGGTAGCGCGTCATGCACCCGGTTGGTGAACGCTCGCAGCGATTCGGGTTGGGGCAGCTCGCAGATCCGCCCGAGTCCGGTGCGCGAGTGCCCTTCACGAGGATCAAGCACGCCGGTGACCCGCAACCCCAGCGCGTGGGCCAGCGCGTCGGACACCCCGGGGTCGGCTGCGTCAGCGTTGGTGTGCGCGCAGAACAGCCCGACCCCGGCGCGCACCAGCCGGTGCACCAAGGCGCCTTTCGGATCGTCGGCGGGTACCCCGTGCACTCCGCGCAGCAGCAGCGGATGGTGCGCGACGAGCAGCTGCGCGTCCCACTCCAGCGCTTCCGCGACGGTCTCGGCGACCGGGTCGACGGCCACCAGCACCCGCCGCACCGGCTCGGCCGGATCGCCGCAGACGAGCCCCACGGCATCCCAGCTCTGAGCCAGCGCAGGCGGATAGGCGGCCTCCAGCGCAGCGACCACATCCCGCACCACTGCGGTCATATCGCCTCCTCACTCTTTCCGCGTTCTGGATGCAGACTTCGGTAATTCGGGCCGCCTGGTGCAGTCTGCATCCAGAACGCAGGAAAAGGGGCGAGTTCAGCGGTGCCTGGCCAGCGCGATGCGGAGGCCGTCCACGAGCAACGTGGCGATCTCGGGAGGTCGGACCGCGACTCGCAGGTGATCAGGGGTGAGCCCGGGAAAGGTGTCAGCGCGCCGGACTGCAATGCCGGCGTCGGCCAGCGCCGCCCGGACCCGCTCGCCGCGTGGCACCTGCAACAGCAGGAAAGGCGCCGAGGCTGGTTGGTGGACCGTGACGCCGGGCAGATCGGCCAGCCGGTGGGCCATCCACTCCCGGTCCCGCACGGTCTGCGCAGCCGCGGCGGCGGCCTCGGCAACCGCCGCCGGTGCGCTGCACACCCGCACAGCCTCCAGCACCAGCGTGCCGACCGGCCACGGCGGG
Source organism: Pseudonocardiaceae bacterium (assembly GCA_035997545.1). Lineage (GTDB taxonomy): Bacteria > Actinomycetota > Actinomycetes > Mycobacteriales > Pseudonocardiaceae. The sequence goes on from DASYIL010000153.1 coordinate 16,961, forward strand.
CGCGGTGCGGCCAGCCGGGCAAGCAGATCGGGCGCGCCCAGCGCGTAGCCGGCGCGCAGCCCGGGCAGGGCCCAGGTCTTGGTAAGGCTGCGCAACACCAGTAGACCGGGGATGTCCCGGTCAGTCGCCAAGGATTCCCGTTCACCGGGCTCCGCGTCGGCGAAAGCCTCGTCCACCACAAGCACCCGTCCAGGCCGGGCCAGCCCGCGCACCATCTCAGCCGGGTGCAGCACGGAGGTCGGGTTGGTGGGGTTGCCGAGCACTACGAGGTCCGCCTCGGCGGGAATCCGTTCGGCCTGCAGCCGATGCGCCGCATCGGTCAGCACCCTGATGACGGTAATGTTTGCCCCACGCAACGCCACTTCCGGTTCGGTGAACGACGGGTGCACTACCGCGGCTGACCGGGGCGCCAGCGCAGGCAGCAGGGCGAAGCCCTCCGCGACTCCGCCGAGTACAAGAACCTCAGCAGGGTCGCGGCCATGCCGGGTGGCTACCGCGACCCGGGCGGCATTGTCCTGCTCAGCGCAGGGGTAGCGGCCGAGCCGGTCCAGCGCCACGACCAACCGCTCTCGCAACCACGCTGGAGGCCCGGCGCCGCGCACATTCACCGCGAAATCGAGCAACCCCGGCGCAGCATCGACGTTGCCGTGGTGGCGCAGCAGCTGGTCCATCGCGCATGCACGCTAGCGCGCTCATGAGTGGCGCCGCGACCGGCCCTTTGGGCCATACGCTGCGCCGGTCGAAGGATGTCAGAATGGGGAGGACGACGATGACGCCTACCAACATGATCCAGCGGGTGAGCGACGCCCAGGGCCGGCCCGTCTGGCTGGTGTCAGGGCACGAGCGGGAGCGGGATCTGTTGGCCGATCCACGGCTCAGCCGCTCGCACCCCAACCCGGGCACCCGGCCCGCCTCACCCAACTCGACCGCAGCGGGCCCCCGGCCGACTTCCACACCATTGTCTCCTTTCCCCGGCCGGCACTCGTGGTCTGCGAGCTGCTCGGGGTGTCCACCGAGGACCGCGAGGACTTCTGCCGGTGGCAGATCGAGGCGAAGCGCGACCCGGCGCTGGCCGCCTCGGCCCTCGAAGAGATTTTCCGCTTCGCCAGCCCGATCGAGCGGCAGCGAGCCGCTCGGCGCGGTGGCCTGGCCCGGTACGCCTCCGTCGACGTCGAGGTCGACGGCATCACCATCCGCGCAGGGGACACGGTGATGTTCGCCGTGCAGGACGCCAACGAGGACGAGGGCGTCTTCCCGACCCGAAGCGCTTCGACATCACCCGCGAGCGCAACCCGCACCTCTCGCTGAGTCACGGCGCTCGGAGCCCCCTGGCCCGGGTGGAGCTCCAGTACCTGTTCGAACGCTTCCCCACCCTCCGCCTCGCCGTCCCCCTCGACGAGATCCAACCCGTCCGCGAAGCCGTAGCCGGCGCGGTCGCCACCTCCCCGTCATCTGGTAGCCCCGCTGACGGCGTCGTGACGCTCGATGAGTTCGCGCACCTGGCGGGTGGCGCTCTCCGACGAGTGACCGACGTTCCCAGCCGCGCGTGACAGGCGGGGGATATCTAACCTCAACCCATGCAGCGTTACCCGCTCGGCCGTTTCTCCGTCTCACGTATCGGCTTTGGCGCGATGCAGCTGCCCGGCCCGGGGGTGTTCGGTCCGCCGCGTGACCGGGACGAGGCGTTGGCGGTGCTGCGGCGTGCCGTGGACCTGGGTGTCGACCATATGGACACCGCGCAGTACTACGGGCCCGACGTTGCCAACGAGCTGATCCGGGAGGCGCTGTACCCCTACCCCGACACTTTGGCGTTGGTGAGCAAGATCGGAGCGCGCCGCGACGGGTCCGGAGGATGGCTCCTCTACGACGAACCTGACCAGTTGCGGCGGGGCATCGAGGACAACCTGCGCAGCCTCGGTGTCGAGCAGCTGGCGGCCGTCAATCTGCGGCTGATGGACGACGCGACGCTCGACCAACGGTTCGACGACCAGCTCGGCGCCATGATCCAGGCGCGCGATGAGGGGCTGATCGGGGGCGTCGGTCTGAGCAACGTCACCCGCGAGCACCTGCTGCGGGCGCTGGAACTCACGCATGTGGCGTGCGTGCAGAATCCGCTGAACCTGGTCAATCGCTCGTCGATGCCCGTCCTCGACGAGTGCCACTCGCGGGGGATCGCCTTCGTGCCATTTTTTCCGCTGGGCTCCGGCTTCGCCCGAACCAATCCGGTGCTGGGCAACACGCACGTGCTCAGCAACGCCGAGCGGCTTGGCATCACCCCAGCACAGGTGGCACTTGCCTGGACGTTGGGGCTTGCGCCCAACGTCCTGTTGATTCCCGGCACATCCTCCGTGCGGCACTTGGAGGACAACCTCGCGGTTGCCGACATCGAGCTCGACAAGGATGCACAGCAGCAGTTGGCAGCGGCCGCAGGGTAACGGGCCTGCCCGCCAGTCTGTGCAGGTCAGCCGTGCCCGTGGCAGCCCAATCCGGCACCGCCGAAGAGGTCGGCCGCAGTGCCGCACCCACTGGAGGATCCCCTAGGTGGCAGCAGTTACTCGTGGCGGCGGGTGCAGCCGATGAGTCATGATCGACGCATGGATCACGCCCATGCATCCCCGACCTGCGCTTCGAGGTGGTGGGTGTCTACGTCGGCGTGAACACGCTGGCGATCAACTACCGCAACCAGCTTGATCAAGATTATGAACAGATGAAGCATCGATCGACGCAGCGCTGCCCGCTGGCCGTTCCCCGAGCACGACGGCGCCTTGCTCGCGGCGACAGGGTCGGGCGCCAGGCGCCGAAGGAGTCGCTGTGGCACAGCTGTCTAGTCAACCCGCAGTGACGGAAAGCCGCGTGATCCGTAAGGTCACCGTCCGGCTGGTGCCGTTCCTGGGGCTGCTCTACCTGATCAACTATCTGGACCGGGTCAATGTTGGCTTCGCCGCGTTGACGATGAACGCCGACCTTGGGCTCAGCGCCGCGGCGTACGGGCTGGGCGCTGGATTGTTCTTCATCGGCTACTTCTTCTTCGAAGTGCCCAGCAACATCATCCTGCATCGCGTGGGAGCGCGGGTGTGGATCGCCCGGATTATGGTCACATGGGGACTCGTGTCGTCGGCCACGGCGTTCATTCAGGGCGAGATCAGCTTCTACGTCGTGCGGGTGCTGCTCGGCGTGGCCGAGGCCGGCTTCTTCCCCGGGATCATCCTGTACCTGACCTATTGGTTTCCCCGCGCACAGCGCGCCAAGATCGTCGCGCTATTCTTCCTCGCTGTCCCGTTGTCGTCGGTGATCGGCGGCCCGTTGTCCACGCTGCTGATCGAGAACGGCGAAGGGGTGCTCGGGTTTGATGCCGGCTGGCGGTTCATGTTCTTCGTCGAAGGTGTGCCCGCGGTCCTGCTCGGCGTGCTGGTCCTGGTATTCCTGCCCAGCCGCGCCCACCACGCGAAGTGGCTCACCGAACAGGAAAGTTCCGCGCTGGAGGCGCGAATCGCCGCGGAGGACGCCCGCGAGGTCGGCAGGGAGGTGCTCACCCGCGCGGCGCTGACCAACCCGCGGGTGATTGCGCTCAGCGTCGTCTACTTCGGGATCGTGTACGGGACCTACGTCCTGGCGTTCTTCCTGCCCCAGGTGATCAAGGGATTCCAGAAGCAGTTCCAGGTGACGTTTTCCCTCATCGAGATCGGACTGATCACTGCGGTCCCGTACGTGTTCGCGTCAGTGGCAATAGTTCTGTGGGCGGGGCATTCCGACCGCACCGGTGAGCGGGCCGGACACGTCGCGATCGCCGCCTTCGTCGGGGCGGTGGCGATCGCCGCCGCGCTGTACATGAACTCCCCACTGCTCGTGATGACCTGCATCACGGTCTGCGCGATCGGCGTGTACGCGGCCATCCCGGTGTTCTGGCAGCTGCCGAATGCCTTCCTCACTGGGGTCGGCGCAGCCGCCGGCATCGGCCTGATCAACTCCTTCGGCAACCTCAGCGGCTTCCTGGGCCCCTACCTCACGGGCCGGCTGCAAGGCCTGACCGGCAGCTTCCGCCCTGGCCTGTGGGTCGTCGCCGGGTTCATGGTTCTCGCGGGTGTCATCTCGCTGTCGTTCCGCACCGTCGGCACCCGCGGCGCGCAAGACATGGGGGCGCCACCGCAGGAGTCGGCGTGACCGCAACGATCAGGCCGGACCCGAAACCGCGCAGCCGCGACGTCACCGACGGATTCCCGCTCGAAGCGCACGCAGTCTTCCGCGCTCCCAGCCGCAGCGGGGCTAACACTGTCTGCACGGTGACGTCGGAGAAACCAGCCGTGGTCAGTGTCTGCTTCAGCACGCCCGCGGCACCAAGGCTGAACGGACCCGGCTCAGCCAGCAGGCCTTGGAGCGGAATCGAAGTCGCCCGCTGGTGGTTCGGCCTGAGAAGTCGTGCCGCAGTGCGGTCACTCGTCGCCTACACGGAAGCAGGCGGCGACTCGGTCCCACTGGCCACGTCCCCTGCGTCATCCGCCGACCACGGCGGCCGTCGTGGAACCGTGAAGGGCGTAAGGGGACGTGTTAGTACTCGAATGCTTCGAGTAGTTCTTGGGTATCGCGTTGCACGAATGGCCATAACCGCCGACCCACCCGCTGACAACACGTTCGCGCTACGGGGTGAGGCGATGGAGATCGCGGGGGAACAGCGTTGTTCGTCGTATGTTGTCAGCCTCGATCAGTCGTGCGGTCCACCGCTCCAATCCCAGAGCGAAACCCCCATGTGGGGGCATGCCGTGTCGAAATGTCTGCAGGTAGGGCTCATACGGCCCAGTTGATTCGCCACGATCGGCCAGAGCCCGCTGGTAGTCGGCGTATTCGTGCAGCCGCTGGCCACCCGTCACCAGCTCGAGACCGCGGAAGATCAGGTCGAATGAGTTCGTCCAGTACGGCTCGTCAGGCTGCGGGTGGGTGTAGAACGGGCGCTTCATGGCCGGGTATCCCTCCACGACCAGGAAGTCTGACCCGAACTCCTCCCTCGCCCACCGCCCCAGATGTCGCTCATGTTCCGGCGCCAGATCGGGTTCGTCGGGGTCCGCGCCAACCAGCCGCAGAACGTCGCGGAAATGCACGATCGGAATCTCGTCCGGCACGTCGGGCAGGCAAGCCCCCACAAGCTGGGCGTCGTCACCGGCGGTAGCCCAAATCTCGGCGACCATCCCCGCCAGCACATCACGCAGCACGGCCACGACGTCGCGGTGATCAGTGATGAAGCCAACCTCGGCGTCGAGTGAGACGTACTCTGCGAGATGACGCACCGTGTCGTGTGGCTCGGCGCGAAACACCGGTCCGGTCTCATAAACGCGTTCGAAGACTCCGACCATGATCTGTTTGTAGAACTGGGGCGACTGGGCCAGGTACGCCGGTCGACCGAAGTAGTCGACGGTGAAGACGTTGGCCCCGGACTCAGTCGAGCTGGCGACAAGCTTGGGAGTGTAAATCTCGGTGAAGCCCTGACCGTCGAGAACGCGGCGGAACCCGCGCACGGAGGCCGCCGCTAGCCGCCAGATGGCCTGCTGGGTGCGGTGGCGCCACAGCACCGGCGCATGGTCCAACAACGTGGGCAGGGTGGCGTTCAGCGAAGGCCGCCACAGCTCGACAGGTGGCGTGACCGCCGGTGAGCTGAGCGTGGTGATGCACGGCTCGGTCAACTCGACACCACCAGGTGCTTTCGCGTTGGCGGTGACCATACCGTCCACACAGACCACGGTCTCTTCGCCCAAATCGTCAAGCTGTGTGCGTCTGTCCTCGTCGCCGAGGACGACCTGCGCGAGACCACCGCGGTCGCGGACGATCAGAAAGGAGACCGTCGCCAGTCGTCGGCGTCGGTGGACCCATCCTTGAACGGTCGCGCGTTGCCCGACTTTGCTGGCCAGCGCCGTACTGAGCGTTCGCTGCATTCGGCACCTCCTCGGTTTCCCCACCCGGGAGGTGTGGGCGATCGGGAGCTCGCGGTGCCACCACACCTTCACCGACCATTTGGTCGGCCTCGTTCACGGTCTCATGACGGTGACCAGCCAGGCGGCTCCGAGGTCGTCACTCCCATCAACACCGCCTCGCGCAGCGTACCCAGTCTCCGAACTTCACGTCACCAACTTTTACGGCAGACACAGCGTGGGCGCGAGCGAGTCCGGCTGACCGGCTCCACAGGGATCCCGTCGTGCTCGGCGTGGGCCGCCACCTCCTCGCTGGCGGCGGTGATCTCCAACAGCACGTTCACCGTCGCGGCCATCGTGATCGAGGCGCGACCCAGCTGCCCGGGCTGGTCGACACTTACGTGCACGTCAACGAACCGGGGCGCACCGAGCCTCGGGCGCCGCGACGGCATCGCGCTCACTGTCGAGACGTGCCCGCACTACCTACCTTCACCGCCGAGGAGGTGCCGGAGGGGGCGACCGACTGCGGAGACGGAGAATGGATGTCGCGGGGCCGCCGATGGGCGGCTGCTGAGGAGGCGCTCATGACGCGGCTCGACGGGCCGGACCTGGACGCGGAGTTCGTGCGGCTGCCCGACCTCGCGTCTCGGCGCCTCGGCGGCGCGGTAGTCGACGCCAGCGACGACTTCTTCGCCGACCGGGCCGCGCTCGTGATGCCGGGGCCGGTCAAGCCCCGGACCGAGTTCGGCTACCGGGGCAAGGTCTACGACGGGTGGGAGACCCGCCGCCGCCGGGAGCCCGGCTCCGACCACGCGACCGTCCGGCTCGGCATCCCCGGCGTCGTGCACGGCGTCGTCGTGGACACCTCGTTCTTCCGGGGCAACTATCCACCCGAGATCTCGGTACAGGCCACCGCCCTGGAGGACTATCCTGGACCGGCCGAGCTCGCCGGCGCCGAGTGGTCCACGCTGGTGGCACGCTCGCCGGCCAAGGGCGACACCGCGAACGTGTACGAGGTCGACGACCGGCATCGTTTCACGCACGTGAGGCTCACCATCTACCCCGACGGCGGGGTGGCGCGGTTTCGGGTGCACGGCGAGGCGGTGCTGGACCCGCGGCTGTTGCACGGCACTGTCGACCTGGCCGCACAGGAGCGTGGCGGGCTGCTCGCTGCCTGCTCCGACAGGTTCTTCTCCTCGCCTGAGAACCTGCTGCTGCCCGGGCCCGCCCGCTCGATGGGCGAGGGCTGGGAGACCGCGCGCCGCCGCGGCGGCGGGAACGACTGGGTCGTCGTCTCGCTGCCCGGTGCGAGCCGACTGCGTGACGTCGTGTTCGACACCGGTCATTTCCTCGGCAACGCGCCCGGCGAGGTACAGATCAGCGGGGCGACGATCGAGCGGCCCGGCACGGACCCGACGGCCCTGGCACGCCGCGTTTGGGCGCCCCTGGTCGCGCGACGCCCGGTGCGGCCGGACACTCCCCACCGGTTCCGGATCGGCCCAGGAGCTCCGGCGGTGACGCATCTGCGGGTGGACATCTACCCTGACGGCGGCTTCGCCCGGTTCCGCGCCCATGGCGAGCTGACCCCCGCAGCCCACCGGGCAGCCGTCCGGCGGTGGTTGGACGCCCTGCCTCCGGCGCATCTACGCCAGGCGCTTACCGGTGCCGGCCTCGACCGGGCCCTCGTCGCGGGCGCCCTGTCGGTCCAGGGCCGGCGTGTCGAGTGGTCGTCGGAGCTGCTGGCCGCATTCGCGCCGCCGTGAGGCGACAACGCTCGGCTGTTCGTGCATACGGTCCTGTTCGGTGGCGGCTACGACGCGAGCGCTTCCGCCGCCACATCGCCGACGTGCTACCCGAGCTCGGGACTCACCTCGACGCTCCGTGATCACCGGCAACTATTGCCGCTATCAGCCGAGTGAGCGAGCCACTGAAGTGGAGTGTGATCGGCCAGACTGTGCGGTGTGAGTAGCAGCGACACCGACCACAATTGCCTTCATGTCTGCTTCGTCTGCACCGGGAACATCTGCCGGTCCCCGATGGCCGAGATCGTCTTCGCGGACGCGCTGCGCCGGGAGAGCCTGGCCCACCGGGTTCGGGTGAGCAGTGCGGGAACCGGTGCCTGGCACGTCGGCGATCCCGCCGATCCTCGCACCGCCGAAACGCTGCGCCGGGCTGGTTACGACGGCAAGCACGTCGCCGCGCAGGTTGATGCGCAGCACCTGTCTGCCGATCTGCTGGTGGCGCTGGACTCCGGGCATCTCGCGGCACTGCGCCGGCTGGTGGCCGAACCGGAGCGAGTGGTACTGCTTCGATCGTTCGACCCGGCTGCCGACGGGAACCTCGACGTGCCCGACCCGTACTTCGGTGGCAAGCACCGCTTCGACGAGGTGCTCGGCATGGTGCGCGCTACAGTACCCGGTTTGCTGGCGTGGGTACGCGGTCGGCTATGACTGCGGCCCGCGACGCTACCGCCGCGATTACCGGGCAGCCGGTGCGAGCCGCGTCGCCCCGCAGCGGTATCTGGGTGATCGAGTTGGGCGACGGGCGCACCGTGGTGGCCAAGCGGGGGGAGCCCGGACAGACCCTGGCTGAGGCGGCCGGGCTGCGCTGGCTGCGGGTACCCGGCGGCCCACCGGTGCCGCAGGTGCACGGCCACGACGGGCGGTGGCTGGTCACCGAATACGTGCCGGACGGACGGACGGACGACACCGCGACCGAGCAGCTCGGGCGTCAGCTCGCCGCGCTGCACGCCGCAGGCGCCCCAGCCTTCGGCGCCCCACCCCCGGGAGGACCGCAGCACGCGTGGATCGGTACCGCCCCGATGGCCAACATTACCGGGCCGCAGTGGCCGCAGTGGTACGCCGAGCACCGGGTGTTGCCCTATCTGCGCAGCGCTGTGGGCCTCGGCGCGGTGGACCCGGACGGGGCCCATGCCGTGCATCAGGTCTGCGAACGGATCAACGAGCTGGCCGGACCGGCCGAGCCCCCGGCTCGGCTGCATGGCGACCTGTGGTCGGGCAACGTCCACGCCGGCGCCGACGGACGGGTGTGGCTGCTCGACCCGGCCGCGCACGGCGGGCACCGGGAGACCGACCTGGCGATGCTCGCGCTGTTCGGCCTCCCACACCTGGATCGGTTGCTCGCCGGATATCAGGACGTCGCCCCACTCGCGCCCGGCTGGCGACAGCGTGTCCCCTTGCATCAGCTGTTCCCGCTGCTGGTGCATGCGGTTCTGTTCGGTGGCGGCTACGGCTTACACGCGGCCGCCGCCGCGCGGGCGGTGCTGGGATGAGCACCGGTTACCGTGGTGACATGCGGTGGCGGTTCCTGCTGCGCCCCGGCTGGGTGGCGCTGACGGCGGTGGTGGCCTGCTTCGCCGTCGCAGCATTCACCCTGCTCGCGCCGTGGCAATTCCGTCGCGCGGCCGAGCGTGCGGAGCGCAACGCTGCCATCGAGAGCTCCTTCACCACCCCGACGCAGCCGCTGCGCAGCGTGCTCCCTGCCCACGCGGCGCCGAGCCAAAGCACCGAGTGGCGGCAGGTCCAGGTCACCGGGCACTACCTGCCCAGCGCCGAGATGGTCGTCCGGCTGCGCACCGTGCAGGGTGAGCCAGCATACGAGGTGTTGATCCCGCTACGGGCGGCCGACGGATCGACCGTGCTGGTGGACCGCGGCTATCTCCCCCCGGCCGAGGGGGTGCGGGTGCCCGGGTACCCGCCCGTGCCGGGTGGCGAGGTGACCGTGACCGGCCGGCTGCGCGCCGATGAACCGGACCCCCGCGGTGAGGTCGTGGCCCAGGACGGTCACCGGCAGGTGTACGCGGTCAGTACCCGCACCGTGGGCGCCGCCACGGGGGTGCAGCTTGAGCCGGGTTACGTGCAGTTGGTGGATGGCGCTCCCGGGGTGCTGTTCGCGCTGCCGCTGCCGCAGCTGTCCTCCGGGCCGTTTTTCGCCTACGCGCTGCAGTGGCTCGCCTTCGGCGCGATGGCCCCGCTGGGATTGGTCTACTTCGCCTGGCGCGAGGCGACCGAGTGGCGTCGCGAGCAGTGGTCCCCCGATGCGGACGACCCGCACGATCCGCCGATGGCCGCGCTCGCCGACCGGTACGGTCGCTGAGCCACGGTGGCGAGTACTGCGCACAGCGCCGCGGCCGCTAGCCCGATGACCCGGGACAGCTCGACTCCTCGGGTGAGGTCACCGGCGTCGGGGGTGCGGCCGTGGCCCAGCACCGGGCGCTGCTCTGTGCCGTGCGGGTAGACCGTGCGCCCACCCAGCCGTACCGCCAGCGCACCCGCGAACGCCGCCTCGGTCTGCCCGGCATTGGGGCTGGGATGCGCTGTCGCGTCGCGTCGCCAGGTCTGCCACGCCCCGCGGGCCGAACCGCCCACCACCGGCGCGCACAGTGTGGTCAACACGGCAGCGACTCGGGACGGTAGCAGGTTCGCCAGATCATCCAGCCGCGCCGCCGCCCAACCGAACCGCCGGTACCGCGGCGAGCGGTACCCGACCATCGCATCCAGTGTGTTTACCGCGCGGTAGGCCAGGAGTCCGGGCACCCCCGCCACCGCACCCCAGACCAAGGGGGCGACGACGGCATCGGAGGTGTTCTCGGCGATCGACTCCACGCTCGCCCTGGCCATGCCGGCCAGATCCAGATCGGCCGGGTCGCGGCCGCACAGGTGCGGCAGTCGGGCCCGGGCGGCATCAAGGTCCCCGGCGTCCAGCGCCCTGGCCATCGCGGCGCCTTCTTCGGCTAGCGAAGTCCCACCCAGCGCGATCCAGGTGGCTAGTGCAGTACCTGCCACCTGCACGGCGGCCCGCCTGCGCCCGGCCCGCTCCAGCACACCGCCGACCGCCGCCGCGCCACCGACCAGCGCGCCGGTGTAGATCAGCCCGGCGAGCCGGTGTTCGGCGTAGCAGGCACGTTCGGCGGCCGCGGCAAGCTGCCCGAAGGCAGCTACCGGGTGATGGCGTCGCGGATCGCCGAACACCGTATCGGCAGCGACACCGAGCAGCAATCCGACCGCCCGCGCTGCGCCCACTCCCTCGACCCCCAGATGCTCGGACCGAAGCGGACACCCTACCGGCGCTGCCGCCCGCCCAACCGACCGGTGCCGGCGATGCGCACGCGTTCTGGGGACAGACTGCTGTAATCGGACCCGGAATTACTGCAGTCTGTCCCCAGAACGCGGCGCGAGCTCGCTCTTGCAGATTTTGCCCATCTCATTGCGGGGCAGCGCGGGAAGGTAGTGCACCACCCGAGGGCGCTTGTGCGGCGCGAGCAGCTCCGCGACGTGCTCGGCGAGCTCCTGCGCAGCAGGCGGTGGCTCGGAGGCGGCGACCACCCAAGCCACCACCCGCTCTCCGAGGTCGGGATCCGGCTCCCCGGTGACCGCTACCTCGGCGACCCCCGGGTGCTCCTGGAGGGCATTTTCGATCTCGCCCGCGCCGATCTTGTATCCGCCGCTTTTGATCAAGTCCGTGGCGCGGCGCCCGACCAGCCGCAGGTACCCGTCCGGACCACGGGTGGCGACGTCGCCGGTGCGAAACCAGCCGTCGCGCATCGCCTCGGCGGTCGCATCGGGCCGGTTGAGATAGCCCAGGAACAGCGTCGGGCCGGCGACCTCGATCTCACCGATGGTCTCGTCGTCAGCTACCTCGAGGATCCCGCCGTGATCGTCCACCAGCCGCAGTGCCACCCCATCCAGCGGCGGCCCGACGGTACCCGGCCGGCGTTGTCCGTCTATCCGGACAGCGCAGGTGATCAGCGACTCGGTCATCCCGTATCGCTGCACCACGTGCTGACCGGTAGCCGCCGCGATCCGCTGGTGGTCGGAGACGGGCAGCGCAGCCGAGCCTGCGATGAGTAGCCGCGCCCTACCGAGCGCCGCGGCGACGTCGAGATCCTGCTCGGCGGCTGCGGCCAGCCGGTGATACATCGTCGGTACCCCGAACAGCATCGTCGCCCGATCACCCAATGCCCGAGCACCCAATTCCCGGGTCACCCCTTCGACCGAAAACGAGCCCAGATGGTGCAGAGCGCCCCCGAGCCGCAGCGGTCCGAGCACGCCGAGCACCAGGCCATGCACATGGAACAAGGGCAGCCCGTGCACCAGGATGTCCTGGTCAGTCCACCCCCAGGCAGCCGCGAGCGCGTCGATGTCCGCGGCGAGCGCGCGCCGCGGCAGCACCACGCCCTTGGGTGGGCCGGTGGTGCCCGAGGTGTAGACAATCAGCGCCGGCGAGTCAGGATCCGGCTCGGGCGGTATCGACCCGTCCCCCGCCCCCAGCTCAACGTCGAGCCGCGGTAGGGCACGCAGCGCCTCCGGCAGCGTGGCTTCCGGGGCGGCGAGCACCAGGTCGGGCGTCGCGTCGGCGACGACGTGCTGCAGCTCCCGGGTGCCTAGCTTCGGGTTGATCGGCACCGCAGGCGTCCCGGCCGCGAGCGCTGCCACCATCGCCATGCAGGTCTCCAGCTCCGGCTCAGCCCAGATCGCGACCCGCCGGGTGCGGGACAGCCGAGGCGCCAACGCCGCGGCCGCCGCACCCAGCTCCCGATGGGTCAGCGAGCGCTGCCCGAACCGCACCGCCTCGGCGTCGGTGGGCTGGTGCAATGTCGGCAACAATGGCGAAGTGCCCACTCGGCGACTCCTTTCCAGGTAATGTCCGAAGCATGGTCGAGCAGGCTGTCACCGTCGATGGTCGCCCCCGGCCGTTCGAATGGTGGATGACTTCTCACCTTGCCCTGGCATTGGCGTTCAACTGCTTCCTGCCCGTACTGCTGCCGTCCTACGTGCTCTCAGTCGGGGGAACCGCGACCGACGTCGGGGTGGCGCTGTCGATGGCCGGCCTGTTCTCACTGATCGGGCCGTCGATCGGAGGGTTCGCGGTCCGCCACCGGGCGCACCGGCTGGTGCACACGCTGGGCGTGCTGGGGATGGCTATCGGGCTCGTGGCGCTGGCACTGTCCGGCGGTGACTCATTGTCGATCGTACTTGCCATCGCGGTGATGGGCATCGGCGCGGCGGCGGTGGCAGTCGCGGCTCCTCCCTTCATCCTGGGCACCGATCTGCCCGCGAATATCAAGGAACGGCAGTTGACCTGGCTGCAGCTCAACCTGGACCTGGGCAAGATCGTTGGGGGATTGATACTCGGTGCGATGGCGGCAGCGAAGCTGCCATTCTCTACCCAGTTCCGGGTCGGCGGGCTCGTTATCGGCCTGCTCGGTGTGCTCGTGTGGACCACCAGTCGCTCTGTGGCCGCCCGGATCCACCAACCGGAGGTGAATCCCGCCATAGCGGGTGAACCGTTGCGCATCGTCGTACCCCTGAAGACGCTGCTGCTTCTGTCGCTGTTCGGTGTCCCTGTGGTTTCCCAACTGGTCGGCAGTATGACCATGATCGAGGCGCAGATCTCGACGTTGCTGACAGTGTCCGGTCTGGTCGGCATCGGCCTGTACTTCCTCACCGGTCGCTGGATGGGCCGGTCCAGCCCCGGCCTGGTCTGGGCGACCGGCCACGCCCTGCGCGGAGCTGGGGGCATCGTCCTCGGCGTGCTCGGTCTGGTGCGTGGGCAGCCCTACCTTGTCGTGTTGGCCGCGTTCCTAGTGTTGGAGTCGATTCCCGCAATCGTGTGGATCGCCCAGGCCCGGACTGCGGCACAGTTCGCCCCGAGGGCGACAACAACTGCCACTGGAGTTGCGAGCGCCACTCGACGTAGTGTGCCGGCCGGGCGACTGGATCAGCAGGGAGGTCGCCACGCCGAGTCCTTCGGCGTCCTTCGGGGTTCGGCGTCGCCGAGTGTTGTCCGGTCACGGCCTGCTGCGCCGAACAGCGCGCCTCAGCGTGTGTATCTCAGACCGAGTAGCTGACCACAGCCGCATTTGCTGTCAACTGGCAGCCTTGATCCTCAAGATCGCGCTCGATTGCCCGTAGCGTCCCGGCCGGGATATCGTCGCCGTGCTGGGCACACCGGTCAGTGTTTCGCCGTCTGGCTCGTTTCGGAGTGGCTGCGCTGGAACAGCGTGAAAAGGAAGACGAGCGAGGGCACGACCAGGGCCGCGCCGACCACAAGGCTGATCAGCATCGCCCGGAGCGTGGTCTCGGGCGCGGCGGCGGCTTGCACAGTGAGCTCGGGTTGCAGGAGGTAAGGGTACTGGGCAACGGCCCAGCCCCAGATGACGGCGGTGACCGCCAGGGCGCCGGCCACCCGGGCCAGGCCGGGGCGTCTTCGGGCCAGCAGCAGGATCGAGCCGATCCCGGCCGCCACGGAGGCCAGGATGAGCGGGAGGCCGCGCGAGATGAGGCCGTTGAAGAGTTGAGGCGCGTCCGCGCGGAGCACGGCGATGCCGACCAGTGCGATGCCGCCGAGGAGCAGGGCGATGACGATGGCGCGGGCGCGGAAGTACGCAAGCAACGACAGGTCATGGTGCTGCTGCGCATCGGAGCACAGGTATACGGCAGCGAGGTAGGCGCACGCGCCGACGGCGATCACGCCGCCGAGCATCGAGGTGGGGTTGAGCCAGCTGGTGATGACGTCGCCGGCGGCGATGCCTGGGGGGACCCGTCCCGAGGCGACTGCGCCGGCGATGGTGCCGAGGAAGAACGGGGTGGTCACCGAGGAGAACGCGAATGAGGCCCCGAACAGCCGCTGGAACGCGAGTTGGTCGGTCGAGTGGCGGAACGCGAACGCCGCCCCCCGCGCGATCATGCCCAGCGCGGCCAGGGTCAGCGGGATGTAGAGGGTGGAGGCGATCGCTGCGAATGCCGGCGGGAAGCTGGTCCACAGCACGACGAGTACGAAGATCAGCCAGACGTGGTTGGCCTCCCAGACCGGGCCGATGGAGTGCTCGATGAGCCGCCGCGGAGCGCGTCCCCGTTCGGTGCCCCCGGCCAGCAGATCCCAGAAACCGGCGCCGAAGTCGGCGCCGCCGAACAAGGCATAGGTCGTGAGGCCGACCCACATGATAGCCAGCACGGCCTCGGCCGCAGTCATAACGCCGCCTCCGCGGGACCAAGTGCGTCGACGGTCATCAGGTCCCGCCCCCAACCCGCTGTTCCTCCAGCTCGGGCTCTTGGGGAGCGATCGACGCTTCGTGAGCTCCGGTAAGACGGCGCAGCACGTACGCCGTCATGACGGTGAGCACGATGTACACGGCGAGCACGAGGTAGAAGCCGAAGCGCAGGCCGGGTGCGGTGCTGACCGCGTCGCGGGTTAGCTGGATCTCATAGACGATCCAGGGCTGCCGGCCCACCTCGGTGGCCACCCACCCGGCTTCCAGTGCCACGACCGCCGCCAACCCGGACAGGGCGACGGCACGCAGGAACCAGGGGGTGCGCGGGATGTCGCGGCGTCGCCACCACGCCCAGGCCAGCCAGGCCGCCAGCCCCAGTAGCGCAAATCCGATGCTGACCATCACGTTGTAGGACAGGTGCGTGACGTTCACCGGCGGACGTAACCCCGGCGGCACCCGATCCAGGCCGGCCACAAAGCCGTTCGGGTCATGGTGGATGAGCAACGACAGCCCGTACGGGATCTCGATCGCGCCGACGAGCCTGTCGTCGACGTAGATTCCGCCCATCGACAGCGGCACGCCCGTCCCTGACTGGTAGAGCCCTTCCATCGCGGCCAGCTTCCCCGGCTGGTACTTGGCCACCACGTTAGCGATCCAGTCACCGACGCCGATCTGAATCGGCGCGGCGACCGCGGCGACGGTCAGCGGCACCAGCAGGCCTATCCTGTGATAGCGGTCACTGCGACCCCGCAGCATCCCCACCGCGTACACCGACGCGACACCAAAACCGGTGACCATGACCGCGGCGAGGATCATGTGCACGGACTGCGAGGCGGTGGAAGGGTTGAACATCGCCGCCCACGGGTCGGTGTTCACCACCTGCCCGTTGCGGATCTCGAAGCCGGTCGGGGTGTTCATCCACCCGTTCGCCGCCACCACGAAGAACGCCCCGGCCACCCCGGCGGCGATCATCGGCAGGCCCGACAGCAGGTGGATCCGCGGCGGCAACCGGTTCCACCCGTACAGGTACACTCCGACGAAGATCGACTCGATGAAGAATGCGAAGCCCTCCAGGGTGAACGGGAACCCGTAGATCTGCCCGAATCGCGCCATCAGCCCCGGCCAGAGCATCCCCATCTCAAAGGACAGGATCGTGCCAGACACCGCGCCCACCGCGAACAGCACACCCATCGCCTTCGCCCAGGTGTGCGCCAGGGCGTCCATGTCCTTGTCGCTGTCCTTGCCACCCCGGGGGTGCGAGCGCCACTCGGCGAACACCACCATCGCCGGGAACCCCACTCCAAAGCAGGCCACCACGATGTGCCAGCCCAACGACAGCGCCATCTGCATCCGAGCGGGGAAGAGGTCCGACGGCACGGCTAGGGCGAGGATCTCACTCATCCCGAGGGCTTCCATCGCGACCCCCATCGCGTTGCGCTGCGCCCATCTGCTCTAGGCCCAACTGCTCCACCCGCTGCCGGGTGTTGCCCTGAATACTGAGCATCTCACGCCGACCGCCGTCGATGGGGTGATCGGCGATGTCAGGCCAACAACGCCTCGTGCGGGGCGCCCTGACCGCACCACCTGCCCAGTCACCGTGGGTAGCACGGCAGCGGGAGAACATCGCCCGGCCGCGTAGACAAACTGTTACATTTAGGTATACTTTCTGGGGCCGCTTAGACACCATCTGTCACCCTTGCCACACTAAACCTCAGCAGCATCATTGATCACCCCTTGAGGTCGAGGGCGGTGCTTTAGTGACGAAGGAGGCCGCCCGACCAGGTGAAGGAGGGTAAATATGCTCTACGCCAAATGGTATGAAGTTGTTATTGTGATCATCGTGTTGCTGTGGGTGTTCGGGCAGTTACGGGGCCAAGGTCACGGCTACTGAAAAGTCGAGACTTCCTATTCAGGCTGTTCAGGCGCGAGCACGGGAGTGCTGGTCAGCTCGGAGTGACGCGCGCGCAGCCCCGTTACGATCAGGGCTAGGCCGCGTCTGAAGGTCGAGTCGGGATCCGGTGGCAATCCGGTGCGAGCCGCCGCTTCCAGGTTGGGTAGATCGTCGGCGTCGCGCAGCCGGATGTCTAGCGCGGGGTCCGTCTCGGTGGCCGCGCCCCGAGCGGCCTCGGCCTGGTGTTCCAGCGCTGAACCGAGGACGAAACGGCCCACAATGAGGACCGACTCAAGGGCCTCCCGCGGCGGGAAGCCGACCTCGACAAGGCTGCCGATGGTCTGCTCGATCACCGGTAGTGAGCCTTCCGTCGGCCGGTTGCCGGCCACCACCAGGGCGGCGTCGCGATGGCCGACCAACGCGCGGTACTGCGCCCAGGCGCCGTCAGTGAGCCACTCCCACCACGGTTGGCCGTGCGCCGGCCGGACCGGGGACCGGTGCTCGGCAATGATCGCCTCGGCGACCAGGTCGAGCAGGGCCCGTTTGTCCCGCACGTGCCAGTAGAGCGTCGGGGCCGAGACGCCCAGCTTGCAACCCAACCGGCGCAGCGTCAGTCCCTCGAGTCCGACGTCATCGAGCAGGCGCATGGCG
>DASYIL010000154.1:0-6996 GCA_035997545.1 Pseudonocardiaceae bacterium
AAGCCGACTACGCTCTATGGGACGACGGTGGCTGGCGCCTGACGGTAAGACAGGTCCAGCTCGCCCGTGACGTCGGCGCGCTCGACCAGCTCCCGTTCCTGCTCAACCGCATGGCCATGGACACCGTCTGGAACGGTGACTTCCCGGCCGCCACGTCGCTGATTGCCGAAGCCGATGCCGTCCGCGAGGCGACCGGATCATGCCTGGCGCCCTACCCCGCCATGATGCTGGCTTCGTTCCGGGGCAGGCAAACTGAGGCCGCCCCGCTGATCCAGGCCACTATCGAAGAGGCCACAGCCGGGGGGCAGGGAGCAGCGGTGACCTGGGCGCACTGGGTAGCCGCCGTCCTGTGCAACGGCCTGGGCCACTACGACCAGGCCCTGGCGGCGGCCCGGCAAGCCAGCCAGCATCGGCACCCGCATATCTCCGTGTGGGCGTTGCCCGAGCTAATTGAAGCCGCCACGCGCACCGGGAGCACGCACATGACCGGCGATGCCCTGGATCTGCTGGCCGAAACGACCCAGGCGGGCGGAAGCGACCTCGGGCTGGGGATCGAGGCGCGCGCACGCGCGCTGCTCAGCGAGGGACAAGCCGCCGAGAGACACTATCGCGAAGCAATCGGCCGGCTCAGCCGCACCCGGCATCGTCCTGAGCTTGCCCGCGCGCACCTGCTGTACGGGGAGTGGCTGCGCCGGCAGCGGCGCCGCGGCGAGGCGCGCGAGCAGCTGCGCACGGCCCACGGCATGCTCGACGCGATAGGCATGGAGGCATTCGCCGCACGGGCCCGGCGCGAGCTTCGGGCCACGGGCGAGAACGCCCCCAAGCACACCGTCGCCACCATGGTTGAGCTGACCGCTCAGGAGGCCCAGATCGCGCGGCTGGCCCGGGAGGGTAGTCGAATCCGGAGATCGCCTCCCGGCTGTTTTTGTCCCCGCGCACGGTCCAGTACCACCTGGGCAAGGTCTTCACCAAGCTCGGCATCAGCTCGCGCAGCCAGCTGCGCCGCCTCCTGCCGGCCAGCCCGGACGCCGTCCCGCTGCGCGAACCCGGCCGCGACTAGCCACCCGCACTGGCCACTGCAGCGGATTCGGCCAAGGCCCGGCCAGCACAACGATGACGTCGCAGAGCCACTCGCTACCAACCGCACGCACACCACGCGATCGATGCGCCAGCCGGCGGCCACAACCGCAAAGCTCAGCAGGAGAGTCTCATGACCACCGTTGAACTGACCCGGTTTCGGGTCGAACCCGACCGCGAAGACGAGCTGCTGCGGGCACAGCCGGCCATGCCCGCCGACTTCCACGCCGACCGCACCGGCTTCCTCCACGCCGGCCTAGTCCAGCTTCCCGACCACCAGTGGCTGGACATCGTGACCTGGAACAGCCATCAGGACTTCGCCGCCTCCCGGGCCAAGGGTGCCAACTGGCCTAGCATCAGGGCGTTTTTCGACACCATCGCACAGCTGATCTCCTCGGAGGAAAGCACCCAGCGCGAGGGCAGTGGCCGGTCATGCGCGCCGCGTGGTACGAGCGGCACAGACCAGCCGACGACGTCCTCCAGGTCAGCGACACGGAAGAACGTCCACTCAACCCGCGGTGCATCGTGCACCTGACACAGACACCCGGCCAGGCCATTGTCGCGTACATCCACGAGATGGCCCGCGATCCGCATCTGCGGGTGTTCCACGAGGTCTACCTGCGCCCCGACATCGGACTGGAACTGATCGGCCGGCCCAAGAGTCCGATGACCGATGATTCCGCTTCACATCATCACACGACAAGACACCAGGAGTTAACGTGACCGAGCGCAATAGGTTCACCGAATCCCTCACCACCGACAACGCGGCGGTGCTGCTAGTCGACCACCAGGTCGGCCTCATCAGCGGTGTGCGAGACATCCCGCTGGCCGAACTCAAGCACAACGTCGCCAGCCTGGCCAAGGCGGCACAGGTGCTCGGCCTGCCCACGATCGTCACCACCACCGCCGCGGACAGCATGTGGGGCCCGCTGATCCCCGAACTGCGGGCGGTGCTTCCCGAGGACCAGCACGTCATCGACCGCAGCACCGTCAACGCCTGGCACGACAACCGCGTCCGCGACGCGATCAAGGCCACGGGCCGCACCAAAATGATCATCGCCGGCATCTCGCTGGAGGTGTGCGCCGCACTGCCGGCCATCGCCGCCACCGGCGAGGGCTACGACGCCTACGTCGCCGTCGACGCCTCCGGCACGTTCTGGGACGCCAAACGGCAAGCCGGCATTGCCCGCATGCAGCAGGCCGGAGTCATCGTCACCGACTACTCCACCACCATGGTCGAGATCCTGGCCGATAACGCTCTGTCCGTCGCCGGCGAACTGTACGCGGCGCTGGACATGCCCTTCGCCGTCCTGGTCGGCCAGATCGCCCAAGCCCTCACCAAGAACTGACAGACAGATCGGAAAGCGCGGCCCCATGGCTGACTGCTATACGTGGTCATCAGCCAAACGCCGACCGATCTGGACAACATAGTCGGGCTAGATGGAGAGCGGGACACGCCTGACGACCTACCTGCAATCACAGCTATGAGAACTCGCCGGGCACGAATCCGCCGCACCCGCACAACCAGGCGCACCCCGCAGGACTTGGTGACCTCCGGATCCGGCGCACTGAAACCCGCAGTTGACGCTCAGGCGCGCTCCCGGCGCCCCCTGTGCTCCCGGGTGTCAACGGCACCAGAAACAACACCACTAGGGGAAGCGCGGCCAGGCGCCCTAAGCACCTGCCGAGGCCCCGAGGACCCGGACTCGGCACACCACCCCACCGACTCCCTTCCCTATCTGGCAGCTGCCCGGGATGGCGGGCCGGACACGTCCCGGCATATTCGATGACCAGCTCGCCGGTGAGACACCAAGCACGGATCTGAGCCGGATTCATACCCACAACCTAAGCCCGCCCTGATGCGCTGCCCTGTCACCAACCGTAGACCTTCGAGGTCGCATCGTCGCAGGTCACCGACCTGTTTGGTCTGAGCGAGGCAGGTGCGAGCACCCGGCCCGGCTCACTGACACCGACCGGATTCGGTTGGTCGGTGCCCGGTCTGCCTCGCTGAGGTTGTCTGCCTCGCGGCAGCTCAGGGCTAGGGCAGGTGCCTGACTGAGGGGTGAGGCATGTGCCTCAGCAGGGTGCTAGTGCCTCAACGTGTGCCTCACCCCGGATCGCCCCAGATTCTGGGGCGGTTGCATGTCGAGAGCGGTGGTGATGTCAGCGGGGAGCGCGACACCCTGCCCCTTGACAGTCCGTCTCGTCACCTCGACTCCGCGCTCGAATTGCTGGTGCACGTCGGCGGAACGCAGCTTCTCGCTACCGTCCATCAGCCGCCAGTGACGCACGGTGATCGACAGGACGGTAGAACAGTGAGTGAGGGAGGCGCGCCCGGGGTGTCGTCTCGACCGGAAAACAGGGGTCACCGAAGCATACGCCAGCGCAGGGAACTGCCTCCCTAACCAGTGTCTGCGCGGCTCAGGGCGGGTAGGCAAGGCAGGGACCCGGGCAGGGAGAACTCCCTGCATCCCTCCCTGCCTCCCTGATTGGGTCCCTGTGACTTTCTGTGACCGAGCCAGCCGGAATGGTTCGTCGCGGAGCGCATCCGCAACGCCGGGCCTTGCTCCCTCACCGTTTGACAGCACCGCACAGCTCGTCCTCAGAGCGCCGTAGAGGGGTTGTGACGGCAGCGCCGACTACGGGGTCTACCCCGCTACCGTGCAGGTCACGACCCTTTACCCGGGAGGTCTACCTCGGTAGGGCCCCTCTACCGAGCGGGGTCAGGGAGAGCCCCGGCGTCCGGGGACCGCCGACTGTTGCTAGCCGGCGAGCACCGCTCTCCACGTAACGGGGAGGAGAGCGTTCCGAGCGCGACAGCGCTGTGCTGGCCCTGGGGATTGCGGTCTGGATCGGTCTTGCCAGGTCATCTCATGGTGCATGAACAAGACTTGACTCATGTGACCGTGTTCCGGTGGGTGCAGCGGTTCACGCCGCTGCACATCGACGCGGCCCGGCCCTGCCGGCACGCCCCGGGAGATCGTTGGTTCATCGACGAAACGTACGTCAAGGTCAGCGGCCGGTGGGTGTACCTGTACCGAGCTATCGACCAGTTCGGCCAGGTTATCGACGTCCTGGTGTCGGAGAAGCGGGATCTGGCGGCTACTCGCCGATTCTTCAGCCGGGCGATGAACACCACCAGGGTCACCCCGGTCGAGGTCATCACCGACAAGTCGGCGGTCTACCCGCACGTCCTCGATGAGTTGGCCCCAGACGCCTGGCATCACACCGAGCAGTACGCCAACAACCGGATCGAAGCCGATCACGGCCGATTGAAGTCCCGGCTCTGGCCGATGCGCGGCCTCAAACAGCTTCGCTCAGCACGAGTGATCCCCACAGGGCATGCGTTCGTCCAGAACCTCCGCGCGGACACTACGAGCTCGGGATCGAAGAACCCACGACGCTGCGGGTGGCGGCAGCCTTCACCGAGCTGACTCGGGCCATCTGATCAGACCACCGGAACGGATCCAGGCTGCTACCGCTTCGCACAACGCAACAGCACCATGGTGACTGCGTTACCCAACCAACGACCGCCCCGGCCGGCTCAGCTACTGCGTACCTAGCTAGTCGAGGCCGGGAGTGAATCGGAGCGGGATGACCAGCCGGGCGCTCTCCACTATGGCATAAACGATGAATCCCTTGTCATCGCCAATCGGAATGGTGTGCTGGTCATACTGCGCGTCGTACTCCCGGTCGGGGTTGCCGGTGGGATTCTCCAGCAACTCTTCGATGCGCTGGTTAACCAGTCGCCGCGTGTCTTCGGGGAGGTTGGCGTACTGTTTGTCAGCCTCCTCACCACCCGACTTCAGCCCGTAGCGCGGCATCTACCGACTAACCCAGTTCCCGTCCTCGCCCCGGTGCCAGGTGATCAGTCCACTGAAGTCACCGGCCTTCGCGCGCCCGAGCTGCTCGCGTTCCTTGTCGGTGAGAGGGTTCGCTGCCATTATGGCCACCGCCTGCCAGTGCTTCAGAACCGCCTGTGGTCCCGATAGGTCAAGGCTATCTGCGGCCAGCGCCAGCGCGGAGCGAAACTCTGCCTCAAACTGCGCGCACCTCTCGGGCGCGTAAGCGAGCAGCGCCGCCCGGATCGCTGGACCCGATCTCTTAACCGACCTCGGCGTGTAATCGGGCGTATCGGTCGCGACGTGGGTGCGCTCGTTGCTGCTCACAGCCGACCAACGACAGTCATGGCGCGCAGACACGACCGGTCGGCTAGCCGTCACCCTCGGGCAGCCGCAGCTTGCGCAGCTGGGCACGGAGATCCTCGACGGTACTGCTCACCGGCCTGCCGGCAGGCCGCCTGGCGAGCCCGCCACCCCGAGCCCGCCACCCCGAGCCGGCCGCCCCGGCCGCCACCACGACGACGACCCGCCGGCCGCGCCGCGACACCACCGTCTATGTCTGCGGCGAGTGCGAGCAGCGCTACCTCGGCCGGCAGTGGTGCCCGGACTGCCACCAACCCTGCCATCGGGTCGACATCGGCGGGTTGTGCCCACAATGCGACGAACCGGTCACGGTCACCGACCTGCTCCCCTCCTGACCCCCACCCCCGCGCACCCACACATTGCTTCCCCGTCACGATCCAGCCGCTCCCACCCTCAGACCGCGGGACGTGACCCCCACGACCCATTCGCCCCACCAGAACTCGATCTTGAAATACCTCTTGACAACACATAGAAGCGTCAAGGCGCCGCCTGTGGCGGCGCTAACCTCAGCGAGCACCTTGTCCGGTGGCCCTTGCCGGGACCGCGACGCTGCGCGTGGCCCTGGCGGGCCGTGCTCGGTCGGCCCGGCCGGTGGGCCACCGCCAGTTGAGGGGCCGCGGGCGTAATCGAGCACCAGGTCCGGGACGAGCGAGCGCCCCATCTCTGATGAGGTGGACCACGGCGGGCGACCCGGGGCTTGGTCCTCGTGGTGGGTGGGTGGCCGGTCGTTGGGGCAGCATGGGGCCAGCATGGGGTGCTTGTGGTTGTCGTAGTCTCGGTGGCGGGGTCGGTGGCCTCTATTGCCCTGTTGCGGTGGCTGGGGCGGGAGGATTGGTGGCCAGGGTTTTTGTCAGTCATGCCAGCGAGAACCGGGTGTTGGCTGGTGAGTTGCATGGCTGGTTGGTTGAAGCTGGTCATGAGTCAGGATCTGCGTGATGGCATCGCCGTGGGTGAGCAGTGGAAGCGGCGGCTGCATGAACAGTTGCGGTGGGCCGACGCGGTGGTGTGTGTAGTCACGTCGGCGTATTTGGCGTCGAGGTGGTGCGCGGCGGAAGTGGCTAGTGCTGTGTCAAGGGGCAGCCGGCTGCTGCCGGTGCACGCCGAAACGGGCGTGACCGACCCGCTACTGGAAGATTTCCAGCACACCGACATGGCGCAGGATTCGGGGGCGGCCCGAGCGTGGCTAGTTGCGGCGTTGCACAGGGTGGATGCGGCCGGGGGGTGGGGGTGGCCGGATGATCGTTGTGCGTTCCCGGGGCTGCGGGCCTTAGACGTTGATGAGCATCGGGTGTTTTTTGGTCGCCGTCGCGAGGTGGACTGGTTGGCGGGCTGTTGCGGTCTGTGGCTCAGCGCGGGGAGGCAGCCGCGCTGGTGGTGGGGCCGTCGGGGTGCGGCAAGTCATCGCTGGTGCGGGCGGGGCTGGTGCCGGTGATGGCCGAGGAGCCGGGCTGGTGGACGCTGGGCCCGATGCTGCCGGGAGCTGATCCGGTGGCGGCGCTGGTCCGGGAGTTCGCCGCCGCGGCGCGGCAGGTCGGCCTGGACTGGACTGTGGAAGAAGTCCGCCACCGCCTCGACGAGGCAGGTTTGACCGAGGTGGCCGACGAGTTGCTGCTGGCTGCCCCTGGCGGGCGTCGTCGTCTGTTGGTGGTGGTGGACCAGTTCGAGGAGCTGCTTACCCAGGCCGCGCCCGCGGCGCGGGCCCGTTTCGCGGGGC
>DASYIL010000155.1:0-3679 GCA_035997545.1 Pseudonocardiaceae bacterium
CACGTCAGCAGGTCGGCACCGCAGCAGTACGCTGGTCGCCGCAGCGCTCAAATTGCTTCACACCGAAGAGGTCACTGGCTCGATCCCAGTATCGCCCATCCAGGTCAGAACAGGTTTCCCGTCCTTATATGGTGATCTATCGTAAGATCAGGGATCCTCACGAAAATGACCTCAAGAGGGTTGTCCGGATTCGAGATGTGCACATCGTGGCGAGCGTCGCCGCGGTGATCACCCGCCCTCGGCGTACCCCGGGAGTGACCTCGGTAGCCTTGCGCTCGCACCCCTTCACCGGAGTGTTCCGCCCAGGGGTAGCTCCCCGGGGCACCGGTGGGGGGTTCCGGTGAGGAGAGAGCCCCCTGTGAACGCTGACGACGTGCGGTCGATAGGCCAGCGACTACGCATGATCCGGCGTCGGCGCGGGATGGGCCTGGCCGTGGCGGCCGGATTGGCCGGCATCAGCAAGCCGTATCTCTCGCTGCTGGAGCGCGGCGAGCGTGGCTTCAACCGGCGCGGCCTCCTCGAGGACCTCGCCGCGGCGCTGGGTTGCTCAGTGGCGGACTTGACAGGGCAGCCGTACCTGCAGGCTGATCGGGACACGGCTGAGGCGTTGGCGACGGTGCCCGACATCTCGCTGGCCATTAACGACTGCACCCTCGATGACGTCCCAGACCTGCCCGCGCGGCCCGTCGAGCAGCTAGTCGCCGCTGCCGCGGAGGCCAATGCCCATCTTGATGCAGCGCGGTTCTCACTGGCCGGCCGAGACCTGGGCTCGCTGCTGAGTGAGTTGCACGTCCAAGCGGTGACCGGAAACGGCGATACGCGCCGCGCTGCGCTAGCCGCGTTAGCCGAAGCGTGTCTGGTCGGTGCATCCGTCGCCTGTCATTTCGGTTACGCCGATCTGGCAGTCGCCACGGCGCGACGCGGCTGCGAAGCCGCCGGGCGGCTGGGCGATTCCACTCGGGCCGGGCTGTTGACCATGCATCGCTCCCTGGGGCTGGCTTGGATCGGTGCGCGCCACCGAGTCACGGCCGTACTGGATGAGGCGCTGGCCGAGACCACCCCCGACCCTTCGGCGGCGGACACTGGCCCGGCAGAAGCCGCCGGGATGATGCACCTGACCGCGGCAATGCACCACGCCCGGCAAGGGCGGGCTGGTAATGCCGATGACCACCTAATCCATGCCCAGGAACTAGCTCGACATACCGGAGAGCGCAACGCGCTGTTGCAGCACTTCGGCCCGGTCAACGTCGCAACCTGGGGAGTCAACGTCGCCGTGGAGCTGGGGCGCGGCCCGGCCGTCGCCGAGGGAGTCGAGCCAGACGTGCCCCGACTGCTCGCCACGTTCGGTTCGGCAGTGCGTGGGGGTGCGCTCCACTTCGATCTTGCGCGCGCCTACACCCAGGCCGAAGGCGCCCGTGACGCCGAGGCGATCCGGCACCTGGACGCGGCCGACCGGCTGGCACCGCAGTACGTCCGACCTGATCCGATGGCGCGGGATCTGGTGATGACACTTGACCGGCGGGCGCCCCGCAGGGTGTGGGAGTTGGACAGCCTGCGCAATCGGTTCCGTATCGGTAAGGGTTAACAGCCTGTAGATCCCCCGCCGCTGTCGATCAGTCACGGTCTCAAGCGTGATCGACATACCAGAGCAACCCAACAAGCTGTACTCGGAGCGTGAGCGTGGCCGGCTGCAGGCGGAGGGCCACCGCACCGATGACGACAGCATCTGCACGCTGCTGGTGATCCACGAGATCGACGGCGCGTGGGCGATCCACGGCTTGGGCGCACCCGGTGTCCGGCTCACCAGGGACGTGATGGTCACCCTGGCCGAGTCGATCCTGAAGCGTGCCCGGTGAGCACAGCTGAGACCGGGCACCCCGCGGTCGCGCTGTCCATCGGTGAATGCGCTGCCGGCACCGGAACTGCGCGGGCAAGCCTTCCTCAGCGGCCAGCCCGAAGGTCTTCGGGTGCGAATTGCTCGGCTCTTAGCGAGCGGACCCACCATCGTGGCCGGGCCGATGAGGTAGCAGCGACGCCACGCAGAACCGATGTCTCACTTTGATAACGATTGCTCGGTGGGCTGTGGCGTAGTTGCGACGACACTAGGGGCGTGTGTGCAAAACCGCAAAACCGGATGTCGAATTCGTTATCGCGGTTTCTTGTGACGCTCATGTGCCACATGTGCTCACCTGCTTCGTCACACGTCCTATTTCTCAAACTTGCCGGGTGACGCGCATCCTGACGGGTCAAGCCGGATCCTTGTCGTCCCGGTCCCTTGCTGACCATGCCGGGTCACCCCTTGGTGGTAGGAGGGGTACATCACCTGGCGTACGCGGGAAGTCATCCAGGGTGGTGATGACGGAGGGTTCCGGCTCGGCCAGTCTTTCGGCTCGTGTCGGGGACACTCTGAGGGAAGGTTCCGCGAATGCAGATCGCACAGATTCTCACCGGCGGTTCGGGCCTGCTGGTCAGGGGTGACCGGGACGACCATCGCCACGGCGGCCACGGTCATCACGACGAGCACCACGGGCACGGTGATCACGACTGGCGGCATCACCGGCACCACGAGCGCCACGACCACGGCCACCACCGCTGGTACTGAGCGTGAACCTGGACCCCCCGCCCCACCACCTGGGCGGGGGGTTCGGCGTTTGTGGCGGGAACAGGATTCGAACCTGCGACCTCCGGGTTATGAGTGGGCACGCAGCCATCTCACACCGTCTCACCCATACCGCCGAAGTCCCACGTGACCAGCCCTCCGGCGACGCTGGCGTCTCAGCGCTTCCACTCCGTACCACCGCATGACGTTGCGCCTCGGTCACAAATCTGGTCACGGACCCGGCCCTCGACTGGCGGTGGGGCCACAGTGCCCGAAGCGCGGATTGCAGCGTCGATTCGCCGGGCGGTGGGTCTACCTGTACCGGGCCATCGACCATTTCGGTCAGGTCATCGACGTGCTCGTCTCGCATGGCGGGACCGGCGGCCTTCTCCCCCGCGCTTGAGTACACCTCACGCCTGGCCGAGGTGGTCACCGACCGCGCGCCCGCTTACCCACGTGAACTCGATGCGCTGGTGCCGCCGTCTGCCCACCGACGCAAGGGACCGGCTCCCAGCCGGCTTCGGCCGAACTCGCCCGCGCTATCTGGATTAGGGAACCAACCGAAGTTGAGCCTGCTTACGTCGTGGTCCACACATCGTCCACAGACTGACCCTGCGCTCACCTGCACCTTCCGCATGGCCTTTCCGCCGGCTCGCCGGACGCTGCATCGGCGTCGCTGTAACGGTTCCTCGCGGTCGCTGGCGATAGCCGTGCGTTACTCGACGTGGGTCGAGCGCGACGACCGATACTCCGGGCTGCGCAGTTCGGGGACCCGAGCCCGGTCTCATCGGGGATGCCGCGAGTCGAAACGTCCTGACCTATATCGGAGGCTGATCCCCCACATGACTCCGACCCCGTGCGCCGGGGGTCGGGGGTCGGGGGTCGGGGTCATGTGGCAGCGCCTCAACTCACGATGGTGTCGATCGACTCGTGGTGCTTCTCGAACTTGACGTAGTCGTCTTCCATGATCGCGCGCGGGTTGAACATCGGGTCGGCGAGGATGCCATGGACGCGGCGGCGTTGCATACCCATGTTGCCGCCGTCGTAGATCGGCAGAACCGACGCCTCGCGGAGGATCTT
>DASYIL010000156.1:0-12019 GCA_035997545.1 Pseudonocardiaceae bacterium
CGGCGTACTTGTTCGGCGGTGGGCCGGTCGTCGACGGCGCCCAGGCCGATGGCGACCAGCAGCGGAGCACCGACGGCTCCGCGGGTAGGCACCTTGATCACCTCGTCGGCTTTGCCGCGGGCACCCAGCACGGCCAGCAGGTCGGTGAGCGCTCCGTCGAACGCCGCATCGACATCCTCGCCGCCCTCGGCGAGCTGGGGACCCCGTTCGCCGGGCACCGTGCCCACCACGAGGGCGTCGACCGTCGCGGCGGTCACCGAGGCATCGGTGAGATTCAGCGTCGGGATGGTCATGGTGATCTCCTCGCTGATCTGGCCAGACGGTCTTCGCTAATATCCGGGGATGCCAACGTTAGCGGTGCGCGGCCAGCCCGGACGGGTGACCAGTGCCATTGCGAGGTAGCGTTCTCCAGCCGTGAGTACACCCTTGCGCCGCGGCCCCCTGCATGCCTTCCACGTCGAGGCCGGCGCCACTCTCGGGTCGTTCGGCGGCTGGCAGATGCCGATCCACTACGCTGGCGTCGTTGCTGAGCACACCGCGGTGCGGGAGGCGGTCGGCGTGTTCGACGTCACGCATCTGGGCAAGATCAGCGTCACCGGTTCGGGAGCCGCCGAGTTCGTCAACTCCTGCCTCACCGCTGACCTCGCCAAGATCAACCCGGGACAGGCTCAGTACACGCTGTGCTGCGCCGAGGACGGCGGCGTGGTGGACGACCTGATCGCCTACCTGGTCGGCTCGGATGAGGTGTTCTGCGTGCCCAATGCGGCGAACACCGGGGAGGTCGTTCGCCGGCTGGCCGCCGCGGCGCCCCGGGGAGTGCGGGTGACCGACCTGCACGGCGAGTACGCCGTACTCGCCGTGCAGGGACCCCGCTCGGGCGAGGTACTCACCGCCGTAGGGCTGCCTGGCATGGACTACATGACTTTCACCGACGTCCAGTACGACGGCGCCCCGGTGCGGGTGAGTCGTACCGGCTACACAGGCGAGCGTGGCTACGAATTATTGGCGCCGTGGGCGCCCGCGCCCGCACTATGGGAGGCGCTGCTGGGGGCTGCTGGCCCGCTCGGTGGCCAAGTATGCGGGCTCGGTGCCCGGGACACCCTGCGCACCGAGATGGGCTACCCACTGCACGGCCAGGACCTCGGGCCGTGGATCACCCCGGTGCAGGGCGGGGTTTCCTGGGCGGTTGGCTGGGACAAGCCGGCCTTCTGGGGGCGCGATGCGCTGCACGCCGAGCGCGCGCGAGGTCCATCCCGGCGGTTGCGCGGGCTGCGGGCCATCGGGCGCGGGGTGCCACGGCCGCACATGGCGGTGCGGTCCCCGGAGGGTGCGCCGCTGGGGGAGACCACTTCGGGCACCTTCTCCCCGACGTTGCGCACCGGCATCGCGCTAGCTCTGCTCGATCCCGCCGTGCGACCTGGGGACACCGTCGAGGTGGACATCCGCGGCCGCGCGCTGCCCTGCGAGGTGGTCAAACCCCCGTTCGTGCCATCCCACGTACGCTGACGCGACCTTGCTGGGCGGGGACTCGTGCGTAACGGATGGTCAGCGAAGCCGGCCACGCAAGCAGCATGCGCTGCCCAACCGGCAGTACTGACCATAACTGCAGCACCTCGCCGAGACGGTCACGGATCATCGAGGTGAGTCCCGGGTCACCGGTGATTGCGTCGGCGTCGGAGCACAGGGATCCGTTCGCGTCGACAAGGGTGGTCAGCTTCTCGGAGCGAGCTACAGCTCGACGTCCCGCCCGTCCCAATCGGGCGGACCGCTTTCGGTCCGCCCCAGACCGATCGGTCGGTGCCGGGACGAAAAACCCGGCGCTACCGCCTACCGCGACCTGACCGAAAATACCCAGGCTCAGCTGCGCCTGTTCCTCGACGACGAAGTGGACCAGGTCGTGCGGAACCGTCGCGCAGCTCGGGCCAGGGCGCACGGCGATGTTCGGCCCGATATCGCAGCGATGACAGCGGTCGATGCCGATCCCGTAGCGGCGGCTATCGAGCCGCACGAAGATCACTGCATGCGGCCCACGGTAGGACAAGCAGTGTCGACCGGGCAGCCGATTTCTCCCCGCGTGGAGCCCGCGCGAGAGGACCTGACCACGATTGGGAGTTCGACGGCAGGTTGGGCCCGGGTCAGCGCTCACGATTGGCATGGAGCGGAGTCGGCCACCGTGTCCCCACCGGGGCGTGTTGAACCGCGCGGTGTTGATATCCCGCTCGCCGGACCGCCAACTACTGCTCTCTCGCCGTTCACACCTTCGTCACATCTGTTGCACACCGTAATCAGCTCCTGGACATTCACTCGATTGGGGAACCTCACATGGAGCTGTCCTGCCGCGACTTCCTGAACCGCTCTGCCCTCGCTGGCACGCGGGTGCTGCTGATCGGAAGCACCGACATGCTGCTCACGGCTCCGGGCGCCTTCGATGCTCCCACCGGGCTCGGCGCTGCCGCCGAGGCCGGCTACGGCCCGCTGGTCCACGACCCAGCCGGGCGGCTCGCGCTGCCCGCAGGCTTCCAGTACACGATCGTCACCCAGGGTGGGGCAGAAGGAACCAGGCTCGAGTCTGGCGAGCCCACGCCGGGCGCCCACGACGGTACCGGCGCCTTCTGGCGCCCCGGCGGCACCGTGCTGGTGAACAACCACGAGATCGGCGACCCGTTGGCCAGCGTCGAGTTCCCGGTGCCGCACCTGGACGGGCTGGTTTATGACCCAGGGATGGCCGGCGGCTGCACCGTCGTGCACACCCGCCGGGACGGCAGCCGGGTCCGCGAGTACGTCGGCCTAGCCGGTACCTCGCAGAACTGCGCTGGCGGCGTCACGCCGTGGGGCACCTGGCTGACCTGCGAGGAAACCGAAACGAGGGCCGGTGAAGACGGCGCCACCAAGGACCACGGGTACGTCTTTGAGGTCGACCCCTACGATCGGTCCGCTAACCGCGACCCACAGCCGATCAGGGCATTGGGCCGGTTCGAACACAAGGCCGTCGCGGTGGACCCGAGGACCGGCGACATCTACCTCACCGAGGACGCCCGCGGCCCGAACGGCCTGCTCTACCGCTGGGTGGCCCCGCTAGACCTTCCGCGCGGCAGACGCCGGCTTCGCGGGCTGAGTGCGACCGCCGGCACGCTCGGCGCGATGAAGGCCAGCACTGCGGCGGGCGTGCACGTCGACGACCTGTCTCGGGCCACCAAGGTCGGCACCGTCTACGCGATCACCTGGATTCCGGTGCCGGACCGGGACGCCACTACCACCATCCGTGAACAGTTCGCCGACACCGATATCACCCGGGCGCG
Source organism: Pseudonocardiaceae bacterium (assembly GCA_035997545.1). Taxonomy (GTDB): domain Bacteria; phylum Actinomycetota; class Actinomycetes; order Mycobacteriales; family Pseudonocardiaceae. Next base: position 3,300 of record DASYIL010000156.1, read on the forward strand.
CAAGCTGGAAGGCGCCTGGTGGGGCGACGGCGGCGCGTACATTGTCACCAGCTTCGCCCGGAACGAAAGCTCGGTCCCGCACGGCGGGCAGGTGTGGTTCTACAATCCCAGGCATTCGACGCTGACCCTGCGGCTGCGGTTTGGGATCAACCCGAACCCGACCGTCGACGGTGCGTTCGACGGCCCGGACAACATCACCGTCTCACCCTACGGCGGTCTGATCCTCGCCGAGGACGGAGAGGGCATCCAGCACCTCGTCGGGGTCACCGGTGACGGCCGGACCTTCCCGCTGGCCCGCAACGACATCGACGACGACGAGTTCACCGGGCCGACCTACTCGCTGGACCGGCGGATCCTCTTCGCCAACCTGCAGACCCCGGGCACCATGTTCGCGATCACCGGCCCGTGGCGCCGACAGCCCAGCAGGTGAAATCGCGGCCGCCGCATCCTGGAAGGTGGCCACCAGGCCGGACGTGCTTGATTTTTACATCTCTGTAAACAGTGCGGCACAAATGTATCAGTCGGTGGCGGTAGCTACTTTAAATATGCGTTGGGAGGGAAGCATGCCTGAAAGTATCACGATGGCTCGCGCAAGGCTGAATGAAAAAAGGACTCCGAGGAAACTGGCTGGGAGCCCATCTAGCTGGATGGATTCCCAGCCGTCGTCTTGTCGATCAGTTCTCTGCTGTTTGACGATTCTCCGCGGCACGGCGGTCAGAGCGACGAGCACGTTTCCTGCTCGGCGGCGCCGAGCCGCTCTGCGTGCTGGACGTGTTGCCGACCGGCCTGGCGCGCCTGCCGGAGAACAACCCGCCCGCGGTGTGGTCCTGGCAATCCCACTTCCGTGATCTACACTTCCGGCCGCACCGGCACCCCAAGGGCGTCGTTGCTCCGCACCGCAACGTGGTGCGGTCGTTCCGTGCGACGCAGCGGTGGTTCCACTTCGGACCGGACGACGTGTGGACGTTGTTTCACTCCTCTTCGGCCCCGGACTCCCGAAGCTACGGCCAGCCCCAAAGCATGGTGGTGCCGTCGGTGAACTGGACGATCCTGGCCGCGTTGAAAGGGCCACGTTGGCGAGGAGGACCACTGTGACGTTCTGGAATGCGGGTTCGTGGCCACCGTCAGTGTGGTGCGGGTGGCCGTGGCGTAGACCACGTAGGACACCGGTTCGACGTAGACCCGGTGAAGGCCACCGGCGGTCGGAGTGAACACCGCGCTCAACGAGTGGATCCCCACCGGCACGTCGTGGTGATGGAACGCAGCTGGGAACCGGGTTCGGCTAGGGGATAATTTATGACGGGGAAGGAGACGTTTGGTTCCTCCTGTGAACCGACGTCGACGGGCGTAATGGAATTTAATGTGTCATTCCGTCACTTGGAAGGCGTCTGCAGGTGCCCCTTCGCTCCATCCAGCGATGGTGAACCAGCTTTCATGCGCGAATCGCACAGATCGTGTCGGTTTGCGGTAGCTGTCCAGGCGCGTGCCTTGATCAGCGTCCCCTGTTACGTACGCCACCGCAGAACATGCACGGTCATACCGGAGGGTCTCGCGTGCGCCGCAGGAATCCCGGTGACACGCGCAGAATCCTGTACAGCTGAGAAGACGCAGGGAGACAGCCACCGACCTGCGCCCGCACCAGCTCGGCACCGAGGTAGCGGCGGCGCACCTCTACCTCGGTGCGGCGGCACGTCAGTCCACGCATCCGGACAGCAGCTCGCGCAGGGACGGAGGATTGTGCTCGGCGGAGCAGGAGAGGTAGAAATTTGAGTGATACCACCCCTCGGTCTCTTTCCCGGCGGGGTCGATTCCTATGCTCTCAAGCTCGCCGAGCACGTAGTCCCGTTCGGTATTGTCGGTGAAGCGGCGTTGGCGAAACGTGTGTCCACTTAGTTGTTCGGTGGCCATGCCGTAGCGTGCCAGAACCTCGGCGATGCGCGCATAGGGGACCCAGCGAAGCGCAAAAGCCGCGACCCAACACCCATCCTCGGCGCTTGCATGCTGGAGCACGCGATCGAAGGTGCGTTCGGTGATGTAGCCAATCCCCCCAGTGACGGTGATCAGATCCACACCGGCGAGGAGGTGGGCCAGCGCTGCGCTGGGCTCCTCCATTTCGAGGTTTTCACTACTGCCCGCATAGTTCAGGCCAATTCGTTGAGCGTAAGCGACGGCCTGATCGGCCACATCGATACCCACCACCGGCACGGGATGGGAGCGGCGGTGTTCACTATAGAACGCGTGGTCGGCTACGACTAGCTCGTCAGTCGACAGCGCGGCCAGCTCGGGGGAGCCGTAGCGGGCGTAGAGCGCATCAAGGGTGAGGTCGTGGTTGAGCAATGCCGCGTTGATGCCGTAGGAACAACACAGATCGAGCACCACGACGTCCTCCCGGTCGAGGTGCTCCCGCCGCCGTTGCACGAGACGGGCGAAAACTTGCTGGCCGTGTGCCGGTGTCTTGTACTCCACATCGCGCAGCGTCTGGAAGTATCCTCGGGGATCGGCTTGGTTATAGACGTGATCGAACTGGGATTTCCCGCTCTGGGCGTGCGTCGAAACGTGTGGCATAAAGTTCCCTTCTTGATCGCGTTGGTTGCTGCGTGCCGGCGAGCCATCCGCGGAGCATGCCGTAGCTGACACCCAAGGACTGGATCACCACCCGATCCGGGGCGGATCCGGCGGATGGCCCGGATGATTTCGCACCGCAGCTCAAGGCTCAACGCCAGCCTGCCGTCGGGGTAGCCGAGGAACTAGACGTCGGCGCCGCCCAGCGTGGCGCCGCCTTGCGCTGCTCCTGCCGGATGCTGCCGATCGCCGAGCGGGCACATCGGGTCGAAACCACCGGGCGTCACCGTCGGTGACGATGCAGTAGGACACGTCGAGACCCGCGTCCGTCCGGGTCGCGATCGTGCCACCAGACCCGTAGGCCACGTCGTCCGGATGTGCCGCCGCCGCCAGAACCCGCTGCACCTGTTGCACCTGCTCGTCTGCCACGGAATTCTCCTACGCTCGGCGCCACTACCGGGCAATGAGAATCACCCCGGCTCCCTTCCCGGCCCCGGCTACGGTTAGTGACGGCTGCTCGATACCTTGAGCGCTCCCCGCCCCCGTCGCCGGTTTCTGGGAGGTAGCGATGCGCATTACGCTCGCACAGATCGATGCCCGGCCAGGCGAGCTCGAGGCCAACGTCGCGCGTGCCGAGCAGGTGATCGCCAATGCGGTCAGCGAGGGCACCGACCTGGTGGTTTTCCCCGAGCTGTCGCTCAGTGGCTACTCGATCGGGGACCTCAAGGAGGACATCTCGATCCAGCCGGAAGACGAGCGGATAGCGAAGCTGGCCAAGGAGACCAAGGGCGCGGGCGTGCTGCTCGGGTTTCCCGAGGCACAGCCACACGGTCTGCACATCTACAACAGCGCGGCCTACTACGAGAACGGCATCCTGGTGCACGTGCATCGCAAGTTGTTCCTGCCCAACTACGCGACCTTCGAGGAGCGCAAGCACTTCCTGCCCGGTCAGTCGTCCCGGGCCTTCCCGATCCTGGGTGGACGGCACCGCGCGGCCACCCTGGTCTGCAACGACGCGTGGCAGCCGCAGCTCGCCTACGTGGCCGCGCAGGACGGGGCGATAATCCTGCTGGTGCCCGCCTGCAGCGCGCAGAGCATGTTCCCCGAGCGGTACGACTCGCGGTCCTACTGGCGCGGCATCACCCGCTTCTACGGGCGGATGTTCCAGCTGTACGTGGTCTTCGTCAACCGCGTCGGCACCGAGGGGTCGCTGCGCTTCTGGGGCGGCTCACACATCGTCGACCCGTGGGGCCAGGTGATCGCCGAGGCCGACGACGATCGGGAGAGCCTGCTCACCGTCAACGTCGACCTCTCGCTGGTGCGCCGCCGGCGGCGGGAAATCCCGCTGGTGCGGGAGGGGCGGTTGGGGCTGCTACGCCGGGAGATCGACCGCCTCCTCGAAGAAGGCGGCGACCTGTAGTTCGTGAGCGCCGATCGGCGCTATAGCACAAATCGCCACTCACGGGGTCGCGAAGCAGCCCAGCGTCGAGTTGGGGCGCACCCCGGAGAAGTAGTGCTGCCAGATCTGGTAGTAGAGGATCTCCTCGTCGCTGCGCAGCGCCCAGCTGTCCGGCGGCTGCGTCACGGCGTCTTCGGTATCGCCGGCACTGGCTTTGGCAGTGTTGTCTTCGGCTAGCGTGGCGAGCACCTCGCCGGCACCCGAGCCGTCGCCGAATTGCTCTTTACCGCGCCAGAGCAGCTCCTCGGGCAGCCAGTCTGTGAAGGCCTCGCGCAGCACCGCCTTCTCCGGCCGGCCGTCAGTGGTCTGCTTCCACTCCGGCGGCAGGGTCAGCGCCGTGCGCACGACGTTGGGGTCCAGGAACGGCTCGCGGGCCTCCAGCCCGAAGTGCATCGTCGTCCGGTCGCAGCGCTGCAGGTTCAGGTGGTGCAGCTGCTCAAGGCTGCGCACCAGCTCGGCGTGCAGTGCGTCCGGTTCCGCGAATTCCGGGCTGTGCATGTAGCTGTAGCCGCCGTAGAGCTCGTCGGCGCCCTCACCGGTGAGCACCACCTTGACCTTCTTGGCCGCCTCGCGCGCCAGCAGCAGGTTCGGGACCGCGCTGCGGACCAGGGCCGGGTCGTAGTGCTCGATCACTTCGACCGCGTTGTCCAGCGCCTCGCCGATGGACTCGGCGGTGGCGATGACCTCATGGTGGTCGCTGCCGATGAACTCGGCGACTCGCCGGGCCGCCAGCAGGTCGTTGCTGTCCTTGGTGCCGACCGCGAAGGTGGGTAGCACGTCGCCGCGGCGGCGGGTGTGCTCCGCGGCGATCGCGGCGATGATCGATGAGTCCAGCCCTCCGGAGAGGAATACGCCTACCCCGACGTCGCTCATCATCCGCCGCCGCACGGACAGCACCACGGAGTCCCTGACGTTTTCCAGCGTCCTGCTGTCCCAGACCGGGCGCTGCGCCCGCCGGGCTGGGTGGACTCCCACCGGAACCGAGTTGGCATAGCGCACGATGCCGGCGGCCGGGGTCCACAGACAGCCGGGCGGGAAGGAGGCCACTCGAGGCCGGTCCTCGAGGTCGAAGGCCCGCAGCTCGCTGGCGAATATCGTGCCATCCGCCCCGTCGATCCAGTACAGCGGCTTGACACCCATCGGGTCGCGGGCGACGAGTCCGTCCCCGGTGGCGGTAACCATCGCCAGCGCGAACATGCCGCTGAGCTCGGCCACCGCGGCCGGACCGTCCCGCATCACGAGGTGCAGCGCCGCCTCGGTGTCCGACCTGGTCTGCAGCATTCCGGGCGGCAGCTTCGCGCTGAGGTCCTCGTGGTTGTAGATCTCACCGTTGCCGACGATCCATGCCGTGCCAGCACCGTTGGCCAGCGGCTGCTTGCCGCGGCTGATGTCGACGATGGAGAGTCTCTGGTGGCCCAACCAGGCCGAGTCGAGCGTCAGTATCCCGGTGTCATCCGGTCCCCGATGCTGTACCCGGTTGAGCATCCGCTCGCATTTGCCGGTGTCAACCTCACCGAAGGCCGCGACGATTCCGCACATTGTGGTATCACCTACCCTAGTATCCCATTGAACATCACGGGCTAGCCGGCCACCCAGCGATGGAGAGCCGACTCACTCCAGAACGGTCCCGTTTAGCTGACGTAGAGACGTGAAGCGTCGACGCGGCGCCACAGATCCGTTCCGGCACCGCTATCGATCCACTGCGCCTCGGCGAGGGTAGTGAAGCCTGTTGTCGTCAGATCCAGGTGGAGAAGCTGTCCTTGATCGAGCAGCCTGCCGAGATGTCGATCTCGGCGAGGATGTCCCCAGTTGAGGCAGCAGGGGTCACTGTGGCAAGGGTCAATGTGGCAGCGTCCGGGTAGAACAGCAGGGCGGTAGAACGGCGGGGGCGGGATTAGAGCCAGACACGACGCCGGCCCAGCTCGCAGAGCCGAGCTGTCGGGCGGTGGTCTCGAACCGGTCGAGCGCCGCGGCCGCGGCGATGGCGTGGACATGTAGCACCCGCGCCTCGTCGGCGTGTCAGGTCATCCGCGCCGCGACGTAGTCCGCGCGCAATCCGGCGGCGACCTGGCAGATGGCGTCGAGGTGCCGTGTGACGCCGGTCAGGCGGCACAGCTCGGCCTCCCGACGGTACACGACGTCGTAGTTGGCTAGCATGATGGCGATCTCCAGGAAGCCCTAAGAGTCGTCGCAGCACTCCATCAAGTCCAGGCCGATCGTCAGCGTCGCGCGCCGCACCGCCAGCGTCCCCGGGCCGTCGCCGGTCTCCAGTAACCGGGCGGCCTCGCCCAGTCATCGGCAGCCGTTGTCGATCGACAGTGGCCGTCGAGGCCGAGGAGCGCGACCAACCCGTCGTGCGGCTCCCGCGGGGAGCTCGGGAAACTCGGCCACCAGCCGCAGCGTGCACGATCCTCCAACCGCAGCGACGGATGGTTGCGCATCGCGCGTGTCATGTCCCGCCCGGACACCCTGCTTGAGTACCTCGCGCGGGCGCGGGTGATCACCTCCTTTTCCCCGATCGCCTCCGCGGCCAGCCCACTGGCGCTGAGCCCGCCCGCCAGCCGTTCCCGTAGGTGCAGCAGGTGGCTCCATTTCGCGTCGCCGTCGGGTCGGCCGATCTACGCGACCGCCGCGTCGAGGCAGTCCCAGTTGCCGCCGTGGTCGCGCACGCACAGCAGGGCGAACCGCAGATCCCAGTGCCACCACTCGATGCCGGCGTCGGCGCGCCATACCTCGAGCCCGTACATCAGAGTTCGGCCGGTCGCCGTCACCGCGGTGGGCCCACCGCGAGGAGCCCGCGGTTTACCGCCTCGATGTCGAACGCGGCCGGATCGAACTCGGAGGCGTGGTCCAGGCCCAACCACGTCACCATGTCGTCGTGCTCCTCGTCACCCGGGTCGGCGAGGATTGCTCGGAGATGCTCGTAGCCTGGCGGCCCGCCGCAGTCCTCCGGCGGGCACGCGCCCTCGCCTCCGACGCACCGGGGGTAACGCTCGCTCGGCTCGGCCACGCCGACCGCCTCGACGACGATCTCGTGCTCCCAGTCGTCGCCGAAGTCGTAAGTGTAGCCGATGCGGCCACCCTCGACGTCGAGATCGCCGAACCGCACGGAGCGCTCGTCGGTGAACTCGAGCTCCGGGTCCGGGAGGCCGTAGGTGCGCCTGCCGTCGGTAAAGCTGTGCAAGTGGTAGTCCTGCCAGCCCATCGCCGTCTGGATCACAGCGTGGAGCCGGCTGAGCGGCATCGCGGCCGGGATCAGCAGCCGCCGCCACACCCGTGGCTCCGCGATCTCGACCAGCGTGACGGTGATCTGGTGGACGGGATCACCGGGCTCGGGCTCTCCTCGCATGCGACGAGTCCCACACCGGCCGATCGCGGTCAGCTCGGCGGAGTCTTCGGTCAGCGTCACGGCACCAAGCCGGACCAGCGCCGCGAGCGTGCGCCGGACGTCGCGGCCGTTCATCCGACGGGCCGTGGCCAGCTGCTCTTCGGTGGCGTCGTCGAGCACGTAGCGCCCCGTCACGGCGTCCCACGCCAGGTTGCACAGCTCGTCTAGACCGACCGCACCGCCCCGGCCGTGCAGCGCGGACAGCAGCGCGTCGGCGCCGGCGGCAAACTCACGGCGCATGAAGGACTCGCCCCACCCCGCGGGCAGGAACGCGGTGCCCAGCCGCCCCCCGAACGACTCGAACAGCGCCATCCACAGCTCCGCCGGGTGGTCGAGCAGCGCGGCGGTCTTCTTGACTGGCATCAGCCGCCCCCGGACGACCCGCACCAGCCGCGCCGCCTTAGCCCACTCCACGATCAGGCCCAGACCCAGGAGCTCCACACTCGACGTGGTCTTGAACACCCGCTCGCCGATCGCGGGATCGATCTCGTCCCCGGTGCCCAACCTGTCGACGAGGACCCGGGCATCGGCCAGGGTGATCGCTCCCTTCTGGGTGAGCTTGCGGCCGTCCCCGACCCACCTGACGAAGTCGACGACCTGACTGACCAGCGCGGCCTCCGCGGCGGCGGCAGCGACGTCGCTGGGTGCACGACTCGTCATCCTCGTCTCCTTCCGGCATCGGCCTCCCGGCCATGACATCGCGTGACGGACCGTACCCGTCAAGGCCGTGGCCCATTCCGGCACACCGCCCCGTCAGGGGAGCGTCGTCGGTTCCGGGCCGGCGGTCCTCCGGGACTCCAGCTCGGGCGCCCAGCGGCGGATCGACCGGTCGGGGTCCTCCCGGGCCCGGCGCACCGCTTCGGTCCGGTCGACCCGGTCGGCGAAGACCCGTAACGCCATCTTGCGGACCTGCGCGCGCCCGCTCACCAGCCCGTGGTCGATGGCCCGGCGGGCATCGGGGTCGGGCAGGCTGTCCACGGTGTTCAGCATCCGTACCACCGCCATCGGTGCACAGCAGCACCGCCGTGTCGACGGCACCGCCGGGTCGTCGCCGTGGTGGTGGCCGAACAGCTCGACTGCTTCCTGGTGCTGGCCGCTCCTGCCGCCAACCTGCCGCGTCATCAGCAGCCGGTGCAGCTTCTCGACGGAGGTGGCGGCCCACAACTCCGCCAGTCCGTCCTTGACCATGGTGTGGCTGCGTTCCCACGACAGGTGGGTTCGTTCAGCTTGCAGTCCGGGCTTGTCCTGGGGTTTACGAGGCACGTCAGGGTCGCTATGGCTGCGGGACGAGGAGCACGACGAGCACCAGGA
>DASYIL010000157.1:0-12138 GCA_035997545.1 Pseudonocardiaceae bacterium
GGCCCGCAAGGGCCGCTAGGGACAAACGAAATCTGATCCGCGTGCTCGAAGCGACACTGAAGCGCCCACAGCGCGACCCTCCCCACCCTGCTGAGACACGACCTCACACGATCACAGTTCACCGGCGTCAACGGGCCACCAACAGCGATCCTGCGCCACTACCCTCCCCACGGGTAGACCCAAACCACGATCACCCACCCGCAGAACCGCAGGAGACCCTATTTTCACCGCGGAACGCGCGGCCCGCAGGGCCATCAGATGCTGAGACAACATTGCCCGGATCCGCTCCCCCGCGCAGATAGGTCTTGGTGCGATCGCGCCCGAAGCCTGCTTCCGTGTTTCGCCGTCCCAAAGTGTCGAGCTTGCGGCGCTTGATCTCGTCGACGGTTGTGCGGTATGGCACGCGGATGGCATCAAAGTTGAAGTGTGGCTTGAGTCCCTTGGCGAAGGCATACACGTACTCGAAGCTGTCCTTGGTTCGGGGCCCGAATCGGCCGGGGACTGCGTTTGGCTTCGACCAGATATACGTCTCAAGCCACCGCCACCCTTGGTGCTGGAGTGCGATCACCAGCTGATAGACGAAGGGGTGGCGCTGGCCCTGGAGCGGTCCGCTCTTCGCGACGCGGTTCTTGATGTTCAGAACCAGCCATCCAGTGTCCGTGGTAGCCGTCAGCATGTCTCTGCTGAAGGGCAGGAACCAGTCCACATATCGATCCGGATGGATCCGGCTGTACGCACGAGCGTCGGCGTAGGGCGGGCTCGTGAACTAGGGATCAACCGACCCTTGCGGGAGAATCGGAAGCCATTGAGCGCTGTCGCCCCAGGTGATCCCGTCCCCAACCAGTCGTTCGAGCGCCGCGCGCCCTTTCATGTGGGGGGCAGGCGGCGTCGCGGGGAGTGTGTAAATGGCCATTTGTGCGACGCTCCCTCGCGACGGTAAACACGAGGAGTCCAACAATTGAGGAGGGGATTGAGGCAAACCCCACAAGGGATGACTTCGATAGTAATGGATCCACTGCGTTACAATCCGCTCACACTGTGCTTAAGGTTCATCACAATCGACCGCGCGACAAGGGTTTACTTACCGACAGCTTTCATTCCTTAGAACTGGTCATTTGGTCTGCCGACCGCCGATCCCGATGACGGTGGACGGCTGGCGACGAGTGGTTGTGCGGTTTCTGGGCCTTTGCCGCCCCCTAAGGAGGCCGAGACCTGCAACGATCTAAGGGATCACACCAGAGAAGCCAGTTGATCCTCGCTCTTAGCTCTTCCCCCACGGCGAGCTGCACATCCTACGAGGAAGTGTTTATTATCCGGGCGTGGAACCCAGACACGACTTTGACCGCACGGCCAAGCTTCCGCTCGATCGGCGGCGCCCAACGCTTCTTGGCCGCATTCAGTGGCATATCACCGCACTTCCGTACCCGCGATTGTTCGCTGCGAATAACAGGGCGCGTTGAGGTCCCAGCGGTGCGGGTCGTTGGGGTGATCCAGCCAGACACGCTGGGACGTTTCGGTGACGGTGAGCCCGATTCGTTGCCAGCTGGGCTGGTTGTGCTGGTGCCAGAGCTGGTAGGCGTGTTCGACGTTTGCCCACAGCGAGGTTGGTCCTGCTTCACGGATTCGCCGTGAGCCGTCCTCGGCGGTGGTGGTGAGTTCGATGTCGCACCAGGAGCCGTCCGGCGCGGACAGCATCGCCGCTTTCGGGGTTCGGGTGGCGGGGTCGAGGGTGTAGCCGTACCGCAGGCCTGGGGGGAGGGCCAGGCAGGCCAGTAGCCATACTTCGCGGTGGGTGTTCCATGGTTGAGCGGGTGTGCTGGTAGCGCGCTGCTGGCTGGTCGGGGCTTTGGGAACTCGGCTCGGGGTGGTGTCGTCGGCGTGGCGCATCCCCATGAACGCCGCCCACCGCTCGGTGAATCGGCCCTCCAACCGGTCGTCGTGGCGGTGGAGCAGGACGAGGTTGCCAGCGCCGGTGCCGACTTTGAGATCGGCTAGCACCTTCCCCCCTGGGACGAGTTGCCGGGCCCAGGCCCAGGGGATGCGGGGTACGGAGCAGGTGGCGATGATCCGCTGGTAGGGGGCGTGTTCGGGCCAGCCGTCGATGCCGTCGCGGGCAGCGAGCCGCGGGTGGCACCCGATGTCGGCCAGCCGCCGCCGTGCTGCCGCGACGAGATCGACATCGACATCGACAGAGAACACGTTCACCCCACCGAGGCGATGGGCCAGCAGGCTGGCGTTGTAGCCGGTGCCGGTGCCGATCTCCAACACCCGGTGCCCGTCGTGGACGTCGAGGGTTTCCAGCATCCGCACCATCAGATCGGGTTTGGTACTGGAGGACACCGCCCGACCGTCGGTATCCACCTCGGTCACCAGGGTGGTGGGCGAGTAGACCAGCGCCAGACCCTCCTTGTTAGTGGTGCCGATCTGGGCCCAGGAGCCGTCAGGTTCCTGCTGATAGGCGGTGGGTACCAGCCGATGGCGGGGCGTCGCGGCGAGGGCTGCGGCCCAAGCCGGGTCGTGCAGGTCTCCTGACTCGGTGAGGGTGGCCGCGAGCATCGCGGCGTGGGTTTCCCAGTTTGTGTCGGTGGTGGTCATGGTGCAGCTCCGGTGAGCACGTCGGCGAGCTGGGCGGTCAGGGCTGCCCCGGTGGCGTGTTCGATGAATCCGTACTGGCCGGTGGGGTTGATCTCCAAAAACACCCACTCCCCAGCGGGGGTGATCACGAAATCCAGCGCCCCGAAAACCAGCCCGAACCCGGACATCAGCGCCCGTATCCCGGTGGTGACCCGCTCGGGTGGGTCCACCAGCTCGTAGCTCAGGTTCGCGTAGTCGGTGCGGTAGTCCACATATCCTTGCTGGCTGCCAGCGGTGATCGTCGCGGCCGTGATGTGTCGCCCGATGACGATCACCCGGCATTCCCGTGCCTTGGGTACCCACCGTTGGAACAAATGCGTGGTGTGCTCGACGCCGCGCAGGTCGGTGAGGTCTTCGTCCCTCAGCAGTCGGGTGTAGACGTTTTTGCGGACACCGTCCTCGTCGAGGGCCATGCCGCCGACGAGTTTGGTGACCATCGGGCCCTCCGCCGCGAACTTCCGTATGGCATCCGGTTCGTTGGTGATCAGCGTGTCCGGCACGGTCAAACCGGCCCGCCCGGCGCGGGCCAACTGCACCGGCTTGTAGGCGGCGTCTGCGACCCTGCTCGGCTGGTTGCACCACAACACCGGCAGCGACGCCAGCACCCCACCCAGCCCGTATTTCGCCTCGACCCGGGCGTGGTACGCCTCAGCCGGGGACAGCTCCGGCGGCATCCGGTACGCCTCCGGCGACCGGTACCACACCGCATGCACCCCATCGAGGTCCAACCGTCCGCGCGGGGCGGTCAGGACACCGCACCAGCGCGCGTCGCGCAGCTCCACCGACACCTGCACCCGGGTCGGAAACCACGCGGTGTTGACCCGGAAAACCTCGACGCCGCGCTCACCGAGCACGCTGACCATCCGGTCGGCGGTCGGGTCGAACTCCCGCGCCAGAATCAGGACGCTCACACCGGGTCGCCGGACTCGTCAGGGCAGAAGTCGTAGGTCCAATCCTCCGACTTGCCCTCATCACCGTCCAAATCGGTGGCGGAGTCGGCGGTGGGATCGGCCGCAACAACCTCCATCACCAGACGCCCATCCAGGGTGACCGCAATCTGACGATCATGGTCATAGCGCCACGCCCCCAACCGTGCACCAGCACCCATCACCCGGGCACCCCTCAGGTTCCACGGGCGAACCCCCACCGGGGACGGCGCATCGCACCCGACCGGGGTCCCCATCGGACGGCCCAACCCGAACTGCGCGGAATGCGAAGCAACCGGGTCATCAGCGAACCCATCTGGAGCATCAAGCAACATCTGACGTTCCTCCTCCGTCGTCCATACCGTCCTCCCGGTGCGATGGGTGGTCAACGAGACGGGATGTGACCGACCGGCCGCCGGGAGCTGACGGGGCTGCGCTCAACCGGCGGCCGGTCGGGGTCTAAGCGGCCGGCTGCGGATTGACCAACCTGACCCTGTCGGCAAGTACTACCAGCCGGTCCCGCAGCTCCTTATCCGAGAGCGTGGCCGCGTCGGGGTGCCGGTAACAACGGACCCATGAACACCGCTACGGCGGCCAGGTTTCCTGAACACTGCTGTCACGCTGTGCGGGTGACGACGATCAACGAGCGGATTGAGGCAGGCCGTCGAGAGCGGCGGGTGCTGACGCGGGTGACACGAGCCGCGTGGCGGCTGCAGCAGGCCGAGCAGGAACGGGCGTGGGCTGGCCTCGGCCCGCGCCGAGGAGATCTCGATCCGCACCCTGGCCAAGGCGGCTGGGCTGTCGCCCTCACGAGTGCATCTGGTCCAGGCTCGGCGTGCATGATCGTCGGACACACCGGACACGTCAGCCCGACACATCGGGCGTATCAGCCGGACACCAAACACAGAAGTTCGACACGCCGGGGAGGTTAGGCGGACACGCCGGGGAGGGGGGCGAATAGGTCGACGGTGAGGGCGTCTGGGTCGAGCACGACTGCGTAGCGCTGGCCCCAGAAGGCGTCCCATGGGGCGTGCTTGCCGTGATAGCCAGCGGCGGCCAGCTCAGCGTAGGCGGCGTCCACTGCCGCCGGATCGGGCAGCCGGAACGCCAGGCTGGTGCGGCTGTCACCGTTACCCGCCCTCCAGTCCAGAGCGAACGACCGGATGGTGTCTTCGGTGTCCCAGGCCAGCCGCAGACCGCCCGGCAATACGACTTCCACGTGCGGCGCCGCGTCGGCATCGGCCGGGACATCCAGGCCCAGCCGCCGGTAGAACGCCAGCGAGGCGGCCATGTCGGCTACCACCAATGCGATCACATCCAGTCGCGCGTCGATGTCCATGACGGGCGACCCTAGGGCCGTATCGAGCCGCTGTCTTGAACGTATCGGACACACCGTGCATAACTGCCGAACACACCGTGCACCTCAGCCGGACACGCCGGGCACGTCAGCGGATCAGTAGACGCTGTGCTCAAAAGACGCTGTGGCCGTACATCTCGCCGAGCGGATCGGCGATCAGCTCCACCCGAGCGCCGTCCGGGTCCCGGAAGTAGATCGACGTGCCGCTCTCCAGCAGGTACTCGATCCCCTGGGCGTCCATCCGGTCTCGGACCTCCTGCCAGCGCTGCGGCTCCATCGAGATGGCCAGGTGGTGCAGGCCGCCGAGCACCTCAGCGTACGGGCCGACGTCCACACCGGGCAGGTCGAAGAACGCGACTGTGTTGCCGTTGCCGACGTCGAAGAAGAAGTGTGTGGAGCCGGGCAGGTCACGGTTCTCGAACATGTCGATCAGTGGGAAACCGAGTAGGTCCTGGTAGAACTCGACGGTCCGCCGCACGTCGGAAGAGATCAGCGCGGTGTGATGGATGCCCCGCGCGCTGCTGGCCGGCCGCTGTTCTCGGGGCAGCATCACCTCCGCTCGGATCCGGTCCCGCTGCTGGGTCAACTCCTGGCGCTGCGCCTCGGTCACTGTCACCGTTCAAGCATCCCGCGACTGCGCGGCAGCGGCCAGCCTGAAACGGGCGAACTCGGCCACCATCGCTGCCAACGACCAGTGCGCGTTCAGCCCGCTCGGGTTGGGCAGCGCCCACACCAGGGTCGCGCCGTCGACGGGTGCGCGTTCTGGAGACAGACTGCAGTAGTCCGCCGGGGGCTGGGGGCCGATGGCGGCGCGGGGGGCGGCGAAGGCCACCCGGTAGGCGGTGATGCCGACGACGCCCAGAGCGACCGGACGCAGGTCACGCACGAGATCCCGGAGCCGCTCGCCGCCGGCCACCAGCTCGGCGGTGCTCAGCTCATCGGCCCGGGCGGTGGCTCGGGGCGCGATGTTGGTGATCCCCAGCCCGAGCGCAGGTAACAGATGCTGCTCGTCGGGCCGCAGCCGGCGTGGGGTGAATCCAGCGCCGTGCAGCACCGGCCAGAAACGGTTACCCGGCCGGGCGAAGTGGTGCCCGGTGGCGGCGGAGACCAGGCCCGGATTGATCCCGCAGAACAGCACCCGCAGCGGCGGGTCGTCTGGCTCGGGCAGTACGTCAGGGATCGTGCGGTCGCGCGCCCCGGCGCTCACCCGCGGTCCGCACCGCGGTGTGCCCGCGGCGGTGTGCTCGGTTCATCGGTGGGCTCCGCAGCGGTGTGCGGGTCGGTTGGCTTCAGGTCGGTTGGCTCCGGGCCACGGGACTCCAGGTCGTGGGCGTCCGGGTCATGAGACTCCAGGTCGTGAGACTCCGGGTCGCGGACCTCCGGGTCGCGGACCTCCGGGTCGCGGACCTCCGGGTCGCGGAACTCCGGGTCGCGGAACTCCGGGTCGCGGACCTCCGGGTCGCGGAACTCCGGGTCGCGGACCTCCGGGTCGGGGGGCTCCAGGTCAGCGGGGACGTCAGCCGGCGGAAACGCGGAGCCCCCGGCGCCGGAGCTGTCATCGGGCTCGGCGTCCCCGCTGACCAATGCCCGGATACCGGCGTTGACCATGGCGAGCAGCGGCACCGCCAGCACCGCACCGGCGATGCCGGCGATCACCGAGCCCACCGCGACGGCCAGCACCACCGCCATCCCGTTGAGCTGGACTGCACGGCCCATCAGCAGCGGCTGCAACACATTGCCCTCCAACTGCTGCACACCGATCACCACCCCGAGCACAATCAGCGCCGGCACCGGACCGTTGGTCACCAACACCACCAACACCGCAACCACCCCGGACACCACCGCACCGACCACCGGGATGAACGCCGCCAGAAACGTCAACGCGGCCAGCGGCAACACCAGCGGAGCGCCGACCGCCATCAACCCGATCCCGATGCCCACCGCATCCATCACTGCCACCAAGACGGTGGCCCGGATGAACCCGACCAGCGAAGCGAACGCACGCTGCCCCGCGGCATCAAACCGGTCGCGGGCCGAGCGCGGTACCGCACGGAGCAGGAAGCACCACATCGACCTGCCGCCGTAGAGGAAGTAGATCAACGAGAACAACGTCAGCGCGGCACCGGCGAGGTACTGCCCGAGGGTTACCGCGGTGGACAGAGCGCCCGCGGTGATCGCGCTGCGGTTGGTGGACACCGACCGGCTCAACGAGTCCAGCAGGTTCTGCAAGTTCAGCGGGGGCAGACCGAAGGGAGGATGCTGCAGCCACACCCGGATCTGCTGGATGCTGTTCGCGACCTGGTCCTGCAACGCAGGCAGCCCGGTCACGAACGCCTGAATCACGAACGCCAGCAACCCGCCGATCAACGACAGCCCGCCGATCAACACAATGAGGGTGGCAAGACCCCGGGGCACCCGGCGGCTGGTCAGCCAGTCCACCACCGGCCCCAGCAGCGCGGTCAGCAGCAAAGCCACCGCTACCGGGATCACCACCACGTGCAGGGCGACCAACACATAGCCCACCACGATGAGCATCGCGAGCACCGCCAGCGCGCGCCAGGACACCGCCGCCGCGACCCGCAACGGGTAGGGCACAGCGGCTTCCGCGTCACGGCAGCCCGGGTTGGGATCCACGCCGCCACGCTATCCGCTCGGCCCGGTAGCGGCCTGCTGTCGGTGCAGGGCGTGCCAGTTCGGCGGAACGGTCCCGGCAGCGCCGGGTACTGTCACGCCCGGTGACCGGTCGAATCCGCTCGGTGACGTGGATCAGTGCCGGACAGTTGACAACCGCTCACGAAGGGATAGACGGCATGGCCGGGCATGCCGCGACGCTGGAGTCGCACACGACCGTCGACCCCGACCTGAAGATCGATTCCAGAGCCGAGTCCGCACAGGTAGCTGATCGTCAGGAGCAACTCGACGAAAACTCGGCCGTCGGCATCCCCAACTACGCCGCCTTCAGTCGCCTCGCAGGTAGCTGCGCTTACCTCCCGAAATGGGCAGAATATCGCGTCCAATACCGCAGCCTGTTCCGCTCCCACCGAAATCGCCTGCTCGCCGCTGTCGTCATCGCCGCCGATCTGAGCTTCGGGATTTTCTTCTGCGTTTGGCTGATTGGCAATTCCGACCACTACCCGGACAGCCAGGATTACTGGGCCCTGACCACGCTTCACACCCTTCCAGTGGTCTCCATCATTATCATCGAGCTCTTCCGTCTGGTTAACATCGTCACCTTGTGCATATCGACGGCACTGGCGCGCGATCCCATACCGGTCGAGCCCCAACCGGGCACGCGCGTCGCGTTCCTCACGACCATCGTGCCCGGAAAAGAACCGCTGGAAATGGTTGAGCGCACGCTCACCGCGGCCCGGCGCATCCGCCATTGCGGCACACTGGACGTATGGTTGCTCGACGAGGGTGACGACGAGACAGTAAAAGAGATGTGCCGACGGGTGGGGGTACGGCACTTCAGTCGCCGGGGCGTGGAGCGCTGGAACCAGGCCAGCGGCCCACACAAAGCCAGGACCAAGCACGGCAACTACAATGCCTGGCTCGAGGCGCACCACGAGAAATACGACTTTTTCGTCTCGGTGGACCCGGACCATATTCCACGGGAAAACTTCTGCGAGCGACTCCTGGGTTACTTCCGGGATCCCGACGTCGCATTCGTGGTCGGACCACAAGTGTACGGGAACTACTCGTCCTTCGTCACCCGGGCAGCGGAGAGCCAGCAGTACCTGTTCCACGGTGTGCTGCAGCGTGCTGCCAATGCCTTCCGGTGCGCGATGCTCGTCGGCACCAACAACGCTGTGCGCATCACGGCGCTCCGCGGAATCGGCGGCCTCCGCGACTCGATCACCGAGGACATGGCGACCGGCCTCGCGCTGCACACCGCGCGCAATCCGGCGACCGGCCGGCGTTGGAGATCGGTGTACACACCCGATGTACTCGCCGTCGGCGAGGGGCCCTCCACCTGGACCGACTACTTGACGCAGCAGTACCGCTGGTCGAGAGGGACCAACGAGGTGCTGGTGAAGAATTTCTGGCGGTGCGGGCACCGCCTCACGATCGGCCAGATGATGCACTACATGTTGCTGACGTCTTACTATCCCATGACCGCGATCGCGTGGATACTAGGGGCGCTCAACGCCGTGTCCTACCTGTGCTTCGGAATCTCCGGTCTCGCAGTCGACTTTGGATCGTGGTTGATTCTCTACACAAACGCGGCCGTCCTGCAGCTCACCCTCTACTTCTGGAACCGGCCGCACAATGTTAGTCCGCACGAGAGGCAGGGATCTTCCGGAATTCCAGGAATGTTCATTTCACTACTCTCCACGCCGATCTACGTGGCGTCCTTCGTCGGCGCCATCACATTTCGGAGGGCCAATTTTGTGGTCACCCCGAAAGGAGACTCAGCCAGTCCCGACAGGTTAGTAACGTTCCGTCTGCACCTGTGGTGGGCCATTTTCTTCGCGACAGCACTGCTGGTATCCCAGCTTCTCGGTCACACGAATTTCGCCATGCGCTTCTGGTCGGCCCTGACATTGTTGGTAACCCTGATCCCGATCGCTCTGTGGTTGGACGAACGACTGAGTAGCGCAGGAATACGGGCGTCATGAGCACCTCGATAATCGTGACGCCACGGCAACGCCGCCTTCATCTGCGCAACCGTATCATCACGATACTGGCCGTAGCCGGCATGCTCATCCTCAACGCCGGGCCGTGGAGCCCGGTCGGTGCCGCCGCGTTACGTGAATGGGACGAGTTCCGCACATCCCGCCCCGACTATATGTCGACCTTTGGCCACTGGAACACCCTCAACGTCCCCGCAGAATTTCGGGTCAATGCAATCCACGCCGCGCTGCTACCCACCGGAAAGGTGCTGATCATCGCGGGCTCCGGAAACAACACCAAGAACTTCGAAGCCCGCCGCTTCACGACGCTGCTCTGGAACCCTCACACGGACGAGTTCAGCCTCATCCCGACGCCCGTTGACATGTTCTGCTCCGGCCACACGTTCCTGCCCGACGGCAAGCTGCTCGTAGCCGGCGGCACCCGGAAATACGAGGCACTCAAGGAACACATCACGCACGCAGCCGGGCCCATGACAGTGCGAAACGAGTCACCAGATGGTGGCCCTATAACCCTGAACAAGGGCACAAGGTTCATCTCCCCCCGGGGCATCGTCTTCACCAGTACCGACGATGCAACGGTATCGCCCGCACACAAGATCACCGAGCCTGATGGCAAGACCGTGGTGCACAGCTCCAGCGTCGACATTTGGGTCGAGGCCGCCAACGCAGGTGTTGGATCGGTGATCCCTGAGTTCGCTCAATATCACATCGATGGCGTCTCGAACAACATCTACGGGACCGCCGAGAAGCTCACCCTGGAAAAGCAGGAGTACCACGGCGCCGCGTACTCTTACGAGTTTGACCCGCAGACCGAACGTTACCAGCGAGTGGCTGATATGAACCACGCACGCTGGTATCCAACACTCGTCCCGATGACCGACGGAAACGCCCTCGCAGTGTCCGGCCTCGACGAATTCGGACGGATCCTGACGGGACAGAACGAGTTGTACCGGCGCGATACTCACCAGTGGGACGAGACACCCGCGCTGCGCCGGTACTTCCCCACCTACCCGGCGATCTTCCCGATGGCCGATGGTCGGCTGTTCTACTCCGGCTCCACCACCGGCTGGGGGCCCGGCGAGGGTGACGGGCGGCAACCAGGCATCTGGAACTTGCAGGACAACTCCTTCCGGCAGATCGGCGGCCTCCGTGACCCGCACCTGACCGAGACAAGCACCTCGGTACTCCTGCCCCCCGCGCAGGACCAGCGCGTCATGCTGCTGGGTGGCGGGGGGATCGGCGAATCCCCGGAATCCACCGCTCGCACAGACATCGTTGATCTGCGGGCACCAGACCCGCACTACAGCCCCGGTGCGGATCTCGCTGAGCCGACCCGCTACCTCAACGCGGTCATCCTCCCGGACGACACCGTGCTGACCACCGGCGGCTCCCGCGACTACCGCGGCAAGGGCGCTTCCGACCACCACATCGCGCGGATTTACAACCCCGCCGTGGGCTCCTTCCGGGTGGCTGCGTCGCCACGGGTCGGACGCAATTATCACAGCGAGGCTTTGCTGCTGCCCGACGGTCGCGTTGTCGTCCTGGGCTCTAATCCATTGTTCGGGGACAAGGCCAACAGCACCCCCGGCACGTTCGAGCAGCGCATCGAGATCTACTCGCCCCCTTACCTCTATCACGGCTCCCGGCCGCTACTGACCGATGGCCCGACCGCGATGACGCGGGGCGGGACCGCCGAGTTCCGGACTCCCGACCCGGAATCCATCGCGACCGCGAGGTTGATTCGCCCGAGTGCGGTCACCCATGCGACGGACGTCCAGCAGCGCTCTGTCGCGCTTGACATCACGAGGCGGGATGGGGCGATATCGCTGACCGTCCCCACCCAAGCCGGTCTGGTGCTATCCGGGTGGTACATGCTGTTCGTGACCGACCGCACGGGCACACCGTCGGTGGCCCGCTGGGTTCATGTGCAGTAGGCGTCCCCGTGCGGTAGCAGAGGCAGCAGACCCCGAGGATCGAGCATGACGGTGAGTGGCTACCACGCGCAGCGAGTTGCGGCGACCCTCCTTGCACTGGCGGGATTGGGCCTTGCTGCGCTGGGCTGCGGCACTGGTGGCGGGGGGGCTGGGGACGCACTGACCGACGCCACCAATCCGCTCAACGGCCTGCAGTTCTACGTGGACCCGGAGTCCTCGGCAGCCAACCAGGTCAGGCAGTGGGAGCAGGCCGGACGTGCATCGGACGCGAACGCGCTGCGCCTGATCGCCAACCAACCGATCGCGCTGTGGGTGACCGGCGAGCCCGCGGCCGTCGAGCAGCAGGTGCGAGACCGGATGGCGGCGGCGGCCGGGACGATGACGACCCCGATCCTCGTGGCCTACAACATCCCAGGTCGGGATTGCGGCCACTACTCGGCCGGCGGCACATCGGATGCGACTACCTACCGCACCTGGGTGACCCACTTGACGCGCGGCATCGGCGACGGCCGTGCCGTCGTCATCCTCGAGCCGGACGCCCTGTCCCATCTGATCGCGGGGCACTGCCTGAGCGAAGCGCAAGCGCAGGAGCGTTACGCGCTACTGCAGGAGGCCGTCAGGACGCTGCGAGCGAACCCCAAGCCCGCTGTGTA
>DASYIL010000158.1:0-4496 GCA_035997545.1 Pseudonocardiaceae bacterium
GCTGTGGAACCCCATGAACGTGTGCAGCTACCACCTGCAAGAGGCGGGCGCCACGCCGGTGCAGGAGGTCGCCTACGCAATGTGCACGGCGCTCGCCGTGCTGGACTCGGTGCGTGATTCCGGACAGGTCGCGCCGGACGACTTCGCCACCGTCGTCGGACGGATGTCGTTCTTCGTCAACGCCGGGGTGCGTTTCGTCGAGGAGATGTGCAAGCTGCGTGCCTTCGGGAGGTTGTGGAACGAGACCTGCCGGGACCGCTACGGCGTGGCGGACCCGAAACTGCGCCGTTTCCGGTACGGCGTGCAGGTCAACTCGCTGGGACTCACCGAGGCACAGCCGGAGAACAACGCGCAGCGAATCGTGCTGGAAATGCTCGCAGTGACGCTGTCCCGGGACGCCAGGGCCCGTGCGGTGCAGCTGCCGGCGTGGAACGAGGCGCTGGGCCTGCCCCGGCCCTGGGACCAGCAGTGGGCGCTGCGGATGCAGCAGGTGTTGGCGTATGAGACCGACCTGCTGGACTACGAGGACCTTTTCGACGGTTCCCGGGTGGTCGAGGCCCGGGTCACCGAGATCGCCCAGGGCGCCCAGGCGGAGATCGATCGGGTGCAGGGCATGGGCGGGGCCATCGCCGCCGTCGAGTCCGGATACATGAAGTCGCAGCTGGTCTCGTCACTGGCGGCGCGGCGCCGGCGGATTGAGGATGGCGAGGACGTGGTCGTGGGGGTCAACCGGTTCACCGAGACCGACCCCAGTCCGCTGCAAGCCGACGGCGCCGGGGCTATCGAGACCATCGACCCGGCCACCGAGGCGCAGTTGATCGAGGCGGTCCGGGCCTGGCGGGCCGGCCGGGACCAGGCCGCGGTGGACGATGCGCTGCGCGGGTTGGTCGAGGCCGCCAAAACCGACGTCAACCTGGTCGATCCGTCACTGGCCTGCGCTCGGGTAGGCGTCACGACAGGGGAGTGGGCCGGGGCGCTTCGCGCGGTGTTCGGCGAGTACCGGGCGCCGACCGGGATCGCCGACGCACTGGGAGCAGGTGAGGCGGGTAAGGCAATCGCGCGGGTTCGGGACCGGGTGCGCTGCGTCGGCGAGGAGCTGGGCGAGCGGCTGCGGATGCTGGTCGGCAAACCCGGCCTGGACGGGCACTCCAACGGCGCTGAGCAGGTGGCGGTCCGGGCCCGTGACGTCGGCTTCGAGGTGATCTACCAGGGCATCCGGCTGACGCCAGCGCAGATCGTCGCGGCCGCGGTGGCCGAGGACGTGCATGTGGTAGGGCTGTCGGTGCTGTCCGGTTCGCACCTGGAGGTGGTGCCTGCGGTGGTCGACGGGTTGCGTGCGGCGGGTGCTGTGGACGTGCCGGTGGTAGTCGGCGGGATCATCCCGCCGGAGGACGCCGAGGTGCTGATCGCCAAAGGCGTGGCGAGGGTGTTCACGCCCAAGGACTTCGAACTCACCGAGATCATGGACCAGATCGTGGACCTGATCCGCCCCCGCTGACCGCGAACTGGGCGAGATCGCCAGTCATCGGTCGACTTCCGGTGAAGGGTGGTGTTCATGGCCGAGCGGACAGGCGTCGTTGAGGAGGTCGGTGACCGGCATTGTCTCGCTGGTGCGGCGTGCGTGGGACTCCCGATATACCAAAGATCGGTAGGCCAGCAGTGGGTCGTCTGAGCACTCGATGCCGGGCGCCACGTTGGTGGGGTCGAAGACCATTCGCTCAATGGCCTCCTGGTCGGGGTATTCCTCGGTGAGCGTGAGGACACCGGCTTTGAGCTTCGGACGTGACGCTGGCCACGGGGCCGTCTGATCGTCGGTGGGGTCGTTGCCCTCGGCCAGATCGAAGACGAGATCCCACTGCACCGGGCTTCTCTTGAGTCGCTGTTTCATCTCCTCGATCAGGTATTGGGGAGGCCAGAGTGCGGCGTCCTCGCTGGTGACGTTCCGCTGGCCGTGGATGGTGGGCACCCAGTGATACCGAAAGGCCTGACGCGTGCCATTGGCGCGTACCAGGTAGTAGGCGTGCAAGCCGTTGAACTGCGTGGCCGCGAAACTGCGTACGGGGGGGTGGCCGAGTATGGATTTCAGGCCTGGAATCGTATGCCGGTTTCGGATGGCATACGCCAGCAGGCGAAATGGGTTAGGCTTGTTCGTGAGCTTGCTGCGCCGCAGGGAGGTGGTGAGCGTGACGAACTCCTCGGCTGTTCGTGCCGGGAAGGCCGAAATGTTCGGCGCACCCCAGGTCGTACGGGCCCCGGAGGTCAGTTCGAACGCGATGGCCAGGCCGAGCGTTGCCCCGCGGCGCGGCGAGCTCAGGTCGGGTGCGTAGGAGCTACCCGCTGCGTTGGACAGTCGTACGATAGTGGGGACCTGGCCACCTTGGAGATGCTCGGCGGTGGTCAGGTCGGCCACCTCGGGCGTGGCCTCGAAGTAGCCAGAGAATCCGTGGCCACGTGCGTGGGCCCGGCGGTAGCCCGGAACCACTCCCGTGTAGCGCTCCATGGCAGACATTCCCTGATTCACCATTGAAAAACCGGAACTCATCGGGTCTCCTTCGATGACAATCTCCGATGTCAGGTTCGCCCCGCACGACCACACTCTAGCTGCGTTACCGTCGGGGCATGGGCTTTGCTGCGCTGAAGGTCGAGCGGGACGGTGACACGATCCGGATCACCATGAACCGTCCGGAGCGGCGCAACGCGCTGTCCGCCGACCACCTCGTCGAGCTGCGCGAGACGTTCACCCAGGCGGGCCGGTCAGACGCCACCGGCATCGTGCTCGGCGCGCAGGGCACGGTGTTCTCGGCGGGTCACGACTTCGCCGATGTGGCGTCTCGCGATCTTGCCGGGGTCGCGGAGTTGCTGGGGCTGTGCACCCAGGTGATGCGCACCATCCAGTCGGTTCCGCAGGTCGTGATCGCGCGGGTGCACGCGCTGGCCACTGCGGCGGGCTGCCAGCTGGTGGCCTCCTGCGATCTCGCGGTGGCAGCCGAGTCGGCGGGCTTCGCGTTACCCGGCGGCCGGGGCGGCTGGTTCTGCCACACCCCCGCTGTGCCGGTGGCCCGCTCGATCGGGCGCAAGCGGCTGATGGAGATGGCGCTGACCGGCGACGTGGTGGATGCCCGCACCGCCGCGGAATGGGGACTGGTCAACCGCGCAGTCCCGGATGCCGAGCTGGACACCGCGGTGGACGATCTCCTCGCCCGCGCTACTCGGGGCAGCCGGACCAGCAAGGCGCTGGGCAAGCACACCCTCTACGCGCAGCTCGACCGTCCTGAGGCGGACGCGTACGCCATCACGCTCGAGGTGATGGCCTCGGCCTCGCAGCTCGCCGGCGCCAAGGAGGGCATCGCCGCCTTCCTGGAGAAGCGCCGGCCAGTCTGGCCGGACTGAGGTGCTCGTGAGTGGTATTGGGTGCCGGAACCCTGTTGCGCACTCACGAGCGCTAGCGTGCACCGGTGCGCCTCGTCATCGCTCGTTGCCAGGTGGATTACCTGGGCCGGCTCACCGCACACCTACCGATGGCGCCGCGGCTGCTGCTGGTCAAGGCGGACGGATCGGTCAGCGTGCACGCCGATGGCGGCGCCTACAAGCCGTTGAACTGGATGAGCCCGCCGTGCACGCTGGCCGAGCAGCCGGGGCGCTGGACGGTCAGCAACCGTGCTGGCGAACAGCTGCTGATCGAGATCGACGAGGTGCTGCACGATTCCCACCACCAGCTCGGGGTGGACCCCGGGCTCGTCAAGGATGGAGTCGAGGCGCACTTGCAGGCCCTGCTGGCCGAACACGTCACCACCCTGGGCAAGGGCTGGACGCTGGTGCGGCGGGAGTTTCCCACTGCTATCGGGCCGGTCGACCTGATGTGCCGGGACTCCGATGGGGTGTCGGTCGCGGTGGAAATCAAACGGCGGGGCGAGATCGACGGTGTCGAACAGCTCACGCGGTACCTGGAGTTGCTGAACCGCGACACGCTGCTGGCTCCCGTGCGGGGGGTGTTCGCCGCCCAGCAGGTCAAGCCGCAGGCCCGCACCCTGGCCGAGGACCGGGGCATCCGCTGCGTCGTGCTGGACTACGACGCCCTGCGCGGCGCCGACTCCGATGAGTTCCGCCTTTTCTGAGACCCGCGCTACGCGGAGTGGACGCGGCGCAGCCGATCACGCCACCATGCCGCCTGTTTCTGGTCGGTTAACTCGTAGATGTCCAGCAGCGCGGGATCGGGTGCGGGTGAGGTACGCGGTACTGGCAGGTACCCGCCGACAGGTCGCAGCGAGTCGGCGTCGGGCACGACATCGCCCTGCAGCAGAGACAGGGTGCCCAGGCCACAGGCGAAGTCCAGCTCGGGCAGCGCACCCGCCAACGTGAGTTGGGCGGCCAGCCCGACGCTGGTTTCCAGTGCGGAGGAGACCACACACGGCAGCCCGGCAGCCTCGGCCACCTGCAACGAACGGCGCACCCCGCCCAGCGGCGTGCACTTGATCACCGCGACATCGGCCGCACCT
>DASYIL010000159.1:0-7271 GCA_035997545.1 Pseudonocardiaceae bacterium
AGCACCGCCGAGGCCAGGTGCGGGCGCCGCCCGGTCGGGAGCACGCAGAACCGCTGGTTGGAAGTGATCAACCCGAGCCGGCGCAGCCGCAGCTCACGGTCCCAGCCCAGGAACTCCTCCCGCGCCGTGCAGGCCAGTGCCCTGACGTACGTCCATAAGGGCGACCAAGACTGGGCCGGGATTGCGAAAGCGGAACAGTTGGACGGGGTGCTATCCCGCAGAGCGCCGTGGTGTGCGGTGCTCGGGTTTATCTCCGCCGCAGTGTGCTCAATGCAGTCTGGCAGGCCTGGGCGATCTCCTCACGGTGGCTCGCGGTGGACTGGCAATTCAGGACGTACTCGGTGGCTCCCTCGAAAACCATCGTGTACCTACTATGCCCGGTTGCCACACTGATGACTGACCCGCTGTATCCAGACCGGGCAACCCGCCGACCTTCACTTTAGTGCCGGCCATCTCCTCCTCCTGGTCGAACTTGGGCTTGACCTGGTTGGGTTGAGCCGCCATGTCACCTGATTCCGGAGCGAATGACGTTTCTCGCCTGCTCGGCGCTCGGTTCATCGTCTGCGTACGCAGTGACGACGACGTACTGGCCGGAGCCTTGAGGAACGAAGGTTGCTTGTACGATGACGTTCCCGTTGCCCCCGATGACCGTGTATGAGTCATTATTAGCGGGCGTATATATGGCATAGCCTTGTCCCCGCATCGCATTCTCTGCTTCGCTCTGGCCTTGGAACGACGTCCCCGCATTGCTTGTAAATAGTCCCCATTGTACGTTCATGATGTGATCCTCTCTCGGAGTAGTGCCCATTCGCAAGTCTGGTTAACTTAAGCCGGGGTGCTGTGTCCAGGTGTAGCAGGCAGGATCCCCCACTGGTCCTCCCTCCGGCCACGCACCAGCTACCACAGAGAAGAGGACGGGCAACGCTTGGTAGTACGGCGCTGCTGGTTCACGGTTTTCCGAGCCGGGTGGGCGGTAGGGGCGTGGCGGAGAAGATCCCGTCGGGGTCGAAACGGGTCTTGGCCACGAGGAGCCGCGCGGCGTTGGGGCCGTAGGCATCGGCGATCTGTGCGTGGTCGCCGGGTCCGAGCATGTTGGCGTAGCCGCCGGGCAACGCATCGGCCGCGAGCGCGTCGGCGACCGACTGCGCCCACGCCCGGTGCGGCGTGCCGTCGCCGGGCGTCCACCACCCGATGACTTCGGCCATGAGGTGGTCCTGCCGGATGCCGAACGCGGTGCTCTCGACGGGCACCCGGGCCGCAGCGCCGTGGAAGTGGTGGACCGCCACGCCCGACAGCGGTGAGGTCAGCGTGTCGCCGGCCTCGGTGAGCGCGGCGATGACGTCTGATGTGAGCGGGGCAGCCATCGGGTGCGGGCTGTGACGTGGTTCCCCGTGACCTCGCCGTGGGCGTCGTTCACCTGCAGCAGGTCGCTGTAGGTGGTGGGGCCGACCTGGGTGAGCGCAGGAGTGCCGAGCTGCCGCAGCTGGTCGATGTGCGCTTCACCGGCCGTCAGTTCACCGCTCCATGCCGGCATGAGGAACAGCGCTGGCGCCCCGTCGGGGCCGGTGAGGATGATGGTCTGCACGGTGAGTTCGTCGGGTGCGGCCAGGAGGATCTGGCCCAGCTGTTCGAGTACCTTGGTGGCTTGCGTCAGCGGGTAAACGATCAGGCCCGCGAGCAGACGGTCGAGGGCATGGAGCCGGATGCGCATGGCGGTCACGACGCCGAAGTTGCCGCCGCCACCGCGAATGGCCCAGAACAGCTCCGGCTCGTGGTGTTCGTCCACGGTGATCAATCGCCCGTCGGCGAGGACGAGGTCGGCGCTGAGGAGGTTGTCGAGCGCCAGGCCGAAGCGGCCGCTCAACGGGCCGTACCCACCGCCGAGGGTCAGGCCCGCCATGCCGACGCTGCCCACCGTGCCGGTGACGGCGGATAATGCGTGAGACGCCGCCCCGGCGATGACGGTGGCCACCCGCGTTTCCGCATCCACGCTCACCTGCCGCATGCCGGTCAGATCGATCACTAGTCCGTGGTGCCGCAGGCTGCGTCCGGCCCAGTCGTGGCCACCTGCGCGTACTGACAGCGGCAGGTCGTGGCGGCGGCCGGCGCGCACCGCGACTTGCACGTCGTGCTGTGTCCGGGCGCGTACGACCAGGACCGGCCGGCTGGTCACGGCACCGTTCCAGATTCGGCGGGTGTCCTCGTATGCCGAGCCGGACGTCACCACCAGGCTCGGATCGAGTTGGTCCTCACCGACAACGCCTTCACCTATCGGCATAACCACGATTTCCGTACCGCGGTCGGATGTTTCTTTAGTAGAGCCACCGGTGCCTCTTGAGCATATCGGCAACGTCGAGCTCGGCCGCCCATACGGCGTCGGACGTGCGTACTGCGCGGAAGGCGTCGGCTAGCTCTTCGCCTAGAGCGGTTCGAATACGCTGATTATTCAGTAACGCGTCGAGCTGTTGATCCACGGTGCTGGGCAGAGGGCGGATGCCTCGCTCCGTACGCTGCTCGTCGGGCCACGTACCCGGGTCTTCTTGAACGGGCTCGGGCGGGGTAAGCCCGTCTTCGATACCGGCTAGGCCAGCCGCAATGACGACGGCAAGGGCCAAGTACGGGTTAGCTGACGCGTCGGAGGGCTTGAGCTCGATGTTAGCGTGCCCAGTCCCCAGAAAGTCACTGCTGGGCACCAGACGCAGCGATGCCTCCCGGTTCTCTACGCCCCAGAATGTGTAGGCACTGGACCAGTAGCCTGGTCGCGTCCGTTGCAGTGAGGACAAGCTAGGGGCGGTGATGGCCACGACGGCCGGCAGGTCGCGCAGTATGCCTGCCAGATAAGCGCTGCCATCGGCGGTCATGCCGTGCGCGCCGTGTCCGCCGGAAAGAAGATTCACGCCAGCCCGGGCGATTGAGGTATGTAGGTGCCAACCGTTCCCGACCTGGCCGAGCTCGACCAACGGAGCGAAACTCGCCCGCAGGCCGTGCGCACGCGCCGCCGCATGGATGGTCTGCCGGGCCAGAAGTTGGTGGTCGGCAGCGGTAACCGGGTCAGCCGGCATGATACTGACCTCGAATTGGCCGGGGCCGTACTCACCGTGGAACTGGTTGACACGCACGCCGTTCAGCTCGAGGTCACGCAGCAGCTGCTCGGCGAATCCATCAACTGCTAAAGTCCTCGCCGGCCCGTAGGACGGCCCCTCATGGACGGGCCTTATCTTGTCGCCGCCTTGTTCGGGCCAGCTGAGCTGGAACTCCAACTCATAGCCCGCCAAGAAACTCAGGCCCAGTCCGGCGGCTCGAGCGACCTGACGTTCCAACACGCCTCGCTGATCGTATGGCCACGCGCAACCGTCAGCTGCCACCTGCCGGCCCGGCACCCAGGCAAGTCCCGGCTGACCAGCGAGCCGGACCACGCGGTCACCCTCTGGCACCAGACGAATGTCGCCGGAGGGCGTACTCAAGCCCTTGTGCCCGAAGGTAATGCCATCGATCGAGTCGAATACCGCAAAGAGTGGCGTGATGCCGATCCCGCGTTCGGCGACCGACTCAAGTCGACCAACAGGAACAATCCGCGACCGCGGTATGCCGTTATTGTCAGCCCATACGATCATTACTCCGACGACACCCTGCGTGGTCAGCTCCTCCGCCACGGTCCGCATCGAGCCAAAGCCGTTGTCGATGGTCATTTACCTACCTCAGTCAATGGAGAGCAGCCCGTATCTCGATGGCCACAGCGCTACTCGCGCGGCTGCTCGGCGCGGGCGTTGAGCCCGTTCGTCGAGCGCCATCTGCCGAGCAATGCGTCCTCCCGCAGGAAGCGGTGCACGGCTTCCAGGTCGCGCGCCTTGTCCTCCTCGTACCGCTCGTGGTCAACGATGGCATGCGCCCACTCTCCATCCCCTATGATCCGAGGCGAAGACAGCGCTGCCACTAGTAGCGGCACTACTAGCCCTGATCATTCGTGCGCCCAGCAGATTGGAGCGCACTGTTGACATGGCACGCCACGGGCAGCAGCTCATCGACCACTCGCGGGTAGGCGGGCGCCTGATCGGTGCTGACCTCGCTTGGGCGTGGGCCGCGCCGCAGGGCACGGGTGAAGAACCGGCGAGTGGCCGCCAGGTTCCGCTTCTGAGAGACCAGCACGTCTATGACCTGTCCGACTTCTCTGCCGGTGTGGGGCTTTTCGGGTCGGCGCTGGGTGAGGAAAACCTCTAGGTATTCCAGCCCCTACTTCGGTTGATCTATCCGCTTACCCAGCCGGGGTGTCGTCGTTTCCATCACCGACGATCCGTTCCGGATGACCTGGGGCGAAGGCGGCGCTGCCACTAGTAGTGGCACTACCAGCCCGGGAGGCGTGAACGGTGAGGCGCAACACCGCCATCGTCGGTGGGACACAACTGCTAGAGAACTGATGCGGTCTGTGGGTGGTTGCGCCGACCTACTTCTGGCCGGGGCGTAACGCGCGGACCAACTGAGCAAGCTCGTCGCGGTGGTGCTGAAGCTTGGCTAGGCGTTCGTCCAATACGGCCAGCCGCGCCCGGTAGGTCTCCAACGCCAGGCTTGGATTGTCACAGATGGACAGGTCGTGCAGCTCCAGGCACGGTTGGAGCTGCTTGACTCCCTCGATGGTCAAACCGTGGCCGATCAATTCGGCGATGTTCCGGACCCGACGTACCGCAGCCTCGTCGTAGACCCGCCAGCCAGTTGTGGTGCGCTGGGCGTGGAGCAGATCGTGCTGCTCGTAGTAGCGCAGCGAGCGCCGGCTCACCCCGGTGCGCTGGGCCAATTCACCGATTCGCATCGTGTCAACTCCGTCCTTAACCCTGACACTGGTGTCAATAGTTTAGCGTCATAGGTATGATTGAACATTCCACGGCACCCGACGCGGGCGATCTTTCCGGACGGACCGCGCTGGTCACCGGGGGCGGTTCGGGCATCGGCCGGGCCATCGCCCTCGCCCTGGCGGGCCGGGGCATGGACGTACTGGTGGTGGGCAGACGTGCCGCGGCGATCAGCGGGACCGCCGCGCTGTGTTCCGGTATCCGGCACCTGGTGGCCGACGTCGCCGATCCGAAGGACACGCCCAGGGTGGTGCACGCGGCCGCCGCCGAACTCGGCCGCCTCGATGTACTGGTCAACAACGCCGCAATCTTGAGGCCCGCGCCACTAGAGAAGATCGAGCTCGCCTCCGCACGGGAAGTGTGGGAGACCAACGTGCTCGGGCCCACCCTGCTCGCCCAGGCGGCGCTGCCGCACCTGGTCGCCAGCCGGGGCGCCATCGTCAACGTGTCCAGCACGTTCGGGACGAAACCGGCGCCACAGATCAGCCAGTACGGCGCCAGCAAGGCCGCGTTGGAGCAGCTGACCAGAAGCTGGGTGCTGGAGCTGGCTGACCGGGGAGTGCGGGTCAACGCGGTGGCACCTGGCCCGACCCAGAGCGAGGGGCTGAGCCGCTCCGGGTTGTCCTCCGCGCAGATCGAGCAGGTGAAAGCCGAAGAGCAGCGACAGATCCCGCTCGGGCGTCGCGGCGAGCCCGAAGACGTGGCGTATTGGGTAGTCACGCTGGCCGACCCGGCGGCAAGCTGGGTGACCGGCCAGGTCATCGGCGTTGATGGCGGTTACCTGCTGACCTGATCACGCGGCGATGCACACCCGTAACCACTATCGGTCGCCGGCTGGGCCGGCCGAATTCGTCATCCATTCCAGGGTTGACTGAAGCGCTGGTAGGTGCGATTGGTTAGGCTTGATCGTAGCCATTGGTTCACCCATTGCCGAAAGCAGTGTCACCCCGAGGAAGCAGGTACGCCTTCGGCTCGACGGTGAAAGGATGGTCAGGATCGTCTGGGTGCCGAATAGGTCATCCATATGAGGAGACCTGGGCAAATTCGTGGATCAGTCCGCCGAGCCGGTCGTGGCATCGGAGGCGAAGGCCGGGTGGTGATGCGGCCATGATCGCCGGTCGTGGTGGACGAGTTGTCGTGTCGGCTGGTGCCCAATGAATTATGGGCGCTCTGGATGAACTGGGCAGTCGGGGACTGATCGACTGGTCCCGCGCCGTCGTCGATGGCCTTGCTCTGCAAATATGCCAGGGTCACCTGCGCTATCAGCTGTGGTGGCTGCCGCGCCTGACCTGGAGCGTGATGCTGGTGGTGTGCTGGTTGTCCTGCTGGTTGTCCTGCTGGTTGTCCTGCTGGGCGGCGCGGTCTGGATGGGCACTGCCACCGCGCCTGCGGCAGAGGCCACCAAGTGGACCAGGCTGGGAGTGCCGTTCACACTGCAATTGCCGTACACGGTCATGATCATCGTGTGCGCTGGTGCGTGACGAACTGCGTGACAATCACCACGTACGACAACGGACTTCCGTGGATCCTGAGGGATGCCTGAACAGGGCAAAACCGCTGAAATGCGCTGGTCAACCCGGCGCCTTCGTTGCTTCGGGACGAAGAGGCCGTGGGTTCGAATCCCGCCACCCCGACAGTCTGAATTCGCAGGTCAGGAGCCCATGCTCGCGGGCTCCTGTTTTGTTTCGGCGCCCGGATCGGCCCGTACAGCTGCGAAGTACAGCAGCGCGTCTCAGCCATCGAGGCTCGCCCCCAGCCGTTTGAGCGCCTCCCGAGTCGCCTCGGACGACGCCGACGCGTACACCTCCATCGTCACGTCGAACTGCGTGACGAAGGATCTGCATCACGATCCGCGGGTGTACGTCCAGGTCCACGAGCAGCGTCGCGCAGGTGCGCCGGGCATCGTGCACAGTGATCTGCCGGACACCGGCCACCGCGCACCGTGCCGCGAAGTAGCGGTTGAAGTTGCGCGGCTCGATCGGGTCGCCGTACCGGGTGGTGAACACCAAGCCAGAGTGCGTCCACGCCGGGCCCGCCGTCGCGCGCGCCCGGTCCTGCCTCGCCTGGCGCTGCTGCAACGCCGCCACGCACACCGGCGGCAGCGGCAGCGTTGCGTCGGATGCCCGGGTCTTGGTCTCCCGGTGCAGCAGCTTGCCGCGGACCCGTTGCAGCTGCCGGCCGATGGTCAGCTCCGCCGCGTCCAGGTCCACGTCATCCCAGGTGAGGCCGAGTACTTCACCTTTGCGCAGACCCAGCACCAAGATCAAAACGTACGCGGCGTACAGCGCGTTGTCTTCGTTGCGCACCGATTCCAGGAAGGCACGCGCCTCGTCGCTTGACCACGCTTTGCCCTTTCGCTGTCGCCGGACCGGTAGTCGGATCATCGTGGCGACGTTCTTGGAGATCAGCTCCTCTCGGCCAGCCGAC
>DASYIL010000160.1:0-2561 GCA_035997545.1 Pseudonocardiaceae bacterium
TCAGCGGTGAAGACCGAGTCGAAGGTATAGGTGAACCGGGAGTCGCGGTCTCGGAGCAGGAACTTGATGCTGGTGGCGTGGTCACCGAGGTCCATCAGCAGGTTGCGGGCGGCTTGGGTGGTCCACGCACCGGTCGGGTGTGCGGTCACCCCGGCCAGATAAGCCCGGCGGGAACCATGCGCAACGGCGATCAGCGCAGAGAGCCGTGTGAGAAACACGCTGTCCACGTGCACGAAGTCCACAGCGAGGACGGCCTTGGCTTGGGTGGTGAGGAACTGGCGCCAGGTGGGACCTGAGCGGCGAGGTGCGGGGTCGATACCGGCGTCATGAAGGATCTGCCACACGGTGCAGGCGGCGATGTGATGGCCAAGCCGGACCAGTTCTCCCTGCACCCGCCGGTGGCCCCGGGTGGGATTCTCGGCTGCCATGCGAATCACCAGTTTCTTGATCGCCGCTGCGGTCGCTGGACGTCCGGGCCGGCGGCGTGCGGTGAAGTCCCACTTCCTTGGGACCAGGCGACGGTGCCAGGCTAGGATCGTGGCGGGAGTGACGGGGAAGACCTCGGCCCAGCGGCGGCGCGGCAGGACTAACCCAGGTCAGGGCACCGCATCGAGTTCCCGAGCCCCACACGATCCGAGGCGTCGGCTCTCTGCGGCCTTCACCGAACTCGCCCTCGCCATCTGAACGGGAGGCACCCCCGCGGCTGAGCCTGCCTGCACTCGGCCAACGCAACAGTGCCGTCCGTCGTGCTCTGGTGCTGGCGGCAGTCCTTGGGCGGTCTCAAGCGGTCAGTGCATCGCCGCGGGTCTGGACGTGCCCATGGTCCGCATCACGCCCTGCAGCCACGGTCTGATCAACTGGCTGGTTGTAGACGTGGTCCTCGACACGCTCACCCGCGGCAACCTAGTCACTCCACCGATGCCCGCGACCAGCGGCCTGGCAGTGTCCGCGGCGCGGATGATGTGGTCAGCGCAGCTGACCATCTGAACGGCTGGCACGTCGGCGTGGTGAGCGTCGAGGCAGAGCAGGTGCACAGGTGTCTCTGATTACCCACGACGCCCGGTGGTTGCATTTCTGGTGGCGTTCGCCCCTGATCGGCGGCGGCCGCGGGCGGCCACGTTAGCCGCCATACCCACACCTCGATGTAGCAGTCATGTAGCAACGGCTCCTCACTCGTCGTCCCAGTCGATCTTGTCGAGAGCTTGGCGCATCGTGTCAAGGTTGGTGAGTGCGGTGTCTCCGATGGTGAGGTAGCCGAGTCCGGCGAATTCCCAGCGGGCGACGACGAGGGTGATGTCTTGTTCGTCTGGTGCTAGCTCGCGCGCGTGTTCGGCGGATTGGCGTTGGCGGTAGGCGCGGCGTTCGCGGCGGATGGCGCCGAGGGTGGTGGAGTAGCGACGGCTTTTCGAGGCGAAGTGGCCGCAACTCCTCGTCAAAGGTAGTAATGCTCCGCCTGTGATCGAGCGCCGGTCCGGACATGCTTATACGAACAGCCTGCTGCACGGTAGGGGGCTGACACGGACAACCGCGGGGGATGGGCAGGATGGTGGATCTGCGTGGGCGGTGGTGGGCTCAACGGGCCAGCCGTGGGGGTTCAAGTCCGAGGGGGGACTGGACCACTACGCACACGTCCTCAACCAGCACAAACTCCTGCTGGTGGGGTAGCCCTGGGCTTCGGCATCGGTGGATTGTGAGCTCGGTCTGGATCCGAACCCGGGACGGCGCACTGTATGTGGCGCCGCGGCGACCCGGTGTTGGGCTGGCCTGGGCCCAGCGCGGCAGTGGACCTGCCGCGCTGGGCGTGCTGATCGAGCGGCTCCTGGCCGACGTCACCATCCCGGCGCCGTCGTTGCCCCA
This sequence comes from Pseudonocardiaceae bacterium, assembly GCA_035997545.1. Taxonomy (GTDB): domain Bacteria; phylum Actinomycetota; class Actinomycetes; order Mycobacteriales; family Pseudonocardiaceae. The sequence goes on from DASYIL010000160.1 coordinate 1,858, forward strand.
CCGCCCCGGGTGTCAGAGGTGCGCGACCGCCAGGGGCCCCTTGGGCTCCCAGGAGTAGCCGGAGAACGCTGAGTCGACGGTACGACAGCGGCGGGCCAGCACTGCGCCGTCCAATGGCACATTGGGGACGCGGCGCCCTCGGATCGTCGGCGCCTTCGGGGGGCATCCGGTCTCTGTCGTTGCGCGTCCGTATCGCCGATGTGGAGCGCACTCGGAGAGCTGATCAGCCAGGGAGCGATCGCGGCAGTCCGAACCATGGGAGCACGCTGTTGTCGAAGCGGGTGATGGCGCAGATCCGGTCGCCGGTGAGGGTGAGGACGAGGAGGCCGGTCCCGTGGCGGATGCCGGTGGGGGCGCGAAGGTAGGCCCCGAACGCCAGCTGACCATTCGCCCGCGTCGGCACGAGGTCATATGTCCGGCCCTGGCGGGTGACGCTGGTGTAGAAGCGGGCCACGACGTCGCGGCCGTGGTATTCGAGGGGAACTGGTGGCATGGAGACGCGGACATCGGCGGTGAGCAAGGCGACCAGCGCGTCGATATCGCCGGACTGGTACGCGCGGACGAACTTTGCCACGAGCGCCTGCTCGGCGGGTGAGTCGGGAGCAGGAGGCGGTTCGCGCTCGCCTATCGGCAGGCGGCGCTGCAGGCTGGCGCGGGCCCGTTTGAGGGCGCTGTTGACCGATTCGACGGTCGAGTCGATCATG
>DASYIL010000161.1:0-4524 GCA_035997545.1 Pseudonocardiaceae bacterium
TGCGACGCAAGACCATCGCGGCCATGAGGTCGTGCCTGGCCGACTTCCTGGGCTTCTTGGCCGCGGCGGGCCGGACACCGCATAATCTGGCGGATCGGCTGCCGCCACAGCGGCACATGCGTCACGAGTCCGAGCCGCACCTGTGGACCGTGGACGAGATCCGCCGGACGCTGGCCGGGATCGATCGCCAGTCCGCCACCGGCAAACGCGACTACGCGATGATCCTGACGACCGTCCGGCTCGGGCTGCGGATCTCGGATCTGCGTCGCCTCGAACTGGGCGATCTCGACTGGCGGGCGAAGAGGATCACGATCGTTCAGTGCAAGACGGGTCGGCCGTTGAGCCTGCCGCTGCTGGACGACGTCGGCTGGGCGATCATCGACTACGTCAAATACGGCCGCCCCGAGACGGTCTGCCCGAAGGTGTTCGTCAAGCACCGTCACCCGTTCGACACGTTCGGGTGCGCTTCGTCGGTCGCCTCCCGGTTGTCGCGGCACGCCGCCCGCGCCGGGATCACGTTTCCGCCGGGCCAGGTCTGCGGGATGCATTCCCTGCGCGGGGCGCTGGCCGTGGCCATGATCGGCTACGGCACGCCGGTGCCGGTGGTATCGGCCGTGTTGGGACACGCCTCGAGCGATACGACTCAGGCCTACTACCTGCGGTTCGACGTGGAACGGCTGCGGTGTTGCGCGTTGGACGTCGAAGACGTCACCGAACGGGCTGGGGCGGGTGAGCGCGATGCCTGAGACGACGCTGCCGGACCTGGTCGCTGACCTGGTCGCCTCACGCCACGCCGGCGGATACAGGTTCAGAGTCCAACAACGGGTTCTGCGCCAATTCGCCGACCACTGCCGGCGGCAGGGCTACCCGGACGGGTCGATCACCAAAGAAGCGGTCGAGGGGTTCCTTTACGGCCGTCACCTGCGGTCGGCCACGGTCAGGCGCAACGAGTTGGCGCTGCGCCAACTGGCCGACCACGCCCAAGCCTTCGGCTGGGACGCCTACACACCGGCCACGGCAACTCGCGTCCGGGTTCGCCACCAACCGCCGTATGTGCTCACCGACGATGAGGTGCGCCGCTTGTTCGCCGCGATCGACTCCCAGGCCATGTCCTGCTACTCGAACAAGGCGCTGGTCGACCCGGTTCTGTTCAGGGTGTTATACGGCGCCGGGCTGAGGGTCTCCGAGGCGCTGAACCTGACCCTGTCGGACGTGGACACGAACGCCGGGACGCTGCGGATCCGCGATTCGAAGAACGGTGAGGGCAGGACCACCCCGATCACCGGCCGACTTGCCGCGACCCTGCAGGCCTACACCGCGGCCGCGCACCCCGCCCCCGAGCACAGCGATTACGTGTTCTACAGCGGGGCTGTGGGCAGGCCGATCAACCAGGCGACCGTATACACCCGATTCCGCGGCTACCTGACCGACGCCGGCATCCCCCACTTCACCGGCGGCCCGCACCCGCACTCGCTGCGCCATGGCTTCGCCGTCGCCAACCTGCGACGATGGGCCGCAGACAACGCGGACCTGGCCGCGGTGCTGCCCTATCTGGCCTGCTACATGGGCCACGCTGACCTTCGCGGCACCCAGTACTACCTGAGGCTGACCGCAGACGCCTACCCCGAGGTGATGGCCAAAGCCCAAATCCGGTTCGGCTACGTCATCCCCGCCCCGCCCGAGGACCAGCTGTGAGCCCGCGGCCCGCGCCGCCCCCGGATCTGGCCGGGCGCTGGCTGACGAAGTTCTTCACCGACCACCTGGCCGGGGAGCGCGCAGCCTCTCCCAGGACCGTCGCCGCCTACCGAGACGCGATGAAACTGCTGCTCACCTGGTTCAAAGACGCGGAACGCATACCGCCCGAGAAGCTGCGCCTGGCCGACATCGACCGGCCCCGGGTCCTGCGGTTCCTGGACTGGCTGGAAACCGAGCGGTGCTGCTCGGCGGCCACCCGCAACCAGCGCCTCGCGGTGATCAAGTCGTTTTGCCGCTACACCGCCGTCGAGCAGCCCGAAAAGCTCGACCAGGTCACCCAGGTCCTCGCGATCCGGCAGAAGAACACCCCGGCCCCGGATCTGGGGCACCTGACTGGAGACGAGGTCAAGGCGCTGCTCGCCGAACCCGGCACGGCCAGCGCACGCGCTGTCAGAGACACCGTCCTGCTCGCCCTGGCCTACGACACCGCCGCCCGTGTCCAAGAGCTCTGCGACCTCAACGTCGCCGACATCCGCCGCTCCAAACCGATGACGGCGGCGATCCGAGGGAAGGGATCCAAAATCCGATACGTGCCCGTGATGGACCAGACCGCCCGGCTCGTCGCCGACTACCTGGAACACCGTGACCCGCACCCCGGCCTCGGCGCCGACGCGGACCCGCTGTTCCACGGACCGAACCACTCCAGGTTGACACGGTCTGGGATGGCCAAACTCCTGGCACGCCACGTGCGAGCCGTCCGGGCCCGCGATCCCGGCTGGGCCCCTGGACTGCCGGTCACGCCCCACACCCTCCGGCGCAGCCGGGCGATGCACCTGATCCAGGCCGGCGTCAACCTGATCTACATCCGCGACCTGCTCGGCCACGCCGACGTGTCCACGACCGAGATCTACGCCCGCGCAGACGCGGAGACCAAACGCAAAGCGATCGAAAATGCCTACCAGCCACTCACCCCAGACGTCCTGCCCGACTGGACCTCGGACACCTCTCTGATCGGCTGGCTGGACTCGCTGGCCCGGTAACACCGACCGCCAGGATTATGCGGACGAAAACACTACCGGCGCGGCGCCCACCAGCACAAACACGCCGACAGGGCGCATAACCCCGCCGTCCACCTAATGCCGCAGATCATGTGGACGCGGGCGGCAGGCGCCGGAGCGGGCGGCCAGTCCCGCGCGGCGGGCCAGCTTGGCAAACGTCTGGCCGACGTTGTAATACAGCAGCCGGGTGCCCGCGTCCGAGACCAGTAGCGCTTCGCTGAGTGGCCGCGGGAAGTGCTGGTCACGCAGCTGCCGGTAGGCCAGCAGGGCTGCGGCCGTGGTGTGGTGCAGCGGGAGCAGTCGGTGGCGGCCCAGCTTGGCGTGGCGCACCAGGAGCAGCCCGCGGCTGGTGTCGAAGTCTTCATCATCGAGCGCGACTACCTCGCCACCGCGCATGCCGGTGACCGCCATCAGGCTGATCAGTGTCGTGATGGTCGCCCGGCGCAGCGGCGTTTTCAGCCGGTCCGCCTGGGTGAGCAATGCGGTGATGTCGGCGGGCGAATACAGGTAGGGCACCGCGCGGCGCGGTCCGCCGGGAAGCAGGCTGGCTGGGGGAACCTCAGTGGCCGGGTCGAGGGTGCGCAGGTAGGCGGCGAAGCCGCGCACCGCCTGCATCCGGAATCGCAGCCAGCCAGGGCTGGCGCCGGGCGGCAAGGTAACCCAGGCCAGCGCGTCGGTCACCGTGACCGTGCCAGAGCCACGCTCGTGCAGGTAGGCGATGAACTGGTCGAGCAGTCTGGCGTCGCGCTCGAGCGTGAACCCGAGACTGTGCCGCAGATCCAGGTAGTCGGCCAGCGCCTCGCGCAGCCCGCTCATGAGGCACCCGGCCACGGGCGCGACAGCGCGCGCAGCGCCTCAATATCGACCTTCGTGTAGGCCGCCGTAGTGGAGGTCTGCCGGTGGCGCAGCACCTGGCCGATCTCGGCCAGGGAGCCACCTTGGGCGAGTATGGACGTGGCGGCGCTGTGCCGCAGCCGGTGCGCGTAGATCACGCCCAGCCCAGCCCGGCGCCCAGCGGCGGCCACCGCCTGGGTAACCCCGACCGGGGTCAGGCCCTGGTGTGGTGCCCGGACCCGGGTGGACACACTGCGGTCCAGCGCGGTGGCCGGTCGGCCGTCCCGCAGGTAGCTCGCGATGGCCTCGCCGACATCAGCGGGCAGCGGGAGCGCATCGAGGCGGTTTCTCTTCCCCCGGATCGTGATCTCGCCACACCGCCAGTTGATGTCGTCCAGACCCAGCCCGGCGACCTCGCCCGCCCGCAGGCCCATCCTCGCCAGCAGCGTCAACATCGCCAGATCGCGGCGCCCCGCGGCGGTTGCCTGGTCGCAGGACGCCAGCAGCGCCCCTACCTGGCCTGGTGGAAGCGGCTGGACAAGCCCAGGCCGGCGATTGGCGACTTTGGGCACCGCCTGATCCAGCGGCCCGCCGATCAGGCCCTGCACATGCCACCACCGCAGCAGCGACCGCAGCGCACTCGCCAAACGCTGCACGGTCTTGGGCGCCAGCCGCCGCGACTGGGCGATCATGAACGCCGTCACATCACCGGTGCCCAGCTCCCGCAGCCCGGCTTCCCCGCTGGCCGCATGAGCGGCGACGAACGGACGGACCAAATCGACGTAGCCACGGGCGACCTTGACCCCAAGGCCGCGCTCGGTCAGCAGCCAGCCTCGGTAGCGTTCCAGCAGGACCGCCGCCACGGTCTGCGGTGCGGGGCTCTCGGGCTGCGGGGCCACGCCCAGCCCGCGCAGGTACCCCAGCAACGGCACAAGCG
>DASYIL010000162.1:0-2556 GCA_035997545.1 Pseudonocardiaceae bacterium
GGCGGCGCTACGCCGAACGGGGACTGGCTGGGCTGGCCGACCTGCCGCGGCCGGGCACGCCCTCCCCGCTGCCCGAAGCGCTGCGGGATCGAGTGCTGGAGCTGACCCTCACCGAGCCGCCGACCCGGTTCGGCGCGACCCATTGGTCCTCCCGGCGGCTGGCGACGGCGCTGGCCGGCGAGGGGACGCCGATCTCGCACGCGACCATCGCCCGGATCTGGCACCGCTTCGGGGTGCAGCCCTGGCGGGCGGAGGCGTTCAAGTTCTCCACCGACCCCGAACTGGAAGCGAAGATCCACGACGTGGTCGGGCTCTACCTGCACCCGCCGGAGAAAGCGGTGGTGCTCTGCGTGGACGAGAAGCCGCAGGTGCAGGCGCTGGAGCGGACCGCCCCGGTGCTCCCGGTCCGACCGGGATCGGCGGAGCGGCAGACATCGGACTACGTCCGGCACGGCACCACCGCGCTGTTCGCCGCGCTGGAGGTGGCCACCGGCAAGGTGACCGACACCTGCACCGAGCGGCACCGCCACCAGGAGTTCCTGAACTTCTTGAAACAGGTCGCCGCCGCCTATCCGCGCCGGCAGCTGCACGTGGTGGTGGACAACTACGCCACCCACAAACATCCGGCGGTGCGGGCCTGGCTTGCCCGCCATCGGCGGGTGCATCTGCACTTCACCCCGACCTCGGGCTCCTGGCTCAACCTGGTCGAGGCGTTCTCCTCGATCATCACCCGCCAGGCCCTGCGCCGCGGCAGCTTTCCCACCGTCGCTGACCTCATCGCCGCCATTGGCCGATTCATCGACGCCTGGAACGACCGCTGCGCGGCCTTCACCTGGACCAAAGACCCCGACACCGTCATCGCCAAGGCCACCCACCCGCGGCAGCGCAAGACACCGACCACGTCAGATACGGACCACTAGATGTCGAGGAGGCGACCGACGAGCGTGACGATCAGAGACGTGTGTTGGGTCGAGTTGCCAACAAAGATCCGCGCTGTCGGAGTGGTCCCCGTATCGTAATAGACGGTCACCTGCGAGGCTAAAACCCCGATGTTTGGGTTCGACTTCGGGACGAAATACGCCACGCCGCTGCCCTCGAGAACGAGCGCATCGGCGACAGGGCCGAGCTGGGCGGAAACGCTCTCAATCACGAGTCGTTTGCCTGCAGGTACCGTCGGAAAACTGAGAACGCATTGTCCACCGGGGCAAGTGGTCGAATCCGGGATAGCCGCCTCGGCCTGATACGGATTCAGATCGGAACTCATGATGTACCTCCCGGGCGTGGTCTTGAGGCTGCCGACGAGCTCGTCGCGACGCCTGACACGCCAGGCATCGGAGCCGTCGATGAGGTCGCGCAGGTAGCCAACGAGCTTCTCGCGGACCGCGGTGTCGCGCTCGGCGGCTTCCGAGTTGTAGCAGATGACGAACCGCTGGGCCCGGGCGCCGCCGGCGCAGCCGGGGGCCACGGTGACTTCCTTGACCCGCAGGTTGTCGGCCACCGGGTGGTAGCGCCCCGCTCCCCCAGCGGGGCGGGGGCCTCGGTGTTGCAGCTGGCCTCCAGCTGACGCAAGCACCCCAGCGTCAAGGCCTGGCTGGCGCGGCACCCGCGGATCACCCTGCACTTCACCCCCACGTCGGGGTCCTAGTTGAACATGGTGGAGAACTTCTTTGGGATCATCACCCGCCAGGCCCTGCGCCGCGGCAACTTCTTCCCCACCGTGGCCGACCTCATCGCCGCCATCGAGCGCTTCATCGCCGCCTGGAACGACCGCCGCCGGCCGTTCACCTGGACCAAGGACCCCGACACGATCATCGCCAAGGCCACCGACCCGCCAGGGCCGCGTCAGAGTCGGAAATGTCCGGTCTGACCTGCGGAGATGGTCGACACTGGCCCCGATGAGGCGCCTGAGCCTTCCCTATGGCTCCCTGCCTGCAAGGTCAGCACCGGCCTTCCGCCCAGGTCAAAGTGACCTGGCGGTTCGATGCGTCGGACAGCACCGCCATGTCGACTCCTCGTCGCAGCTCGTCCTTGGCGGCATCCACGCAGCTCAGATGCCTGCACGACGACTTTGACGCGGCCCTGACCGACCCGCGACACCGCAAGACACAAACGACGTCAGATACGCAGCACTAGGACGACGCCCCCGCGGCCAGCCGGCTGCTCGGGTCAGTGCCCGAGCAGTTCCAGAACGACCGACGCCAGGCGGGACGGGCTGCCGCGGTGCGACTCCAGATCAGACATGCCAGCGCGTGCCGCTGCCCGAGCTGGCACTGTCGTGACGCCCGGCGGGTGTCCCACCGGACTGCCTGTGGGGACACAGGGGGCTGGTCCCGAATGGTCGTGCGCGACGGTCGTCGACGGTGTGCTGTCCGGAGCGATGATTTCGCGACAGTTGAGTGGTCCGAGCTGTGGACCAGCTACCGACCTCAGGAGCAGAGCATGGGCAAGATCGTCTCGAACTTCTTCATCGCCCTCGACGGCGTCGTCGAGGCACCCAACGAATGGCACTTCCCCTACTTCGACGACGCTATGGGACGGGTTGTGGGTGAGGGGATG